>DASZQT010000355.1:0-3069 GCA_035549515.1 Pseudolabrys sp. | reverse complement strand
GATCCCAATATTTTCCCGACCGACTACAAAAAACAGATCCTGCTGACTCTGACGCAGACGCTGGAGGATCCGACCAATATCAAAGAGGCCGGGATTTCCGAGCCGATGTTGCGCCCGGCCGGCACGGAGCAACGCTATTCGGTCTGCGTGCGGCTGAACGCGCGCGACTTGAATCGGCAGTATACCGGTGTGAAGGAGCGCATCGCTTATTTCTATGGCGGCAGCCTCAACCAACTGGTCGATGCCGGCCAGGGCCAATGCGCCAAAGTCGTCTATCAGCCGTGGCCGGAATTGGAAAAGTACTGCCTGGCCAAGAATTGCACGTAGCGATCCGGCCTCATGCTGAGGAGGCCGAAGGCCGTCTCGAAGCATGAGGCCGCCGCATCCTTCGAGACGCATCGCGTCGCGATGCTCCTCAGGATGAGGCGGAGAGAGGTTTCATGAATGGTCCGACAATTTTGTTACTGCGTCCTCGCATCGTGCTCGGCCACAGCATCAGCTCCATCGTCCGAGAGCCTCATCTCCGGCACCAGCGGCAGATGGCGGCGCTCCTTGTCGGCGATCTCCGCCGCCACCTTCTGCATCTGGATGAAGCGTTCCGGCGTGGTCGGATGCGTGCCGGCAAAGCCGATGCTGCCCGGATGCGAGCGGCCGAGCGCGCGCCAGATGTCGGCCGCGACCGCAACATCGTAGCCGGCGCGCGCGGCGTAATAGGCGCCGACATAATCGGCTTCGCGCTCGAACTGCACGCTGTAGGCCTTGGCGCCCGCGCGCGCGAAGGCGCGCCTGAAGGCGCCGCCGGTGTACATCCCGCCGGTCATGAAGCCGGCATCGACGAGCACGCCTCCGGCCGCGCCGATGAAGGCGTTGAAACTGCGCTTGCGCAGATGGCCGAGATTGGCGTGCGCCAGCTCGTGCCCGATGATGACCGCGAGTTGGGCGTCGGTCTGCGCCAGGCTCACGATGGCCGAACTGATGACGATCCGATCGCCATCGGTCGCCGCATTCGCCGCATCGGCGGTCACGTATTTGATCGGAATGGCGCAACCGATGACGGGCGTCACGGTCGCCGTGCGATCGCTGCCCTGACGGCGCAAATTGATCTCCACAGGCTTCTCGCCGTTGCGCCTCAGCCAATCGGCGATCCAGCCGGGCGTGCCTTCGACCGGGATCAGCTCGCCGTCGAACGCGATGATCTCGTCGCCCGCTGCAATGCCGGCCTGCGCGGCGGGCGAACCTTCGGCGACCGAGACGGCGGTCGGCCGCTCCCAGGACAGTTTGAGCGCATCGGCGGCGTAGGAACGATACTTGGGTGACAGGCTCTGCGGCGTCAGCGCATCAAGGCCGATCTGCGCCGCGACATTGTCCTTGCAATCGGTCCGGTTGGCGACGCGGATGCGGTAGGCGACGCTGTCGACGCGGTGAAGCTGCGCGAAGTAATCCTTGATCTGCGCGACCTGTTCGAGATGGCGTTCGGCCTTGACGGCACTCTCGTCGAGCGGCGGCAGGTTGCTGACCGGCCCCGAACAGGCCGCGCCCAGAAGCGCAGTCGCTACTGCCAGAACCCCGCGACCCTGACGCAACGGTAACCCCCCACCAAGGGTCTAAGACTGCGTCAGTGGCGGGGCTGGATCAAGCAGAAGTTGTAGGCAGGTTGTGGTCGGTCAGCCGGTTTGGGTGCCCACATTCCGTTTGTCCCCGCGAAAGCGGGGACCCAGCGCTGGATTCCCGCTTTCGCGGGAATGAACGGGGATAGGCCGGCGCGATGCCTCAAAGCTGCCGATCCACCAGCGCCTTTTTCAGCGTGGCGATTTCCTTGGCCGGGTTGAGCCCCTTCGGGCAGGCCTTCGAGCAGTTCAGGATGGTGTGGCAGCGATAGAGCCGGAACGGGTCCTCGATCTTGTCGAGCCGCTCGCCGGTCGCTTCGTCGCGCGAATCCTGCACCCAACGGTTGGCCTGTAACAGCGCGGCCGGGCCGAGATAGCGCTCCGAATTCCACCAATAGCTCGGGCACGAGGTCGAACAGCAGGCGCACAGAATGCACTCATACATGCCGTCGAGCTTGGTGCGGTCCTCGTGGCTCTGGCGCCATTCCTTCTCCGGCGTCGGCGTCACGGTGTGCAGCCAGGGCTCGATCGAGGCATATTGCGCGTAGAAATTCTTCAGGTCCGGCACCAGGTCCTTCACCACCGGCTGATGCGGCAGCGGATAGATCTTCACCGGCGCCTTGTTGTCGTCGATCGCCTTGGTGCAGGCGAGCGTATTGGTGCCGTCGATGTTCATGGCGCAGGAGCCGCACACGCCTTCGCGGCAGGAGCGGCGGAAGGTGAGCGTCGGATCGATGTTGTTCTTGATCCAGATCAGCGCGTCGAGAACCATCGGGCCGCAGTCGTTGCGGTCGACGTAATAGGTGTCGACGCGCGGGTTCTGCCCGTCGTCCGGATTCCAGCGGTAGACGCGGAACTCGGTCTCCTCGCCGGCCTTGGCCTTCGGCCCGTGTTGCCAGGTCTTGCCTTGCGTGATCTTGGAGTTCTTCGGCAGCGTGAATTCGACCATGGTGGCTTGCTCTCGCTTTATTGTCATTGCCGGGCTTGATCCGGCAATCCATCCGCCTTCGAAAGACGATGGATGCGCGGGTCAAGCCCGCGCATGACGGAAGTTAATACACCCGCGCCTTCGGTTCGATGTAGGCGACGTCGTTGGTCAGCGTGTAGGTGTGCACCGGGCGATAATCGAGCGTGGTGTTGCCCTTGTCGTCCAGCCAGGCCAGCGTGTGCTTCATCCAGTTCTTGTCGTCGCGCTCGGGATAATCCTCGCGCGCATGCGCGCCACGGCTCTCGGTGCGGTTCTTGGCCGAGTCCATGGTGACGACCGCCTGCGCGATCAGATTGTCCAGTTCGAGTGTCTCGATCAGGTCGGAATTCCAGATCAGCGAACGGTCGCTGACCTTGAGGTCGGGCATCCCGGCATAGACGTCGTGAATGAGCTTGTGGCCTTCCTCCAGCACCTCGCCGGTGCGGAAGACGGCGCAGTTGTTCTGCATCACGCGCTGCATCTTCAGCCGCAGCG
>DASZQT010000354.1:0-6108 GCA_035549515.1 Pseudolabrys sp. | reverse complement strand
GAACTGGGGCCGCGTGGTGTTCATTTCCTCCGAGTCGGGCCTGAATATTCCGGTCGAGATGGTGCATTACGGGATGACCAAGACGGCGCAGCTTGCCGTGTCGCGCGGGCTGGCGGCTTCGCTTGCGGGCACCGGCGTCACTGTGAACGCCGTGCTGCCGGGGCCGACGCGCTCGGAAGGCGTCGCCGATTTCTTCGGCAAAATGGCGAAAGAGGCTGGCATCTCGCAAGCCGAGATGGAAAAGCAATTCATCGCCGAACACCGGCCGTCATCGATCCTGCGCCGTCTCGCGACGCCGGACGAAGTGGCGAACATGGTGGTCTATGTCTGCTCGCCGCAGGCTTCGGCGACGACCGGCGCCGCCTTGCGCGTCGACGGCGGCGTGGTGAGCACGATTGGATAGACACGCCGCAACGATTCGGCCGACGGCGTTCGAATGGACTCGGACACTGCACAGCGTCATGCGCGGGCTTGACCCGCGCATCCATGATGCGATCCAGTAAATACAAAAGTACGGATTACTTTCCGTGCGTCGGCCTCATGGATTGCCGGGTCAAGCCCGGCAATGACCGCGAACGATAGGCCAACCAATCGAAATAAGCCTACGCCGTGGCGCCTTGCGCCTTCGGCCGCCGCAGATGCTCGTCGAGCCGCGGCAGGATTTCCACGAAATTGCACGGCCGGTAGCGGTAATCGAGTTGGTGCACCAGGATATCGTCCCAGGCATCCTTGCAGGCGCCGGGCGAACCCGGCAGGCAAAAGATGTAAGTGGCATTGACGACGCCGGCGGTGGCGCGCGTCTGGATCGCGGATGTGCCGATCTTCGGATAGCTCACCATCAGGAACAGCGTGGAGAAGCCGTCCATCTTCTTCTCGAACAGGGGCTCGAGCGCTTCCGGCGTCACGTCGCGGCCGGTAAAGCCGGTGCCCCCGGTGGTGATGATGACATCGATGCTCTTATCGGCGATCCAGGGCTTCACCTGCGCGCGGATCGCCTCGACCTCGTCCTTGACGATGGCGCGCGCCGCGAGCTTGTGGCCGGCACGCGCGATGCGCTCGGTGAGCGTGTTGCCCGACTTGTCGTCGGCCAGTTCGCGCGTGTCGGACACGGTGAGCACCGCGATGCTCAGGGGCACGAATTGCTTGCTCTCGTCGATGCCGGGCATGAGTTTTCCTTTCTTATCCCTCCCCTGAAAGGGGAGGGTCGCCCGGCAGAGCGACAGCGAAGCCGGGCGGGGTGGGGTTATCTCGACGCAACAGCGACCCCCACCCGGCTCGCTGCGCTCGCCACCCTCCCCCTTTCAGGGGGAGGGATAAAGGAAAATCACAACCCCACCGCCGAGAACGTATTGCACGCCGACACCTTGCCCGCCTTCAGGCCGGTGGAAAACCAGCGCATGCGCTGCGCCGAGGTGCCGTGCGTGAACGCGTCCGGCACCACATAGCCGCGCGCCTGTTTCTGCAGGCGGTCGTCGCCGATGGCGGAGGCCGTTTGCAGCGCCGCCTCCGCGTCGCCCGGCTCGACCGTCTTCCATTTCTGGTTGGAGCGGTTGGCCCACACGCCCGCCAGGCAGTCGGCCTGCAATTCGACGCGCACCTGGATGCGATTGGCGGCCGCCTTGCTGCCGGCCGCCTGCTGCGCGGCCTGCGCTTTCGGCAGAATGCCGAGCACGTTCTGCACGTGGTGGCCGACTTCGTGCGCGATCACATAGGCCTCGGCGAATTCGCAGGCCTTGCCGCTGCAGCCGTGGAAACGCTGCTGGATGTCGCGGAAGAACGACGTATCGAGATAGATGCGGCGATCGCGCGGGCAATAGAACGGCCCCATCGCCGCCTGCGCCATGCCGCAGCCGCCTTCGACCGCGCCGGAGAACAGCCGCAGCCGCGGTGGCCGGTAGGTCTGATTGCTCTCCTGGAAGACCTTGCTCCACACATCCTCGGTATTGCCGAGCACGGCGGCGACGAACTGACCCATCGGATCGCTCGGCGCCCCGGTGTGGGTATTCGCCGGCCGGTAGGGCTGCTGGTACTGCGTCCGGTTGGATGTGGCGATTTCGGCGCCGGAAATGAGCACGCTCGGATCGATGCCGAGCGCCCAACCGATCAGGCCGAGCACGATCACCGTTCCGATGCCGATGCCGCCGCCACCCACCGGCAGGTTGAACCCGCCGCCGCCCTCATAGCCGCCGCCGCGCGCGTCCTCGATATTGTCGCTGCGACGAAAATCTTCCCAGCGCATTGCCCACATCTCCCACGGGCCGGCGCCAAGCCGCCGGCCGCTAAACACCCACCAGATAGGCAGATTTTGCCGAGTGTAAAGCGCTATCCATAAACCGTTTTTTCACCTTGGACCGCCATCATCGTGCGTGTCGGTTGTAGGTCCCGCGTCGCCGACTGCGTCGTCCTTGAGTCAGAGTTTGTGAGTCATGGTTGTGTCGCGTCGCGGGGCGCCCTTACGGGCGCCCCGTCGAGTTTCAGATTGCACCCTCGAGCACCGCATCATCGTCGGCGACTGCGTCGCCGAGATGGCGAAATTGCCGGCGGGTTCCGTCGATCTGATCTTCGCCGATCCGCCCTATAACCTCCAGCTCGCCAGCGACCTGAAGCGTCCGGACGATTCGCACGTCGATGCGGTCGACGACGACTGGGACAAGTTCGCGAGCTTTTCCGCCTATGACGATTTCAGCCGCGCCTGGCTGCTCGCCTGCCGCCGCGTCTTGAAGCCGGCCGGCACGATCTGGGTGATCGGCTCGTATCACAACATCTTTCGCGTCGGCGCCATGATGCAGGATCTCGGCTTCTGGATCCTCAACGACGTGATCTGGCGCAAGACCAATCCGATGCCGAATTTCCGCGGCCGCCGCTTCACCAATGCGCACGAGACCCTGATCTGGGCCTCGCGCGGCGCCGACGCCAAGGGCTACACCTTCAATTATGAAATGCTGAAAGCCGGCAACGAAGATGTCCAGGTACGTTCCGACTGGACCATTCCCTTGTGCACCGGCGACGAGCGCCTGAAGGGCGGCGACGGCAAGAAGCTGCATCCGACCCAGAAGCCGGAGGCCCTGCTCGCGCGCGTGATCCTGTCGAGCTCACGCCCCGACGATCTGGTGCTCGATCCCTTCGCGGGCACCGGCACCAGCGGCGCTGTCGCCAAGCACCTCGGCCGCCGCTTCATCGGCGTCGAGCGCGAGAGCAAATATGCCAAGGCGGCACAGACGCGCATCGACGCGACCGAGCCTTTGGAAGCCCCGTCGATCGCGCCCTTCGTGACTGCGCGCGAAGCGCCGCGCGTGGCGTTTTCCGCGCTGGTCGAACGCGGGCTGGTGACGCCGGGCGCCGTGCTCACCGACGCCAAGAAGCGGCACAAGGCGTTGGTGCGCGCCGACGGCGCGCTCGCGCTCGGCGACCGCATCGGCTCGATCCATCGCATTGGCGCGCTGGCGCAAGGGCTGGAAGCCTGCAACGGCTGGACCTTCTGGCACGTCGAGACCGACAAGGGTCTCACGCCGATCGACAGTTTCCGGGCGCTGGTGCGCGCGGAAATGGCGTGATCCGCGTCAGTCTGCCGCATCTTTAAATTTAAACGATCCGCGCAATGCACAGACGCGTGAGTGCGGTATGCCTATGCCGGCGCGCGATGCCGCCGTGGTCCACCTGTTGAGCGCGCGAGCCGGCCCCGAGTTCCTGGGGACGGTAAGTCGTTACGTATCTTCACGCAGTTGCCGGCCCATGATCGGCAACGATGATGCGGGCGCGATTCGCGGAAATGATTCGGGGGACCGTGCGTGATACTTGAACGGCATCTGGCTTGGCCGTGCCGCCATTGTGGCGTGCGCGGCGCGAGCTTTTGCGGGACCATGATCGATCGCGCGCTGGCCCGCGAGCCGTCGCCGCCAAATCGGATCGCGCAAATCTTCTGGCGCGCCGGCAAGGACAACGTCATCCGCAACGGCGACAAGAACTACCTGTCCGGACCATTCGTGCTGTGCAAGGGCTGGGCCTATCGCTTTTATCGGCTGCCGGACGGACGCCGGCAAATTCTGTCCGTGCTCATTCCCGGCGATCTGTTCTCGGCCGCCGCCCTGCTCGCGCCCGATTCCGATTTTTCCGTGCAGGCCGCGACCGATATCGAATTCTGTCAGCTCGCGCATGACGACGTCAGGCAGAATCTCGCCAGCGAACCGGCGATCCGCGACGCGCTGGGTCGCTCCTGTTCGGCCGAGATGGACGAAGCGATTTCGACCTCCATCGCACTTAACCATAGCGACGCCGCCCTGCGCATCGCCAGCTTCGCGCATCGGCTCACGCGGCGGATGTTGGCGCGACAAATCTCGATCGAAGCCGATGTGTACCCATTTCACCTGACGCCGGTGGACATTGCCGACGCGACCGGGCTCACCCCTGACGATGTTAACCGTGCACTGCAAAAATTGCAGCAAAGCTCGATCCTCAACATAGCCAGCGATCGAATTACAATTATTGATGCGGCCAAACTTGATGGTTTCATCGGCAGCTATTCAACAATATGACCGCATCGATATCTCCGCAAAAAACCAAAACCGGCTGTGCAAATTGCGTGATGCGAGGGTTGGGCCTGTGTCAGGTGTTGCTCGATCTCGGCGAGGAAAAGCCGTGGTCGAATGAGTGGCCCGTCATCTCGCAAGAGCACCGACCCACGCCCGCGCGCCGCATTGCTTTCCGGCAAGGCGAAATCTTGGACGGCATTCCCGTGGCCTGCGAGGGCTGGGCGGCGCGCATGGTGCAAATCACCAACGGTCGTCGGCAAATTCTGTCGTTCCTGCTGCCCGGAGAAATCGTCACCGCGGCGCTGGTGTTCGATCCGCAATTGCGGTTCTCGATCGAAGCCGTCACGCGCGGCTGCTATCGTTGTTTCGATCGTTCGCAACTCAGGCACGCCATGTTCGTGTCGCCGGCGATATTCGAACGCGTGATGACGGCTTCCAACGACGAAAGAAAGCGCGCCGAGCAGCTCATCACCGATCTCGGACGGCGCACGGCGTCGGAACGTGTTGCCCGCCTCATCCTCGACCTGTGGGATCGTCTCGGCAAAGCCGGCCTGGTGGATGGCGACAGCGTCGACTTTCCCTTGCGCCAGACCCATATCGCCGAGGCGACCGGATTGACGCCGGTTTACGTCAACAAGGTGCTGGGCGAATTCCGCAAGAACGGACTGATGACGATCACCGAGCGGTCGCTGCAAATGACCGACGAAACGCGGCTGCGCCGGCTGGCCGCATGATCGCGCCTCTAGGCACGCGCACGCGCTGCGATCACGAACCCCGCGGCCGTTCCATCATGCCGCGCCTGAAATAGCCTCGAGAAGAAGCGCAAGCCCGCGCTCGGCGAACGCGTCCATGTTGGCCGGCCGGTCGGCGCTGCCCGTTTCGAGCGTGGTCGCGCGCTCGATTGGACCGGCGACCGCGATGCAGCTATGGCCGGCCGCATCGCCGTAACGATTGCCGGTCGGGCCCGCCGCGCCGGTTTCACCAAGCCCCCAGGTCGCGCTCATTACATCGCGCACGCGCCGCGCACCCAGCATCGCATAGGCTTCGGTCGACGGCCGCAGGCCTTTCATGTCGGAGTCGGTGAGGCCGAGCAGCGCGCCGCGCGCGGTCTTGGTGTAGACAACCGCGCCGCCGAGGAAATAGGCCGACGCGCCGGGCACGGCCAAAAGCGCCGCCGCGATCAGCCCGCCGGTGGAGGATTCCGCGATCGCGATCGTCTCCTTGCGGTCGATCAGACGCTGGGCGATTTGCTCCGCAATCGGGATGAGCAGCTTCATGTCACCCTCGCTGTTCGATATTGCCGCTGCGCGCGGGCACGCCGAATTCCTTGCGGCAAATGTCGGCCAGGATCGCGATGCCTTCGCGGATTTGCTCATGCGACGGGCTGGCGAAGCACAGCCGCATGCGGCTTTTGCTGTGCATGGCGTCGGTCGACCATTCAGGGCCCGGATTGATGGCGACACCGGCGGCGAGCGCGGCCTGATAGAGCTTCAGCGTATCGACGGTGTCCGGCAGCTTCACCCACAGGAAGATGCCGCCCCTCGGCTCGTCGAATTCGGCCGCGGTGCCGAACTGCTCG
>DASZQT010000353.1:0-10999 GCA_035549515.1 Pseudolabrys sp. | reverse complement strand
GTCGGCGGCGATTTGAACTATGCCTGGCCGACCGCCCAGATCGCGGTTATGGGCGCCAAGGGCGCGGTCGAGATCATCTTCCGCGGCGGCACCGCCGACGAGATCGCGGCGCAGACCAAGCGCTACGAAGACCGCTTCCTGTCGCCCTTCGTCGCCGCCGAGCGCGGCTATATCGACGACGTGATCATGCCGCACGCGACCCGCAAGCGCATCGCCCGCGCGCTCGGGATGCTCAAGAACAAGCACATCGAGTGGCCGGCGCGGAAGCACGATAATTTGCCGGTGTGAGGTTTATCCGGCGGTCCCCGCTAACTCTTTTGTGCACCGTACTTTCCCCACCGGGCCCCCCGGCGAGAGCAAATCTTTGACCCGGTGCCTTCGAGGCTTCCTCCATTCGGCCGAGCCCGCCAGGCAGACCGGGGGCGCGCTCCGCCTGCCTAAACGGCTTGCGTCCGGTACACGTTTGGGGATTAAATTGGAGAAATATAACTCATAAGTAGTTCTAGGGCTTGGGGGCAAACATGCGGGCGCGCGCATCGAAAGACGGCCTTACCCTCAGGGTGATCGCCGGTTCGAACAACGCCATGCTGGCGTTCGATCTGGAAGCGACTCTGCGCGACAAATGCCTCGGCTTCAGCATCGAGCGCACCGACCTCGACACCGGCGAGCGCCGCTGGCTGCCGAACATGCTGCGCTTTGAGCGCGACGCCCTCGATTCGGCCGACATCGCGAAGTCCGCGCCGCCGGTGCTGAGCGACGACAAGAAGCGTTCGCCGCCGAAGGCGTCCAAGAAGCACGCGCCGCCGCCCGAGCAGGATGCCCCGATGGTCAGCACGGCGCGCGCGCCCATCCAGAAATTCCGTTGGGGCGACTACACGCTGGATCCCGGCAAACGCTACCGCTATCGCGCGGTGGCCCGCTTCGAAAGCGCCGACGAGATCATCGCCAAGGGCAAGGAGGCCGACCGCACGCGCAGCTTCGACGGCATCCCCGGCGGCGTCTCGGTAGAAGTGACGACCGAAAACAATCGCGGCCATGAGACCGCGGTGTTCTTCAACCGCGGGGCGGCGGCGAGCAGGGCCTATAATGTGCGTTACGGCAACAACGATCCGAGCACCATTCCCGACGCGCTGTGGTGGCTGTCGCGCGGCCTGGAGGAAGCGCTGCTCGGCTTTCTCGGCCAGGCGACCGACAAGAGTTTCGCCTTGCATGCCGCGGTCTACGAATTCCAGAAGGATAAGCTGCTCGATGCGCTGAAGCTGGCGGTCGGGCGGGGCGTCGAGGTCAAGGTCGCCTATCATGCGCGCGCCGACAAGACGAAGAAGGCGAACGAGGCGGCGATCAAGAAGCACAAGATCGACTTCGCCCACGCTCGCAGCGCGCCGCCCGCAAGCGCCATCATGCACAATAAGTTCGTCGTGCTGCTGAAGAAGGACGCAGCCGGCAAGGCGACGCCGGTGGCGGTATGGACCGGCTCGACCAATTGGACGGACGGGGCGATCTACGGCCAGCTCAATGTGGGCCATGCCGTCTTCAAAGCCGACATTGCCTCGGCCTACGAGACCTATTTCCAGCTATTGTTCGCGAACGCCGAAGCCGGCGTGATGAAAGACGCAACGGTGAAATTCCCGCTGCCCAAGGATCGCGCCGGCATCGCGCACGGCGTCACGCCGGTCTTCTCGCCGCAGCCTAAGCTGGACATGATCAAACTCTATGCCGCGCTGTGCGACGGCGGCAAAATGGTGTTGGTCAGCGCGCCGTTCGTTCTGCATCCGGACATCATGAAGACGTTCAAGAACGCGCCGGCGGACACGTTGCGCTTTCTGATGGCCGACAAGCCATCAGCGCTCGGCGGCGCGGCCGAGGTGCAGTTGCTCGAGCACGGCAACGAGGTGTCGGTGGCCACAAATTTGAAAAGCGAGCTGCACGACTTTCAAGGCCACCTGCTGGAAGGCACCGAGTCGTTCCATCACAATGGCATCCACATCCATTCGAAGATCATCATTGTCGATCCGTTCGGGGTGGATCCCGTCCTGGTCACCGGGTCGGCCAATTATTCGAACAATTCGACGTTGCATAACGACGAGAACAGCTTGATCATCCGCGGCGATTCCGGCGTGACGGATGTCTATGTCACCGAGTTCATGCGCATGTTCGACCACTACTGGTTCCGCGCGCATATCGAGGGCAAGACAAAGGGGAGCAAGGGCAAGACCTTGAAGCAACGCATAGCCGGGCTTTCCGCCGACGCGAGCTGGAGCGAGCCCTACTACAAGGCGGGCGACAAGAAGATGTTGGAGCGTCAGGTATTTGTCGGCTCCGCGTAGCGTGCGGCGGCGGGTGTAACCCAGCCGGCGTATCGGCCGTGCGTAGCGCGCCTTCGCATGCCGCACTGCAGCGTGCACAAACTTTCCGCACGCATTGCGCCGCGCCGCCATCAACTTTTTTCCGAGACTCGTGTTAGCGTGCGCCAGTCGCAACAGGGTCCCGGGTCCATGGTGCGTCCTTTCACGCGCTGCCCTTTCCTGCCAAGCGTTGTCATTGTCCTGCTCGCGCTGCTTGGTGTCACGGCTGCGCGCGCCGACGACTCAGCGGTACGTCACGAGACTTTCGCTGCCGCCGGGCGCGCGGACCACGCCATCGCCATTCGCGAGCACGCCGGCTGGAACGCCGCCTGCGAGCCCATCGACGCGCCTTCGCTCACGCTCGACGCGCCGCCGCATCATGGCCGCGTCTGCGCGCGCGTCGAAACCATCACGATCCGCTCGCTCTATGCCGGCACGGTGGGCGCCTGCATCGGCCATCGCGTGCGCGGCGTGCGGCTCGAATATCGCCCCGACAATGGTTTCGCCGGCGCCGACGCGCTTCGCTACGCCGTGCAATATCCGTCGGTGCGCCGCGCCATCGATGTCAGCGTGACGGTTAAGGGCGAGGGCGCCTCGCAGCAGGTCGCCGCATTACCCTTGCTGCCGCGTCAGCAGGCCGGCCCCGTGCCGCCCTGCGCGGACCTGATGTTCTAAACATCATCGTCAGCCGCGGACCGCGGCCGAAGCGGCCGCATGCCAGCTCTGCATTTGATTTCGCGCAAAGACGTTATCGCGCGGCCCGAACAGAAGTCGCACCGGGGGTTCTTCCTGCGCTCGCGTCGCTTCATGCGACTGCGAACCAATGTGAGAATGCGACATGAACTTCTGGCTGCTGCGTTTGCATCGCTGGGTGGCGCTCGTCTTCGCGCTGCCGCTCATCGTGGTGCTCGTGACCGGCCTCGTGCTCTCGGTCGAGCCGTGGCTGACGGTCTCCGCGATCAAGCCCGGTACGCTGTCGGTCGCGCGCGTGCAGGAGCTGCTGCAGAAATACGATCCGACCGGGCAGGCGCGCGCGATCTCCTACCGCAGCTATGACAACACGCTCACCCTCGGCGCGGGCCGCGGCGGCGGCAAAGTGATCGATGTCGCGACCGGCGAGCCGCTGGCCGGGCCGTCGGCGCTGGCGCAGACGCTCGGCAGCATGCGCGGCCTGCACGAACGGCTCATTTTCGATCTCGGCTGGCTGGTCTCAGCTTCGAGCGCGGCCATGCTGGCGCTGGCGCTCGTCGGCGTGCTGATGGGCTGGCCGCGGCTGCGCAACACAGTCTCCGGTTGGCACAAGGGCATCGCTTGGGGCCTGTTGCCGCTGATCGTGCTGTCGCCGCTCACCGGCCTGTTCCTGGCCTATGGCGTCACCTTCACCGCGCCGGTACAGGCGAGCCGGGCGCAGGCCATGCCGCTGAAAGAGGCGGTGGCCACGGTAGGCGCGAGCCACGACCTCTCGACGCTGGTCTGGCTGCGGCCGATGGGACAGCGCACGATGGTTCGCCTCGTCGACGGCGGTGAATACGCAGTCTATGCGGTGACGCCGAACGGCCTCGTCGCGCAGCCGCGCAATTGGCCGCGGCTCTGGCACGAGGGCAATTTCGCCGGCCGCTGGTCGTCGGGGATGAATCTCGTTTTATCGGTTGCGATGCTGACGCTGCTGGTCACCGGCCTGTGGATCTGGGCGCGGCGCAAATTGCGCAAGCGCACGCCGCGCGCCCGCGCGCGGGCGATCGAAGCGGCGGCGCGGCAGGCCGCCGAGTAGGCAACCAGTCTGCCGCGTTCGTCCGCGCACAAGCGCGGGGCTTGTCCGGCCCGTTTCGCTCTTCAATAATAGGTTGTGGGCGAGACGGGGAGGCAACGATGGCGGCTCAGGACAAGACGTGCGTCGCGGTGGTGGCGCCGGGGCAGACGTATGTCGGCAAGCAGGGCTTCACCTATGGCGCCGGCGTCTCGGCCGAGACGGTGGGCGCCGAGAAGGTGTGCATGAACGTGCTGCCGATGCCGCCCGGCATCGTAGCGAAGGCGCATTATCACAAGGGCATCGAGACCATCGCCTATATGCTCGACGGCGAGTGCGCGGTCTATTACGGCGAAGCGCTCGGCGAGCGCGTGCTGGTCAAAGCCGGCGAGCAGTGCTTCGTGCCGCCCGACATGCCGCACGCCCCGCGCAACGAGAGCGGCAAGCCGTGCACCTGGCTGGTGGTGCATTCCTCGGGCTCCGATCAGGACGGCATCGTCCTGCTGCCGGAGTTGGATGCGGTGTTGACGGAGAGGGTGGGGGTGTGAGGGTGGGGCTATGGCTGGGAGGGGGCGATGAATATTTGGCCGTTCTCGCATCATGAGCGCGACCGCTGCGGTGTCTTGGTTGGCGACGGCGCGTTTGTTTTTCCAATCGTTGGCGAGTCGCACTACCAAGGCGAGTTGGAGACGATTTGTGGCGGTAAGACATCAGAAGGTGCGCGCGACCGACACGCGGCGCTTCTGCTGCCGGAACCGAACAATCCTTATGACAGACACGCCGTTTGCGTGAAGATTTTCGGCAAGACCGTCGGTTATCTGAGCAGAGACGTGGCGCCCGACTTTCTTCAAGCGCTGGGCCGAACCGAATATCGCGAGATCGCATCGGAAGCGATCGTCGTCGGTGGTTGGCATCGGCGCGGCGGGCAAGACGGATTCTTCGGGGTGCGCTTGAATGCTGCGATGCCGTTCGAGTTCATCGCGGCGCAAGAGTATTTTCGGAAGAAGGAGCACTCGGCCTGATCAGGGCGCGCGCTGCCTCTCCCGCTCGTCCCCGCGAAAGCGGGGACCCAGCGCTGGATGCCCGCTTGCGCGGGCATGAGTGGAGTATGTGGCTCTGCAAGCACCTAGAGCGCTGCGCTCACGCAATTCTCACCTCCACCCACCGCCACCATTCACGAAAATCGTATCTGCCGTCATGTACGCGCAGGCGTCTGAGCACATGAACAGCACCAGTTCGCCGATCTCTTCCGGTGTGCCGAAGCGTTTCATCGGCACGTCGTCGAGCATGCGCTGCTTGAGTTCGGGCGAGGTGGCGGAGGCGGCGGCAAAGGCGGTGTCGATCGGTCCGGGCGAGATCGACAGGCAACGGATGCCTTGCATCGCGAATTCGCGCGCCACGCCCATCGTCATGGTATTCACCGCGCCCTTGGCCGCCGCGTAATGCACCGAAGTGCCGGGGCCGCCGCGGCGCGACGCCATGCTCGCGACATTGACGATCACGCCGAACTTGTTTTCGAGCATGTGCGGCAGCACCGCCTGCATGGCGTAGAACGTGCCCTTCACATTGAGGTCGAAGGTGCGGTCGAACAGATCGTCGTCGATGTCGAGGAATTTCGAGCGGCGGATGGCGGCGCCGGCCGAGTTGAACAGGAAGTGCACCCGCCCGAAGCCGTTGAGCGAAAGCTCGACCATGTCATCGACCGCCGCGCGCTTGGTCACGTCGATGGTGAGCGCAAGCGCCTGCGCGCCGAGCGCATTGATCTGCTCGGCGGTCTTCTCGACCGCGTCGCCATTGATGTCGGCGCACACGACATTGGCACCTTCGCGCGCGAAGATGAGCGCGGTTGAGCGGCCGATGCCGCTGCCGGCGCCGGTGATGATGATGATCTTGCCGCGGAAATAGTCGGGCGTCTTGGGCATGGGCGCGTCCTCCGCTGGTTCGGGCGCCAAGTATAGGGGCAAGTATAGGGGCGGAGGCGGGCGCCTCAACGTGTCCGGCCGTTTTTGAGCCTGGGCCGGCCCCGCTGGCCGCGGAAGAGGACGGCGTTATCCGGTCTTGCGCAAGGCTGGCGGCGCGGCGCCCTCCGGGCTGTACTCCCTTTCCGGCGGCGCGAAGCCGCAGGACGTGCCGTCGGTGACCTTCACCTGGTCCTCCCAGGGCAGACGATAGCGCCCTGCCATCATGTCCTGCATATAGCTGTAGGGGCAGTCCTGCGCGCCGCCTTTCACCGCGACATAACCGCGGTGGCCGAACTGATAGATGTTGTTCTCGACGCCCCAATTGACGCGCGCCTCGTCGCACAGCCGCGGCCGCACTTCGGCGGTGATGATCTCGTCCGGCTTGTTGTTGCCCGTGACCAGCGGCACGCCGTCGTAATTGACGATCATGCCTTCGCCCATCGAATTGAAGCTGCCGTCGTCGCCGCACAGGCAGACGCTCGCGGTATACATCAGATTGCAAAAGGCGTTGGCCTGGTTGGTAACCTGCCAGGCGTGCCGGATCGGCGCGGTATAGCCGGCCGTGCGCAGCATCACATTGGCGCCCTTGTAGGCGGCCTCGCGCGCCATTTCCGGAAACATTCCGTCGTGACAGATGATGAGCGCGAGCTTGGAGCCGTTCGGCCCGTCGCACACCGGGATGCCGAGGTCGCCCGGCTCCCAGGGTTCGACCGGCACCCAAGGGTGCATCTTGCGATAATAGAGCCTGAGTTCGCCTTTGTCGTCGATGATGAGGCCCGAATTGAACGGCATGCGCCCTGGGTTCAATTCCATGATCGAGAAGCAGCCCCAGATCTTGTTGGCGATACAGGCCTGCCTGAAGGCGGCGACCTCCGGGCCGTCGAGCCTGCACATGATGGCGGGGTTGGTGTCCATCGACAGGCCGTGCAGCGCATATTCAGGGAACACCACCAGGTCCATGGTCGGCAGGTTGCGTCGCGCCTTGCCCACCAGCGCGCAGATGCGCTCGGTCTGACGCGCCAAGTCGTCGCGCGTGACCACCCAGGGGTTCTGCAACTGCACCAGGCCGATAACGACGCCATCGGGCGCCTTGTTGAGACCGCCGAGACCGCTCATGACAACCGTCCTCCTCAATCGCATCGGGCGCTCTGCCTCATGCAATATTCGTACCTGCCTTTCTTGCCGCCGGCTGGACGCGGGGCAGACGCTGGTGCCCGCGATGAGCGCGGCACCAACGCCGTTAAAGACCCCCCTCGGCGGGGGCGTCGAAGTGGACGACGGCCTGCCCCGGGGCCGCAAAGAACGCGGGCGCTGGCGCTTGGCTATCGTCGCTCGGCCGGGATGACGGCCGGGCGTGAGGCATCCACGATATCGGTAAATCTGCGCACGCGCGCCGTGCGACATTGGCTCTTAACCACATCCGCATTGACCTCATCCGGGACAGCGCGGATCGGGCGGAACGTCCAGGCTCCCCCTCTTTTCTATCTCCATCGCACAACTTCGCACCGTGGAGATGCTCATGACACCGACCAAGATTATCATCGCACTGGTGGCGGCCGTTTCGGTCGCCGGTTTTGGCGCTGCCGCCGTCGCGCAGAAGAGCATGCAGAAGAACGCCTCGAAGCGCGACCAGATGATGGAGAAATGCTTGCAGGAAGCCGGCAAGGTCCAAGGCGACTTGCAGCAGATGACCCGCACCGCGATCTACAAGGCCTGCATGTCGAAGGCCGGCTACAAGCCGTAATGCGCGACGGCCGTCCGGCCGGAGATGGTGCGCCGGCGGCGAAGCAGCCTCACGGCGAATAGTTTACCGCCTTCATGCGGATCGCCGCCTTCGCCGCCGCCATCAGCGCGTGCGACATCAGCGCGACGTCATAGGGCATGTCGCGCCGCCAGACGTCGAGCAGCAGCGCGATGCGCACGTCCTCGCTGCGATTAAAGGCCTCGTGCGGATAGGTGTCGTCCCACAACAGGCTCTCGCCTTGGGCGAGCCGGTAGGGCACGTCGTCGATGATGAGCTCGCAGGCCGGCGCGCCATGCGCGTCGGTCGGCATCGTCAGCATCAGGTGAAAGCGCAGGATGGCGCGGAACGGCCCGCGGTGGCGCGGGATGTGCTTGCCGGGCGCCAGGAACGAGAACACCGCCGACACCACTTCCGGCGTCTCAGTGAGCAGGCGCGCCACCGTCGGCGCGCGCGCAAGGTTTTGCGGCACGACGACGCCATAGGCTTTCATGATGAACATGCGCCAGTCGCGGCCGTCGCCGGCGGAAATATCGGCCTGTTGCGGCATCAATTCGTGGAAGCGCGGCACCTCGTCGATGCGGCCGGCAATCGCCATGGCCTCGCGTTGAATCTCCCG
The DNA here is from genome assembly GCA_035549515.1 of Pseudolabrys sp. Lineage (GTDB taxonomy): Bacteria > Pseudomonadota > Alphaproteobacteria > Rhizobiales > Xanthobacteraceae > Pseudolabrys. Next base: position 2,586 of record DASZQT010000353.1, on the reverse strand, counting down.
GCAGGCGGCGGTGAAACGCGCGGCACGCGGGAAATAATGCTCCGCGTCGAGCGTCGCCGGCGTGTCGATGCGACGGTCATAGATGGCGCGCAACGCGCCGACGGCATGGTCGTAGAGCTGCACGGGAGTTCTCCCCCTGGCCCCAGTAGCGTAAGCGTGCCCCTCGTGGGCAAGATTAGCCGGTTCCCGCGCGACGGTATATATACCTTTTGTGTAAGGGTCATGCGGCAGGGAGCTTCAGCGCCGTGTCCACGCCCGCTCCGATCGAATATGCCGACGCCTCGCCGGAGGTGCGCGCCGTCTATGACGACATCAAGAAGTCGCGCGACGTCCCCGATGTGAACATTTTCTGGAAATATCTGGCCCGCGCTCCGGTCACGCTCAAGCGCACCTGGGAGAGCATCAAGGAGATCGTGGCGCAACCGATCTGGGCTTTAGCCGAGATCGGAAATCAAAAAGGGCGCAAATCGGCTATAGCCGACTTGCGCGCGCGCGCGATCCGCTCACCGAGGCGATGGTCCATCTCGCGGTCTCGGTCACCAATGGCTGCGGCTATTGCATCGCCAGCCACACCGCAGCCGCGCGCAAGGCCGGCATGAGCGAGGCCATGTTGGGCGAATTGATGGCGGTCACCGGCATGGCCAACGAGACCAACAGGCTGGTCAACGGCTACCGGGTTCCCATCGATCCGGCCTTCCAGACGTAAGCCGAATTGCGGTAAGACCCCGCCTCGTGACAGGATGGTCAAAGCGCGCCGACAAGCCCACAAGCCCAAGAGCGCGCAGGGGAGCTTCAGGATGATCGATCGCTCACTCGTTACCAAGGTCATGTGCGTGGCTTTGGTCGCCGCCGTCATGATGCCGGCCGGGCGCGCGCTGTTTCCCTATGTCAGCCATGAACTCGACGGCACCCAGTTCCAGGCGCTGGAAGCGGTGGTGAGCGCCACGCTCGGCTTCGGCATCTACGCGTTTTTCGGCTGAGCGCCGGCCAGGTTTCACTCGCAATCGCAGCACCCCCGGAACTTCAATGCGCCTGACCCGCCTGGCGATCGCCGCCGCGCCGATGCTGTTCGTGCTGCTGTGGAGCACGGGCTTCATCGGGGCCCGCTACGGCCTGCCCTATATCGAGCCGATGACCTTTCTCGGCCTGCGCATGGTGATCGTGGTGGCGATCCTGTTCGTCATCGCTCTCGTGGTCAGGGCACGCTGGCTCACCGGGCCGGAGATCGGCCACAGCTTGATCGCGGGCGCGATGGTGCACGGGCTCTATCTCGGCGGCGTGTTCACCGCCATCAGCCAGGGCGTGCCGGCCGGCATCTCGGCGCTCATTCCCGGGCTGCAGCCGATCCTTACCTCCACCATCGCCAACCGCTTCATGGGCGAGACGGTGACGCGGCTGCAATGGCTCGGCCTGGCGCTCGGTTTATTCGGCGTCGTGCTGGTGCTGCACGACCGCTCCATCGTGCTCGCCGGCACGCCGCTCGGCTGGGCCGCGAGCGTGGTCTCGCTGCTCGGCATCACCTTCGGCACGCTCTATCAGAAGCGGTTCTGCGGCGGCATCGACTGGCGCACCGGCAACCTGGTGCAATATGCCGGCGCCGCCACGCTGTTCTGGATCGCGGCCTTCGCGTTCGAGACGCGGGTGATCCACTGGAGCGGCGAATTGATCTTCGCGCTCGCCTGGCTGGTGCTGGTGCTCTCGATCGCCGCGGTCGCGCTGATGTATTGGCTGATCCGCCGCTCGGCCGCGACCGGCTTTGCCAGCCTGTTCTATCTGGTGCCGGCGGTGACCGCGCTGCTCGCTTATCTCTTGTTCGGCGAACGGCTCGATACGCTCTCGATTGCCGGCATGGTGGTTTGCGCGGTCGGCGTGGTGCTGGCCAATCGCGGCGCGGCGGTGAAGCCGGTGGCGGGCAACGCCGCGGCGTCGGTTATTTCCGAGAACTAGGACATAGACGATATGGTTGCACGCTCGACTGAGGAACAACCGAACTTGTAGGCTTACGAAACGAGGAGGAAGGCTTGGGCCAAATTCGCAGTTGGTTCGTAATTTGCCTCAAGTATCTTGTACCGGGCTTGTGCCTCATCGTGCCGCTAGCAAATTTGAGTGAAGTGTTAATTCCGTGGCCAGCCGGAAAAGAAGTTCTAAGTCATTTTGCCGGCCAAACGCCCGTCGTGATTGGGTTCGAATACCGTTTCTCGTCTAGTACTAGACATGAGAGGCGGTCATACGTGTTGTTTCCTTCGTTCATTGCCCAACCAAAAATAATTACCGTTGATCAAATTAACGACAATGCGCCGACATTGACGGAATCAAGCGCATTGGGGGCGTCAATCGCATTAGGGCTTATGTACCCACTTGGAATATTTTGTGTCTGGCGGTTTTGGCTTCCGCGTCGGCAAAAATAATAATCCGCTAAGCTGTTCACGTGCCGCTCCAAAGCGGCCATCGATCGAAGTCATCACTTCTTCGGCTCGAGCACCATCTGGGTCTGCGTGACGATGGCGCATAATTTGCCGTCGCCGCGCGTGATGCGGGTCTGCCAGACCATGGTGGTGCGGCCACGATGCAGCGCGACGCATTCCG
>DASZQT010000352.1:0-2706 GCA_035549515.1 Pseudolabrys sp. | reverse complement strand
CCGGCTGGTGCTGACCAAGACCGATCTCGCGACTGATGCGCAGCGCGCCGCTATAAGCGAGCGCCTGCATGCGCTCAATCCGGCCGCGCCCATCCTCGACGCCGCCCAAGGCGAGGCGACCGCCGAGCGCCTGCTCGGCTGCGGCCTCTACGATCCCGAGCGCAAGATTCCGGATGTGAAGAAATGGCTGGCGGCCGAAGCCTATGCGGACGCTCCGGCGCATAAGCATGGCCACGAACACAGCGATCATCATCACGCTCACGCGCATGGCCACGATCACGAGCACGGCCACGCCCATCTCGACCGTAACCGGCACGACGAGCACATCGCCTCTTTCGTGCTGGTGACCGATCAGGCCATTCCGGCCGGCACGTTGGAAATGTTCCTCGAATTGCTGCGCGCCAATTACGGCGCCCGGCTCCTGCGGCTCAAGGGCATCGTGAAGCTCGCCGAAATGCCGGACACGCCGGTGGTGGTGCACGGCGTGCAGCACGTCTTCCACCCGACCGCGCGGCTCGAACGCTGGCCGGACGACGACCACCGCTCGCGCCTCGTCTTCATCACCCGCGATTTGCCCGAACGCGCCATTCGCGAGTTATTCGACGCCTTTCTCGGCACGCCTGCCATCGACCGGCCCGACCGTGCGGCCCTGACCGACAATCCGCTGGTCCCCTTCGGCGGTTCGGATAGTCGCACTTGACGCGGTCGCGCCGGCCTTGCATGGCGGGCGCGTTGGTCTAATGCTTAACCGGAATGTGGTCGATTCAGTCGGATAGCTTTGCCCACGAGCACAGCGGGCTCCCTCTCCCCTGTGGGGAGAGGGGTGGGGGTGAGGGGATTCTGGGCCCTCGTTAGTCTATAACCCCTCAGCGGGCTCGCTATGCTCGCCGACCTCTCCCTATGGGAGAGGTGAAGCGAGCTCGTGGCACGGCTCTGTTCAAGCTGATCGACCAGTAAGACCGTTGCCGGCCCGATGCCGGCGCAAGGGGAAACCTCATGGACCGGTTCTGGCTGCGGAATTACCCGCCAGGCGTCCCCGCCGACATCGACGCATCGCGCTATCCTTCGCTGGTGGCGATGTTCGAGGAGACTTTCAAGAGCTATCCCGATCGCGAGGCTTTTGCCTGCATGGGCAAGACCTTGACCTATGCGGAGATCGATGCCGCAGCGCGCGTCTTTGCAGCCTATTTGCAAAGCACCGGCTTGCAGCGCGGCGCGCGCGTCGCCGTCATGATGCCGAACGTGCTGCAATATCCGGTGGCGCTCATCGCCATTCTGCGCGCGGGCTTCACCGCGGTGAACGTCAATCCGCTCTACAAGCCGCGCGAATTGGAAATCCAGCTCGGGGATTCCGGCGCCGAGGCGATTATCGTGCTGGAGAATTTCGCCTCGGTGCTGCAACAGGCATTGCCGCAAACGCGCGTGAAGCACGTCATCGTCGCCACCATGGGCGACATGCTCGGCATGGCGAAGGGCGTGCTGGTCAATGCCGTGGTGCGCCATGTCAAGAAAATGGTGCCGCCCTATTCGATCCCCAAATCGATTCGCTTCAACGATGCGCTGGCGTTGGGCCGCAAGCTCACCTTCAAGGCCGTCGCGGTCGGTCCCGACGATATCGCCTTCCTGCAATATACCGGCGGCACCACCGGCATCGCCAAGGGCGCGATCCTGCTGCACCGGAACATGGTCGCCAACATGCTGCAGGTCGACGCCTGGCAGCAGCCGATCATCGACAAGCCGCCGCGCGTCGAACGCATGGTGATCGTCACCGCCCTGCCGCTGTATCACATCTTCGCGCTCACCGCCTGTTTCCTGTTCGGCATGCGTGTCGGCGGACTTTGCCTGTTGATCCCCAATCCGCGCGACATCGGCGGACTGATCAAGGCGCTCAAGCCCTACAAGGTCAATTCGTTCCCGGCGGTGAACACGCTCTACAATGCGCTGCTGCATCATCGCGATTTCGGCGATCTCGACTGGAGCGGTCTCAAATGCGCGGTCGGCGGCGGCATGGCGGTGCAGAAGCCGGTGGCCGATGCCTGGCTGAAGGCAACAGGGCGCCCGATCATCGAGGGCTATGGGCTGTCGGAGACCGCGCCCGTGCTCACCTGCAACCGCGGCGACATCACGGAATGGACCGGCACCATCGGGCTGCCGATGCCCTCGACCGAGATTTCGATCCGCGACGACGCAGGTCATGAACTGCCGATCGGCGAGCAAGGCGAAATCTGCGCGCGCGGACCGCAGGTGATGCCCGGCTATTGGCAGCGGCCCGATGAGACCGCGCTGGTAATGACCGCCGACGGCTTTTTCCGCACTGGCGACATCGGCGCGATGGACAATCAGGGCCGCGTGCGCATCGTCGACCGCAAGAAGGACATGATCTCGGTGTCCGGCTTCAAGGTCTTCCCGAACGAGGTCGAGGAAGTGGCGATGAGTCAGGGCGGGCTGATGGAATGCGCGGTGATCGGCGTGCCCGACCAGCATTCCGGGGAATCGCCCAAGCTGTTCGCGGTGAAGAAAACGCCGGAGCTGACCGAAAAGGAACTGCGCGCCTTCCTGCTCAAACGTCTCGCCGGCTACAAAGTGCCCAAACACATCGAATTCCGTCAGGAACTGCCGAAGACCAATGTCGGCAAGATCCTGCGCCGCGCCTTGCGCGACGAGAATGCCGGACCGCCGCCGGCCGCCTGAAAGGGAAGCCCATGC
>DASZQT010000351.1:0-13873 GCA_035549515.1 Pseudolabrys sp. | reverse complement strand
CGCGCGCCGGATCGGTGCTGTTGCCGGCATAGAGCAGCGAGGCATAGGACGCGATCCGCCCGAGCTTGTCGTCGATTGCCTCATAGCGCTTGACCGCCTCGGCCAGTGCCTTGCCCGCGCCCGCACCCGTCGCCAGCGCATTGAGCTTGCCCTTGAACGCCTGTTCGAACGCGGCGCACTGGTTTTCGGTGTTCTCCAGGTCCCATTTGAGTTCCGGGCTGTCCATGCCCGGATAGAGATCGTTCAGGTTCCATTCGGGCAGTGCGCCGAGCTTGGAGGGAGTGGCGGGCTTCTTGCGGGCTGCGGTCTTAACTGCGGTCTTAACTGCGGTCTTGGCCATGGGACACAATCGTTTGGAGGGAAATGGACGGGCTCGAGCCTCATTTAAGCGCCCGGAGGTGGCGTTGCGATGGCCGATTCCGGCGGCCGGACACATCACATCGGACGGTTCCGTTTAATACCTCATTAAGGGCGAAGGGCCACATTGCCCCGATTCGGCACAGGCTGGCGTCTGTCGCGTGCTGTAGGGGGTGTCTCGTGGCCGAAACCGTGCTCATTGTCGACGACGATCCGGTGCAGCGCCGTCTGATCGAGGCCATGGTGCAGCGCTTCGGCTATCGGACCGTGACGGCGGAAGGCGGCGACGCCGCGGCCGCCCTCCTTACCGGCGAGCACGGCCAGCAGATCGACTGCGCGGTGCTCGACCTGGTGATGCCCGATCTCGACGGGCTCGGCGTGCTGGCGCGCCTGCGCGAAGCCAATGTGAGCACCCCGGTCATCGTCGAGACCGCCCATGGCGGCATCGACAATGTGGTGTCGGCCATGCGCGCCGGCGCCAGCGACTTCGTGGTCAAACCGGTCGGGCCCGAACGCCTGCAAGTGTCCTTGCGCAACGCGCTCGCCACACGGATGCTGGCCGGCGAATTGCAACGCTTGAAGCGCAAGCAGGACGGCACCCTCACCGTCGCCGACATCATCACCCGCTCGCCCGCCATGCGCCCGGCGCTGCGCGCGATCGAGAAGGCTTCCGCTTCCTCCATTCCCGTGCTCATCGAAGGCGAATCGGGCGTCGGCAAGGAATTGATCGCGCGCGCCATCCATGGCTCGGGCGCGCGCCGCGCCAAGCCCTTCGTGGCGGTGAATTGCGGCGCGTTGCCGGAGAATCTCATCGAGTCGATCCTGTTCGGGCACGAGAAGGGCGCCTTCACCGGCGCCACCGAAAGGCACATGGGCAAGTTCGTCGAGGCCGACGGCGGCACATTGTTTCTCGATGAAGTGGGCGAATTGCCGCCCTCCGCGCAGGTGAAACTCTTGCGCGCCTTGCAGGAGGGCGAGGTCGAGCCGGTGGGCGCGCGCAAGTCGGTCAAGGTCGATGTGCGGATCGTGTCGGCCACCCATCGCGACCTGATCGCCGACGTGAAAGCCGGACGTTTCCGCGAGGACCTGTTCTATCGCCTGCATGTGTTTCCGATCCCCGTGCCGCCCTTGCGCAAGCGGCCCGAGGACATTCCCGAACTGACCCGCCATTTCCTGGCGCGCATCGCGGCGGAAGAAGGCAAGCGCGTGCGCGCGGTCGATGCCGAGGCGCTCGCGCTGCTCGCCGCCTATCGCTGGCCGGGCAATGTGCGTCAGCTCGAGAACACGCTGTTCCGCGCCGTGGTGTTGGCCGAGGGCGAAGAGATCGGCATCGCCGAGTTCCCGCAGATCGCCGCTCAGGTCGGACCGGAAGAGATCGCCGCCGAGGCCTCGCTGGCGCCGTCATCCGCCACGATCGCCCCGTGGCCCGAAGCCGGCGACAGCCTCAACGTCATGCCGGCGCCGATGCTGCATCTCACCGATACCAAGGGCGAGATGCGTCCGCTCGACGAGATCGAGAAGGAAGTCATCCGCTTTGCCATATCTCATTACCGCGGGCAGATGTCGGAAGTGGCGCGCCGGCTCGGAATCGGCCGTTCGACGCTCTATCGCAAACTCGATGGGCTCGGAATCGCAGGCGAAAGCGGCGAGCGCCAAACGGGCGAACCCGCGACCGTCGGGTGACCGCGACACATTGGCGCTAAGTTCCCGTTGCCGCAGCAGCGCCGCGCGCGCGGCCCTTTTCGGCCATGCTGCGCCGGTAACTCCGCAAATACCCGGGGGAACAACGGCTTGCTAACAAGCCGTTAACGGAATCCCGACAATGCTGATGAGGTCGTCGTCGCGGCGACCGCTTTCGACGTGGCGACGAGTGTGGGACGGCGAATTATTGTCAACGGAAACGGACAGTGTCGGTGAGTGCCGCGCGTAGGCTTTCTCGCTTGCCGAAATTCGCGCGCGCCGGTGTGCGCATCGGCGTCGTCGGCGCATGCCTGATCGCCGCGGGCCATTCGCTGCAGCGCGCGAACGCCGAAGGCGACACCCGCACGCTCTCCTTCCATCATGTCCATAGCGGCGAAGACATCACCGTCACCTTCAAGCGCAACGGCCAATACGATCAGGCCGCGCTCAAGAAGCTCGACTGGTTCATGCGCGACTGGCGCACCAGTCAGGTGACGCATATGGATCCGCGCCTGTTCGATCTGTTGTGGGAGACCTATCGCGAGGTCGGCGGCACGCAGCCGATCCAGGTGATCGGCGGCTATCGCTCGCCCGCGACCAACGCCATGCTGCACGCGCGCTCGAGCGGCGTCGCGGAGTTTTCCCAGCACATGCGCGGGCACGCCATGGACTTCTACATTCCCGGTGTGCCGCTCGAGAAAGTGCGCATCGCGGGCTTAAGGCTGCAAGCCGGCGGCGTCGGCTTCTATCCGACCTCCGGCTCGCCCTTCGTGCATATGGATACCGGGAGCGTGCGGCACTGGCCGCGCCTGACCTATGCCGAGCTTCGGAAAGTGTTCCCCGACGGCCGCCCGCCCGCGCGAACCGCGTCGCGCGCGAAGCCGGTTGAGCTCGCTTCCGCCACGTCGAAACCGAACGACGCGCCGTTCGCGAGCCTGGCGACCTCCGGCTCCGATGCGGACGTCACCGGCAGCACCGACAGCCGTCCGCTCGCCTATGCCTCCGAATCGAACCCGGCGCCGGCGCCCACGCGCGCGCGCACACGGCCGATGGGCACCCGCATGCCGAAGTTCGCGCGTGAGGCGGCCGCGATGCCGCTGCCCGCGCCCAGCGTTCAAGATGCCATGCTCGACTACAAACTGGCGGGCGGCGGCCAGCGCGCCGGCAGTCCCTGGCTGCGCGCGGCTATCCTGACACCGAGCGTGAGCGGCTCCATGACCACGATGCAGCTCGGCGCCATCGATCCGCGCCCGCTGCACACGCTGATGCACAAGCCGGCGCAGTCGGTGCTGATGACATTCTCGGCCGATCCCGCGCTCGGCATGGTGAGCGACCGCTTCACCGGCAAGGCCGTGGTGTTCCTCGCCACCGCGCGCTTCACGACGCAGACGACGGCAGCGTTGCAGTAGAGGCGATCAATATTTGCAAGCGCCGAACCCACTCGGCGTCATGCGCGGGCGTAGCCGTCCGAAGGACGGCGTCGCTTCGCTCGCCTATGACCCGCGCATCCATGACGGGCGGCCGCGCGCGAGGGCCCTTCTTTACGACACAGATCGCTGAAACTCATCATGGATTGCCGGGTCAAGCCCGGCAATGACCGCGGGTGAGGCGGGCGCCAGCGTGCGCGATCGTTACACCTGCCCTACTGCAGCATCCCGAGCGCGTGCATGTAGGTCTCCAGCACGGCTTCCTGCTCACGCCGCTCGTCCGAATCCATCTTGCGCATGCGCACGATGGTGCGCAGCGCCTTGGTGTCGAAGCCGTTGCCCTTGGCCTCGGCATAGACGTCCTTGATGTCGTCCTGCGTCGCCTTCTTCTCTTCCTCGAGCCGTTCGATGCGCTCGATGATCGCCTTGAGCTGGTCCTTGGCGAAGCGGTGCGCTGTTTGCTCTTCTTTTTCGGCCGCGGCGGTGGCTGGCATCGAGGTCTCCATGACGTGACGCGGCGGGGATGAGCCGCCGGATTTGCCATGCAGGTTTCGGAATTGCCCGCCCTCAGGTCAAGGCGGGCGCGCCGTCATCCACGTTGTTCACATGGCTCTCAATATTTGGCTTGCATGGAATTTGCTTGGCGACGAAGCCTCACCCTTGTTCCGTCACCCTGAGGTGCGAGCGAAGCGAGCCTCGAAGGGCGACGGCCGGGGCCGTTCATCCTTGGAGGGCCGCGTTCCGCGGCCACCTCAGGATGACGCAGACAGGCCAACCGCAAATGCCAATCGGAAGCTAATGCTTCGGACGCGCCTGTTCGAATGTGGCGAGCTTATCGGCGCTCGCCTCCTTCTGGTATTTCGCGCGCCATTCCTCATAGGGCATGCCGTAGATAAGCTGCCGGCTCTCGTCCTTGCTCATGGGCACGCCCTGGGCATCGGCGGCGTCCTTCATCCAGTTCGACAGGCAATTGCGGCAGAAGCCGGCGAGATTCATCATGTCGATATTCTGCACATCGGTGCGCGTGCGCAGATGGTCGAGCAGGCGGCGGAAGGCGGCGGCTTCCAGTTCGGTGCGGGTTTTGTCGTCCATGGCCATTCTCCGTCATGCCCGGCATAGCCCGTCGAAGACGGGCGTAAATGCCCTTATGACCCGGGCATCCATATCTTTCTTTCTGTCTTTTGTAACATAAAGGCGTGGATAGCCGGGACAAGCCCAGCCATGACGACTTGCGAGGTCTCTCGCCGCCTCATCCTGAGGAGGCGCGGAGCGCCGTCTCGAAGGATGGGTGGCCGACTGGGCGTCATGGTGAGACGCGGGCGCGTCGCACCATCAAGGTCAATGGGCCCATCGGCCGCGTCTTTAAGTCGTACGATCGACCGCGCTATATAGGCGGGTGTTTGTGAAAAGTGGGCTGCAATGCTGAAGACAGATGAACGCCTGCGCGCATTTCTCGCAGACCTGTTTCGTATCGCGGTGGCGGCCGCACATCCGGCGAGTTTCCTTGCGCCGCTGTTGCCGCAGCCGCCCAAGGGAAAAATAATTCTACTCGCCGCCGGCAAGGCCGCCGGCGCCATGGCGGAAGCTGCGGAAGCCTTTTATCTCAATCGGTTAGGCCTTGAGCCGGAGCGGCTTTGCGGGTTGGCCGTGGCGCGTCATGGCTATGGCCGGCCGCTGCAAGCGCTCACCATGATCGAGGCCGGCCATCCGGTCCCCGATGCCGCCGGACTGGCAGCGGCCGAGCGTGCGCTGGAACTGGCTGATCGTGGGGGACCCAACGACCTCGTTCTGGTGCTGATGTCGGGCGGCGCCTCCGCCAACTGGATCGCGCCGGCGCCCGGCATATCGTTTGAAGACAAGCAATCCGTCACGCGCGCGCTGTTGCGCTCGGGCGCGCATATCGGCGAGATGAATACGGTGCGCAAACATCTCTCGCGCATCAAGGGCGGGCGGCTGGCGCGGCATGCTTATCCGGCCAGGCTCGTCACCATCGCGATCTCCGACGTGCCGGGCGACGATCCCGCCGTGATCGGCTCCGGCCCGACGGTCCCCGATCCGACGACGCTCGCCGATGCGCGCGCCATCGTCGCCAAATATGGGCTCGCCGTGCCGGCCTCGGTCGCGCGCGCGCTCGAAGATCCCACCAACGAATCGCCGAAGCCGGGCGACCCGGTCTTCGCCGGCAACACTTTCACCCTGGCGGTCCGGCCGGCCGACGCGCTGCACGCCGCCGAAGCCGCCGTGCGGGCGGCCGGCTACGAATGCGTCTCGCTCGGCGACCGGGTGGAGGGCGAGGCGCGCGAGGTTGCGGCCGCGCATGCCGCGCTCGCGCGCGACTTGCGGGCGCAAGGCCGTCGCGCCGTGATCCTGTCGGGCGGGGAGCTGACGGTGACCATCCGGGGGCATGGCCGCGGCGGTCCCAACCAGGAATATGCCCTGGCGCTCGCCATCGCACTCGCAGGCATGCCGGCGGTGGCGGGGCTTTCCGGCGACACCGACGGGACGGATGGGGGCGCAGGCCTTGCATCCGACCCGGCCGGGGCGGTCGTGGACGGGCACACCGCCGCCCGGGCGGAGGCGCTCGGCCTCGATCCCGCCGCCTTTCTTGCCGACAACAATTCCACCGGATTCTTCGCCGCTCTCGGGGACCTGCTGCAACCGGGGCCGACCTTCACGAACGTGAACGACTTCCGCGCCATCGTCGTTGACAGGCCGTGACGGGTCACGCGAAAACCGCGCCTATTGTTCGAAACCGACCGATCGAGACCGGATTGCCCGCCATCTTCGCCCGTTCATTGCAGGCTTCCCCTCTCGTCCGCGCGGCCGGGGCGGCCCTGCTGCTCGTGTTCTTGTCGGTGCTGCCGGCCAAAGCTGACTTCCGGCTGTGCAACAACACTGGCAGCCGGGTCGGCGTCGCCATCGGCTACAAGGACGCCGAAAGCTGGACCACCGAAGGCTGGTGGAACATTTCCGCCCGCTCGTGCGAAACCCTGCTGAGGGGCGCGCTGGTGGCACGATACTATTACATTTACGCGGTAGATTACGACCGGGGCGGAGAATGGTCCGGCCACGCTTTCATGTGCTCACGCGAAAAGGAGTTCACCATTCGCGGCACCGACAATTGCCTCGCGCGCGGCTACGACCGCACCGGGTTCTTCGAGGTCGACACCAGCGAGCAGCGCTCGTGGACCGTGCAGTTGACCGATAGCGCCGAGCAGACCTCCGAGCGCACGACCCCGCCGCGCCTGCCCGCGGGTTCGCCGCGCACGCCCGGTCTCGGCCGCACGCTGCCGGCGATCCCTCCTGCCACGGTCAACGGGGGCGGCAAGCGATGAGACGTCTACGGCGCGCCAAGATCGTCGCCACGCTCGGACCGGCGTCCTCAACCGCCGAGATGATCGCGAAACTGTTCGCGGCCGGTGCCGACGTATTCCGCATCAATATGAGTCACACCAGCCACGACCGCATGCGCGAACTGGTCGCCACCATTCGCGGCGTCGAGCGCGACAGCGGCCGGCCGATCGGCATCCTGGTCGATCTGCAAGGCCCGAAACTCCGGCTCGGCACTTTCGAGGGCGGCTCGGCCCTGGTGCGCAGCGGCGATGCCTTCGTGCTCGATTCCGATAATACGCCGGGCGACGCGACGCGCGCCTTCCTGCCGCATCCGGAAATCTTCGCCGCGGTCGAGCCCGGCCACACGCTCTTGATCGACGACGGCAAGGTGCGCCTCACGGTCACCGAGGCCGCGCCCAAGCGCATGGTCACGCGCGTGGTGGTCGGCGGCAAACTGTCGGATCGCAAGGGCGTCAGCCTGCCCGACTCGACCATTCCGTTCTCGGCGCTGGCCGAAAAGGACCGCTCGGATCTCGAAGCCGCGCTCGATGCCGGCATCGACTGGATCGCGCTCTCCTTCATCCAGCGGCCGGAGGACATCGCCGAGGCCAAGAAGATCACGCGCGGCCGCGCCGCCGTGATGGCCAAGATCGAAAAGCCGCAAGCGGTCACCCGGCTCGCCGAGATCATCGATCTCGCCGATGCGCTGATGGTGGCGCGCGGCGATCTCGGCGTGGAGATGCCGCTCGAAAAAGTGCCCGGCGTGCAGAAGCAGATGACACGCATGGGCCATGCCACCGGCAAGCCGGTGGTGGTCGCGACGCAGATGCTGGAGTCGATGATCACCTCGCCGGTGCCGACGCGCGCGGAAGTCTCCGACGTCGCCACCGCGATCTTCGACGGCGCCGACGCGGTGATGCTGTCGGCGGAATCGGCGGCCGGGCAATATCCGGTGGAAGCGGTCGCCACCATGAACCGCATCGCCGAAGAAGTTGAGAGCGAAGCGATCTATCGCAACCTGATCGCCGCGCAGCGCATGCAGCCGGAGGCGACCGGTGCCGACGCCATCGCGGACGCCGCGCGCCACATCGCCGACACGCTCGATCTGGCGGCGGTGATCTGCTGGACGTCATCCGGCTCGACCGGCCTGCGCATGGCGCGCGAGCGCCCACGCCCGCCGATCGTGGCGCTCTCGCCCAACCTGTCGACCGGTCGCCGGCTGTCGGTGGTGTGGGGCGTGCACAGCGTCGTCACCGAGGACGCGCGCGACCAGGACGACATGGTCGACCGCGCCTGCCGCATCGTCTTCAAGGAAGGCTTCGCGAGACAAGGCCAGCGCGTGATCGTGGTGGCCGGTGTGCCGTTCGGCACGCCGGGCGCGACCAATATGCTGCGCATTGCCTATGTCGGTAGCGACCTGGGCGACGAGTAAGGCCGCCAGCAGCCGTCCGTTTGCGACGGTACCCCGCGAACCATCGCCGGCCTTAGGTAACTTGTCGGATTGAACCGCACGCACGATCCGGTCTTCTAGCCGCGACAACAATCGCGCCCCGCCGGCTTCACGCCAACCGCCGGCCAGAGGCGTGGCTGGAGCCCGTGCGGAGGTAATATTGGCGTCGCGTGACGAATCGACCAGCCCCGAGCTGGCATTAATCAACTTGCCCCCGACGTCGCGGCAGAAATGGTCCGCTTTCGCGGCCGCCGCCGTCCTGCTTGTCGCATTGGCGGTCTTGGCTCCGTTTTCCGCCACGCCGCTACCCCAGATGCCGCGGTTCATTCCGAACCTGAACGCGACCATCGCCGTCACCGATCTCGTCACGGCGCTTTTGCTGTTTGCTCAATTTTCGATTTACCGGTCGCGCGCACTTTTAGTGCTTGCGGGTGGCTATTTGTTTAGCGCGTTCATCGTCATTCCGCATGCCCTCACCTTTCCGGGCGCTTTTTCGCCGACCGGCCTGCTGGGCGCCGGGTTTCAGACCGCCGCCTGGCTCTACGTTTTTTGGCATCTCGGCCTGCCTGTTGCCCTCGTGCTCTATGCGCTGCTGAAAGACGAAGCCCCCTCGCCCCAGGCCGCGCAGCGTCCGATCGGACTGACAATCGCCGCCTGCATATCGATCACCTTCGGTCTCATGTGCGCTCTTGTATGGCTGACCACGGTGGGCGGCCGCTTCATGCCATCCCTGTTCTCGGGCCCGAGCGAGCTCACCGCGCTCGGACGCTTTACGCCGGCGGCGGTCATGACGCTTTCCGTGTTCACGCTCGTGCTTCTATGGATCCGTCGGCGTTCGGTGCTCGATCTCTGGCTCATGGTCGTGGCCTGCGCGCTGATCGGCGAACTGGCGCTCACGGTCGTGCGTTTCAGCCTCGGCTTTTACGTCAGCCGCGTGTTTTCGCTTGTCACCTCGACCGTCGTTTTGTTCATCCTGGTGGCGGAGACCACGCGGCTCTATGCGCGGCTTGCGCATTCGCTCACGGCGCTGCGGCGCGAGCGCAACAATAAATTGATGAACATCGCGGCGGTGGTGGCCTCCATCGCGCATGAGGTACGTCAGCCGCTTACCGCCATCGTGATGCGGGCCGACAGCGCGTCGCGCGATCTTGAGCGGGTGCCGCCCGACCTCGACCGGGCGCAAGTCGCGCTCGATCATATCGTCGCCGACGGCCAGCGCATCAGCCAGACCTTCGATAATATCCGCGACCTGTTCAAGACCAGCGAGCAGGGCCGTGTGCCGCTCGACCTGAACGATCTGGCCATGGGAGCCTTGACCATCCTGCGCGATGATCTCAGTTCGCATCGCGTCGGCGCGCGCACCGCGCTGATGGGCGACCCGCCGCCGGTGATGGGCCATCGCGGCCAATTGCAGGAAGTGCTTTTGAACCTGATCCGCAATGCGATCGAGGCCATGGACTCGATCACGATCGGCGCGCGCACGCTTTGCCTCAAGACCGAATGGCACGGCAACGACGCCGTCGCCGTCGTCGTGGAGGACAGTGGCCCCGGCATAGCGCCGGAAAAGCTCGACAGTATTTTCGATGCCTTCATGACAACGAAGTCGAAAGGCATGGGATTGGGGCTGGCCATTTGCCGCATGATCGCCGAACGCCATGGCGGCCGGCTCGAAGCCTCGACGGTCGACAAGCGTGGCGCGCGCTTCCAGATGATCCTGCCGGTCACAATCGCCCCGGTGCGCGCCGAGGGCGCGGCCTAGCCGTGGCAGCCATACCGCAGCGCGGATCGAGCACGGGAACAGGCCCGGCGCGCGGAATGAAAATGTCTGGCGTTCGGTCGCGATCTTTGGAAAGGTTTGCCCCGATAACAGCTCATCGGGGGGCGGCGCATCGATTGGAGGCTGTCGTGCGACTATTGATCTCCTGCATGCTGTTCGGCGTTCTGGCTCTCGGCGGCTCGGCCTGGGCCAGAGACATCAATCTGCGCAAGCACAGCGCCGACGAAGTCAAAAGTGTCTGCGCCAAGGCCGGCGGCAAGTTCTCGCAGGACGCGCAGGGCTATGGCTGCGGCACCAATTGCCGAGGCGCGCCCGGCACCGACTGCATGGTGTCGTGCAAGAACGGCGAGTCCTGTTTCGCCCAGGTCATCGGCGCGCGCCGTCCGACCAGCGTGCTGAGCGCGCTGCAGGCGCCGGCGGGCGCGCCGCACTGAGCGCGTTTCAAGCGTCCGTCGCCGGCAGCGACGGCATCAGCCGCAGCGCATTGCCGCGCTCGATCGCGGCAAGATCGTCGGCCGCAAGTCCAAGCCCGGCGAGGCCCTTGACCGTGCCGGTCATGGTGTCTTCGGGCGCGTAAGGGTAATCGGTGCCGAACACCACCTGCTGGGCGGCGACCAGGCCGAACAAGGTGTTCATCGCCAGCCGGTTGGCGGACAGCGCGGTGTCGTAATGCAGCCGCTTGAGCTCCGCGAGCACGCCGTCCGGCACATGACGGGCGTAATCCGGGCGCCGCTCGAGTCGCGCCAGCCGCTCGGCGACGAAGGGAATGGTGCCGCCGGCATGCGAGAAGATGAATTTGATGTTGCGCGAGCGGTTGAACGTGCCACTGAACAGCAGGCCCGCGATCGCGCGCGTGGTGTCGAAGGGGAATTCCAAAGAGGCCGGCGGGAGTTCGAAGCCGCAGGTGCAAGGACCTTCGGTCGGGTGCACATAGACCACGGCGCCGCGCCGGTTCAGTTCCTCGAACACCGGATCGAATGCCGGATCGCCGAGATAGCGGCCGCCGTAATTGGTGAGCAGGCCGATGCCTTCCGCCTTTAATTCGCCGAGCGCACGGTCGATTTCGGCCAGGCTCGCGTCGACGTCCGGCAGCGGCAGACCGGCGAAATTGCCGAAGCGGCCGGGGAAATCGGCGCGCATGCGGGCGGCGTAATCATTGCAGCGCCGGCACAGATCGCCCTGCTTGGCCTCCTCGCACGAAAAGCCGGGCGCCGATATCGACACCACGGCTGAGGCGATGCCGTTGCGGTCCATGGCATCGATTGAATGCTGCGGCGTCCACACCGGCGCCTTGCCCGACACCAGCGTGCGCGCGATCGCCTCCGCGCCGACCTCGGCCAGATAGAACGGCGGCACGAAATGGTGATGCGTATCGATGCGGTGCGGAGATGGCATGGCGGGCCCTTGAGCGGCGAGGACGTCTCTGGCCCTTAGCGCGCCCAGCGTGGGGCGCAATAGATTTAGATCAATGCCCTTACGAATTGCGACCGGGTCGCCGCAGCTTCCGCTCGTCCCCGCGAAAGCGGGGACCCAGCGCGGCATGACCCAACTGGATTCCCGCTTGCGCGGGAATGAACGGTGGACGGGGCCGATTCCGACTAAAATCAATGCGCTCTGCGAGCAAAGAGCAGCGCCTGACGATGCTCAAATATCCCGGCCTTCGATCTTCTCTTGCAGGGTCTTCACCAGCTCCGGCACGCGTTCCAGCCGCGGATAGACCGCGAGCGCGCGGCGATAGACTTCAAGCGCCTGCTTGTCGTCCCCGATGTCCTGCAGGATCAGCCCCAGACCCGACAGCGCGCCGAAATGGCGCGGCTCCAGCTTGAGCACCTGCCGGATGTCGGCGAGCGCGCGGCCGTAGTCCTTCTTCATGTAATAGATGGTGGCGCGCCGGTTCCAGGCTTCGACATAGTCCGGCTTGATCTTGACGATGGCGTCGAGCAGCGTGATCGCGAGATCGGTGTCCTTCTGCTCGATCGCGGTCTTGACCCGCGACATCAGAAGCGCGGTGGTGTCGCTGCGGGTGGACGACCACAGCGCCCAGATGCGCTGCTCGATCGCCTTGGCGCTCGTATCGTCGGGCGCCGCCTTGAGCGCGCCGAACAGGAAATCGATGTTATGCCCGCGTTCGATCAGGCTGAGCTTGGTCGCCGGCTTGAACGCCTCCTTGGGCGGCACCGGCCGACTCTCCGGCTCAGCCGCGACCGGCGCGGCGAAGGCCACGGCAAGAAGGGCGGCGAGAGGCACAAGGAATCGCGGGCGCATGGACAAAAGGTAATGTCCCCGCGCCGTGCGGCCAAGATGTGGCAAGACCCTCAGGCAACGAAAAAGGGCGCCCGCGGGCGCCCCCTGGCCTGGCGTCAGCGATTTACCGTCAGCGTTCTTTTCTCAGCCTTGCCGCGCCTTGAAGCGCCGGTTGGTCTTGTTGATCACATAGACCCGGCCCTTGCGCCGCACCAGACGGTTGTCGCGGTGGCGACCGCGCAGCGATTTCAATGAGTTACGGACTTTCATGGTCAATTCTCGGGAATTGCGGGTTTGGGCGTCCTTCTAAGGGTCCCTCCCTTTCCTGTCAACGCATGGCGTGCCCACCGTTGGTTGCCGGCGGTGGGCCGGGCTAAGGTCGCGCCGGGGAGAAAACGAACCATGCAACGCAGCCAAGACCGCTTTCTGATAACGCATACCGGCAGCCTGCCGCGGCCGGAAGACCTGATCCGCATCATGTACGCCAAGGAAGAAGGCGTCCCGGTCGAGCCGCACGCGCTCGCCGACCATATCCGGGCCGCCGTGGCCGCGGTGGTAAAAAGGCAGGCCGACGCCGGCGTCGACCTCATCAATGACGGCGAAATGTCGAAGCCGTCCTACGCCACCTATATCAAGGACCGGCTCGACGGCTTCGGCGGGACCGGCAACACCTTCATCTACCAGGATGTCCACGAGTTCCCGGCGCTCGAGAAGAAGGTGTTCGGCGATCCCGGCCGCTCGCGCCGCAAAACGCCGGCCTGCAACGCGCCGATCGCGGTGCGCGACACCGTGGCGCCCCAAGTCGACGCCGACAATCTCAAAGCTGCGCTGGCGGGCGTGAAGGCGGTCGGCGGCTTCATGAGCGCGGCCTCGCCCGGCGTGGTCTCGCTGTTCTTCCGCAACGACTATTACAAGGACTTCGAGAGCTATATCTACGCCATCGCCGACGCCATGCGGCACGAATACGAGACCGTGGCCAAGGCCGGCTTCGTGTTGCAGATCGACTGCCCCGACCTCGCGATGGGCCGCCACATCCAATATGCCGATCTGAGCCTGGCCGATTTCCGCAAGCGCGCGCAGCTCCATATCGAGGCGCTCAATCACGCGGTGGCGAACATCCCGACCGAGCAGCTTCGCATGCATCTGTGCTGGGGCAATTACGAGGGCCCGCACCACTTCGACGTGCCGCTCGCCGACATCGTCGACATCGTGTTCAAGGCCAAGCCCTGCGCAATCTCGCTCGAAGCGGCCAATCCGCGCCACGCGCACGAATGGAAGCTGTTCGAGACGGTGAAGCTGCCGGACGGCAAGGTGCTGATCCCGGGCGTGATCGAATCGAAGTCGAATTTCATCGAGCATCCGGAAGTGATCGCGCAGCGCATTTCGCGCTACGCCAATCTGGTCGGGCGCGAGAATGTCATCGCGGGCTCCGACTGCGGCTATGGCACCTGGGTCGGCCAGGCAGCGGTCGATCCCGACGTGGTGTTTGCCAAGCTCGCCGCCATGGCGGAAGGTGCCCGCATCGCCTCGCGGCAGTTCTGGAAATAGGAATCGAAAGCAATGTCCCTGCCCCGAGCGGACAAACCGGAAGACCTCGGCCTGTCG
>DASZQT010000350.1:0-9692 GCA_035549515.1 Pseudolabrys sp. | reverse complement strand
CAGGGTGCTCTTGCCGCAGCCGCTCGGACCGACGACCGCGACGAATTCGTCGCGCTCGATGGCCAGATCGATGCCGTCCAGCGCAACGACCGGCGCCGCGCCGTGGCCCGGAAATTCTTTTCTCACACCGCTGAAGAGGATCTTTGACAAGGAGGTACTGCCATTATGTGGCGCACGGACGGGCGCCGTTGTCCGGCGACGGTAAACGGCGGCCGCGCGCGGGGCGGCGCTATTTCAGCCGCGCGGCCGCCTCGTTGATGATCGACTCGTCGATATAGGGCGAGGCATCGAACGGCTCTTTGATGAAGCCGGCTTCGTGGATCTGGTCGATGGTGCGCTGGAACACCTTTTTGTCGATCCGAAGATCCTTGGTGTGGAAATAATCGTTGTCGCCGTTGAGCGCCCATTCGAACTGGGCGGCGGGGCGTTTGGTCGCCTCGGCGAGCAAGGCGAGTGCTTCGGTCCGGTGGGCGGGATCGAGGAACCAGCGCTGGGCGCGGATGTAATCCTCGAAGAAGTCGACCAGCGCGGCGTGGTTCTTTTCCAGCCCCGATTTTGTCGCCACCCAGAACAGGAATTCGGAATCGCCAAGCGCATCCTTCATCGTAAATAGCGGCCGGACGTCGCCGGCTTTCTTCGCCGGATACCAGAATGGCGCGATGAACGAGGCCCCGTCCACTTTCCCCTGCGTTACCATGGCGTGCATGGCGGGAAATTTCGCTTCAACGATGGTGACGTCCTTGCCGGGCTCCAAGCCGTGCTTCCGCAACATCAAACGCGCCGCCATGTCGAGCGCGCCGCCGAAGGCATTGACCGCGATCGAGTGGCCCTTGAGGTCTTCCACGGTCTTGATCGGGGAGTCTTTCTTGATGCCGTAAACCGCGGTGAATTGCGGGCCGTCCTGCACCAGGTCGGCGATGGCCACGAACGGCAGATGGGCGTTCTGGATGCCGTGCACGAAGGCGATGGACGAGAGCACGCCCAGGTCCATTTCGTTCGCCGCCAAGGCCTGCATCACGATGGCGCTGCCGCGCGTGAACACGAACTTGATCTTGTAGCTCTTGCCCTCGTGCGTGAACATGTCCTTCTTCAGGAACAGGGCGGTGATCAGGTGCGGCGGGACGGCGCTGTAGTTGACTTTCAGCGTGACCGGCTCGGCGGATGCTGCGGATATCGCAAATAATGAGAACGCAGCGGCAAGGGTTGCGAGCGCGCGCCGGAGCATATGGTAATCCTCCCTGGAAGCCGTTATTTCGATTTTTATTGGCGCTCGATTGTAAGGGCGTTGAAGGGAGCAAAGCAATAACTTGCTGGCGGGCGGCCGCTAACGATCGTCCCGATTGACGGGAATGGCTCGGGCGGTTTGAACGCGCAGCCGCCACGACGCGACGGTGAGCGCGCGGCGCCGGTGCCGGCCGGCACGTGTTCTCCGTCGGGATCGCGATATTCCTCAGTTTGCGCAGCCTTGAAACCGGCGCTAATAGGGCGAAATAAGTCGAAATTGGATGGCCCCGATCCGGCCGGGCCGCCGTTAAGGAAGAATCGATCGCCAACGTGCTGCAACGACGCTTCAGCATTGCCCCGATGATGGAATGGACCGACCGGCACTGCCGGTTCTTCCATCGCCTGCTCACGCGCCGGGCACTGCTCTATACCGAAATGGTCACCACCGGCGCGGTGCTGCGCGGCGACCGCGCGCGGCTCCTGGGGTTCGATCCTTTCGAGCAGCCGGTCGCCTTGCAACTCGGCGGCTGCGACCCCGATGCGCTCGCGCGGTCGGCGCGCATCGGCGAGGATTTCGGCTATTGCGAGATCAATCTCAATGCCGGCTGTCCCTCCGACCGCGTGCAGGAGGGCCGCTTCGGGGCCTGCCTGATGGCCGAGCCGAAGCTGGTCGCCGACTGCGTGGCCGCCATGAAGGCGGCGGTGAAGATTCCTGTGACCGTGAAATGCCGCATCGGCATCGACGAGCAGGATCCGAACGCGGCCTTGTTCGCCTTTGCCGAGACGGTGAAGTCGGCCCGCCCCGACGCGTTCATCGTGCATGCGCGCAAGGCCTGGCTGAAGGGACTATCGCCGCGCGAAAACCGCGAGGTGCCGCCGCTCGACTACGCGATTGTTGGGCGGCTCAAGGCCGCGCATCCCGACCTTGCCATCGTGCTCAATGGCGGGATTGCGAGCCTCGAACAAGCGCGGGCCGAGCTTGCCGGGCTCGACGGCATCATGATGGGCCGTGCCGCCTATCAGGAACCGTGGCGGCTGCTCGCGGTCGATCCCGTGCTGTTCGGCGAGCCGGCGCGTTTCACATCGCCGAAAGAGGCGGGCCTTGCGCTCATCCCTTATATCGAGCGCGCGCAGGCCGACGGCGTGCGGGTCAGCTCAATCACGCGCCATGTGCTCGGCCTGTTCCATGCGGTGCCGGGCGCGCGCGCCTTCCGCCGCCATCTGTCGACCGAAGCGGTGAAGCCCGGCGCCACGGCCCGCGTCATGGCTGATGCGCTGGCTCTGGTGGTGGACAACAAGGGCGATTTGGCGCACATCGCCGCCTGATTTTCTGCCTGCGGCGCGCACCATTCCGAGGACACATGATACTGGGGCATCCGGTCGGCGAGATCCTGCTGCTCGTTTTGTGGATCGCCGGTGCCGGCATTCTGGTCGGCATCCTGGCCGGCCTGTTCGGGATCGGTGGAGGCGCCATCATCGTGCCCGTGCTGTACGAAGTCTTTCGCGTGGTCGAAGTGCCGGAAGACGTGCGCATGCAGCTTTGCATCGGCACCTCGCTAGCGATCATCGTGCCGACCACCGTGCGCTCTTATCTCGCCCACAAGAAACGCAGCGCCGTGTTGCCCGAGGTGGTTCGGATGTGGGCGCTGCCGGCGGTGGTGGGGGTGGCGGTCGGCTCGCTCACGGCGTCGTTTGCGCCCGCGCTGGTGTTCAAAGTCGCTTTCATCGTCTTCGTGACCTTTATTGCCACCAAGATGCTGCTCGGCAGCGACCGCTGGAATTTCGGCAAGGATTTGCCCGGCCGTCCGGTGATGACCGTCATCGGATTCGTCATGGGCCTGTTTTCATCCTTGGTCGGCGTCAGCGCCGGCGCGGTCTCGAATGCCGTGCTCACGCTCTATGGCCGCACCATGCAGCAGGCGGTGGCGACCTCGGCCGGCGTCGGGGTGCCGATCACGGTGGCGGGCACCATTGGCTACATCCTGGCGGGCTGGCGCCACATGGCGGAGCTGCCGCCGCTGTCGATCGGCTTCGTGTCGCTGGTCGGGTTTGTGCTGATGGCGCCGGTGTCGAGCTATACGGCGAGCTACGGCGTGCGCTTGGCGCACTGGCTCCCGAAGCGCAAGCTGGAAATCGGTTTCGGCTTGTTTCTGATGGCGGCGGCGACGCGTTTTCTCGTCAGTCTGTTTTAACGCCCGCGGCTCAGGGAGAGCCGCGCATGCGCAGTCGGTCGCCGCGCACTTCCCAGCTATCCAGCCGGTTGAGGAAGCTCATGCCGAGCAGGTTGTTCTTGAGCTGCCCGTGCCGCACGACCAGCGCAGGCACTTCGCGCTCGGTGAGGTTGCCGACGGCGAGCCGGCTGAGCGTCACCGGGGCTGCGCGCGTGCGCCCATTGGCGGTGTCGATATTGACCGAATAATCGAGTACCTCGATCGGCAGCCCGGCGGCGCGCGCGGCTTCCTGCGTCAGCACCACCGAGGTTGCGCCGGTATCGAGCACCATCGGCACCCGCGCGCCATTGACATGCGCGCCGAGCGCGAAGTCGCCGCCGCGACCGCGCACCACCTCGACGTCGCGGCCGATATTGGCCACCCGGCCGGGCACCCATTCGGCAATCGTGCGTTCGGCCGCCTCGCGCAATTCGAAGCGGTAGCTGTAGCCGACCACCACGACCAGGCCGACGACCGCCCAGAACGCCGCGGCCTCCAGTGCGACCGATAGTTTGTCGCCGAACAGCGTTAGCGCGAGCCCGCCGAGGCAAACCATCAGCGCGATCTTGAGCGCGAGGCCGCCAACGTCGTGGCGTAAGAGCGAAGCGATGGCGTCCTGATCGCTGCTCGCGATCAAGGCGGCAAGCGAGAGGCCGACGCCGAGCACGAACGACCAGGTGAGGCGGCGGCTCACGGCGTCACCCCCGGGCGACGGTTTGCGCAGGATCGCGCGCGGCGAGACGGTCGGGCAGTTCGCGCATCACGCCGCGGCGTTCTTCCGGCGTCATCGAGCCCCAGCGCGCGATCTCGTCGAGCGTCCGTCCGCAGCCGAGGCAGAGGCCGGAGCGCGCATCGACCGTGCAGACCTTGATACAGGGCGTCTCGATCATGGCGGGCTTGTCGTCGTGCTGCCGAAGCGGTTCGGGACTTGCGACCATAGTCGAGGTGAAGCCGAACGCAAACGCGTGCAATGGGCAAAGTACGCATCCTCAAGTTCCGACCCGGAACAGCGGCCGCCGGCTCAGTCGCCGCTTCTCCTCCGCGCTCAACACCGGCTCGCCGGGCGCCGCGATCGGCGGGGCGTGCTCGGTCATCGGCGCCATCGCCGCCACCACGCGTTCCGGCGGGAAGGTGACGATCACCTCCGTGCCGATGCGCAATTTCGATTTCAGGACGAATGAGCCGCCGTGCAGGTCGACCAGGCTCTTGGCGATCGGCAAGCCAAGGCCGGCGCCCTGTTCCGCCGATTTGATCGAGTTGGAGCCCTGGCCGAACGACGCCAGCACGATCGGGATTTCCTCTTCCGGAATGCCGGCGCCGGTGTCCTTGACGCTCATGTATTGACCGCCGGACGCGGTCCAGCCCACTTTGAGCCAGATCTCGCCGCCCTGCGGGGTGAACTTGATCGCGTTGGACAACAGGTTGAGGCAGATCTGGCGCAGCGCGCGCTCGTCCGCCCACAGCCGCGGCAGGTCGGCTTCGAAGACTTCATGCACCGTGATGCCGCGGTTGGAGGCGCGCAGCTTGAGCAGGTGGTGGCAGTCCTCGACGATGGCCGGCAGCGAGACCGACTCCTCATTGAGTTCGTAGCGGCCGGCTTCGATGCGCGAGAGGTCGAGGATTTCGTTGATCAGGCCGAGCAGGTGCACGCCGGAATTATGGATATCGGCGGAATATTCCTTGTAGGCGGCGACCGAATGCGCGCCAAACACCTCCGTCTTCATCACCTCGGAAAAGCCGAGAATGGCGTTGAGTGGTGTGCGCAGTTCGTGGCTCATCTGCGCCAGGAAGCGCGACTTGGAAATATTGGCGGCTTCGGCGCGGCGGCGGCCCTCGTCGGAGATTGCCTTGGCCTGCTCGAGCTCGCCGATAAGCGCGTCCTTTTCGGCGCGTGCGTGCAGTGTCGCCAAGGTGGTCGAATAGAGGCGATAGGCCAGCACGCCGAAATAGCCCTGCGCGGAGACCGCCATGATGGCGAGGATGTAGTCGCGGACGTCGCCTTGCAGCGCGAAGCTGAGCGCGACGCCGGCGGTGACCGGGAGCGTCGCCGCAAAGGCCGCCATCGGCAGGCTGGACGCCAGCATGCTGAAAATCGCGACCACCAGCAGCATGACGAACAGCATGAAGGTGCTGGCGTTCTCGTCGGTGCCGACCGGGCGGATCAGGATGAACATCCAGGCCAGCCCGTAGAACAAATCGAGCAGGATGAAGCGCTGGCGCCAGGCGCGCGCCGACACCTCGCTCATCGGCAGTTCGAGGAACTGCCGGCACTTGGTGAGGATGACCGCGTGGATGATCAGGATCGCGGCGGTCCATACGCCGGCGATCATGGCGCCGGTCCACAGGCTCGACAGGAAGCCGATGGTCACGATCAGGAGCAGGATCACCAGGGAGGCGGATAGCCGGTTCTGCGCATAGAGGCGCAGCAATTCGTGGTCGAAGGCCGGCCGCGTGCCGCTCGAGGAAGTCAGGCGGTCGCGCGCCTCGCGCACATATTGCGCGGCCAGCCGCCGCTTCACCGGCGAGGTTTCCGGGGCAAGCGCGGCTAGATCGGGCTGTTCGCCTGGAATGGGCATGGGGACGCGGTTACTCGACTGAACGCGCCGCGAACTTCGCGCAAAATCCTTAAAGCCAGGCTTAAAGCCCGCCTAAAACCGCCGGTTAATAAACGGTGAACGGCCCCCTTTGACAGGGCTTTTCGCCCGTGTTCGGGTGAGGTCGAGGGAACTTTTGCATCCGGGAGCGAGGGAATGAAACTTTACGACAGCAAGGCGGCCCCCAATCCGCGCCGCGCGCGCATATTCCTGGCCGAAAAGGGCATCACGGTGCCGACCGAGCAGGTCGACATCATGGCCAAGCAGCACCTGACACCGGAATACGCCGCCATAAACCCGTTGCAGCGCATGCCGGCGCTCGAATTGGACGACGGCACCATCATCACCGAATCGATCGCCATCTGCCGCTATTTCGAGGTGCTTGAGCCGGAGCCGCCGCTGTTCGGGGTGGGCGCCAAGGAGATTGCGCTGGTCGAGATGTGGCAGCGGCGGGCCGAACTCAATCTGTTCTTCCCGGTGGCGCAGGTGTTCCGCCACACCCATCCGGCGATGAAGGAATTGGAAGTGCCGCAGGTGGCGGCCTGGGCGGAGGCCAACCGGCCGCGCGTCATCGATTTCCTGCGCATCCTCGATCATGAACTGAAAAGCCGGCCCTTCATCGCCGGCGAGCGCTATTCGGTTGCCGACATCACGGCGCTGTGCGCGGTCGATTTCATGAAGCCCGCGCGCCTCGCCGTGCCGGACGAACTTACCAACGTGAAGCGCTGGCATGCCGACGTGGCGGCGCGGCCGAGCAGCAAAGCCTGACGCACGATGAAACTCACCATTGTCGGCTCCGGCGACGCCTTCGGCTCGGGCGGGCGCGCCAACACTTGCTTTTGGCTGGAGACCGCCAAGGGCACGCTCACGGTCGACTTCGGTGCGACCGCCTTGCCGGCGCTGAAGGCGCTCATGCTCGATCCCAACCGGATCGACGCCATCGTGCTGTCGCATCTGCATGGCGATCATTTCGGCGGGCTGCCGTTTCTTTTGCTAGATGCGCAATTCCTGTCGCGCCGCGAGCGGCCGCTGCTCGTTGCCGGCCCGCCCGGCACGCGCGCGCGTCTCGACGCCGCGCTCGAAGTGCTCTTCCCGAAATCGAGCGGATCGAAGTGGAAGTTCGCCTGGCGGGTTGAGGAAATCATGCCCGGCGTTCCGTCCGATGTGCTCGGACATTCGCTGGTGACGGCAGAAGTGATCCACGCGTCGGGGGCGCCCTCGACCGCGCTAAGGCTGTCGGACGGCGAACGCGTATTTGCCTATTCCGGCGACACCGAATGGACCGATGCGCTGTTGCCGATCGCGCGCGACGCCGATCTGTTCATCTGCGAATGCTATGCCTATGCCGGCAAAATCACCGGCCACATGAGCTGGGAAATCTTGCAGGCGCGGCTCGCCGACCTCGCCGCCAAGCGCACCATGGTCACTCATATGAATCCGACCATGCTCGCGCGCGTCGACGAGGCGAGGGCGGCCGGGGTGGAGGTCGCGGAGGACGGGCTGCTGCTCGATATCTAGAAAGGCGCGCCGCCGCTCAGTAAAGCCCGGATTGTCCCGCCCGCTTGAGATGGCGCAGGTCCTCGGGTTTGGGAGGCGGGTCCTTCGGTGCCTGAAACGACCTGACGAACGTTCGCAGCACGAGAAAAACAACGGCGACGAAGGAGGCCAGGAGGATCAGGATCTCGGCGAATGCCAAGGTTGTGTAGATGAAGGACATGCGCGCGTGGGCAACCCGGTACGATCGGACGTTCGCTACCGGTTGGGCGTGGCGATGGCAAGCCAAATCGCCGCATGACGGTCACGCCGACGTGAGGACCGGTTCCGTTGCGCATGGACTAATCGCAAGCGAATGGTGTTTTTGCGATCAGGGATCACGGCCCTGAGGGGTAGTCATGGCTCCAAAGCCGGTTAGCCTCGTTTCGCTCGCGACCGCCAATCCGCCGCATGGAATCGATCAATCCGTCATCGCGCGGATTGTCCCCCGCATCTATGGCCGCGCGCTCGCGCGCCATCCCAAGCTCGCCGATGTCTTCCAAAATGCCGGGATCGAGCGGCGCTACTCGGTGCAGCCGCTCGAATGGTTTCTGGAACCGCGCGGCTGGTCTGAGCGCACCAAGGCTTATCTTGAAGGCGCCGGCGCGATGTTTGTGGATGCGGCCAGGCGCGCCCTCGACGGCGCGGGCATGAGCGCGCGCGATGTCGATGTTATCGTCACGGTCTCGTCGAGCGGCATCGCGACGCCGAGCCTGGAAGCGCGCGTCGCTTCCGAAATGGGATTCAGGCCCGGCGTGCTGCGCGTGCCCATGTTTGGACGCGGCTGTGGGGGTGGCGTGGCGGGTCTTTCGCTCGGCGCACGGCTGGCGCGCGCGGAACCGGGCGAGGTGGTGCTCGTGGTGGCGGTTGAGGCCAACACGCTCGCATTCCGCAGCGACCGCGGCAGCAAGGCCGATGTCATCTCAACCGCGCTGTTCGGTGATGGCGCGGCGGCCTGCGTGGTGCGGCAGGAGCCGGACGGCGGCACGCCGGGCACGCTGCAAATTCACGCGAGCGCCGAACACACCTGGCCGAACACGCTCGACATCATGGGCTGGACGGTCGATCCGGCCGGCTTGGGCGTGGTGCTGTCGCGCTCGCTGCCGCGCTTTCTCGAACAAAGGCTGGCGGCGCCGGTGCGCCGGTTCATGCAGGCGGCGGGGCTGACGGAGCCGAAGCTCGTTTGTCATCCAGGCGGCACGAAAGTGCTGGCGGCGATCGAGAGCGCGCTCGACCTGCAAACGGGCACCTTGCGCGACGAGCGCGACGTCTTGCGCTTGCATGGCAATATGTCGTCGCCGACCGTGCTGTTTGTGCTCGAACGCGTCATCAAGCGTAGGCTACGCGGGGAGGCCATGCTGTCGGCGCTGGGTCCCGGATTCACCGCGAGTTTTCTGTCGCTGAGCGCGGCGCATGGGTGAGGGCGGCTGGCTGGTAGCTTTTCTTGTCGCGCAGCGGCTGCTCGAACTTGTCATTGCGCATTTCAATATGCGTCGGCTGCGGGCGGCCGGCGGCATCGAATTCGGCGCCGCGCAGTATCCGTTTATGGTCGCGTTGCACGCTTCATGGCTGGCCGGGCTGTGGCTATTCGGCCAAGATCGTTCGGTCGATCCGCATTGGCTGGCAGTGTTCGTGCTGCTACAGGCCGGCCGCGTCTGGGTGATCGCGAGCCTTGGCCGGCGCTGGACCACGCGCGTGATCGTGCTGCCGGGCCGCGCGGCGGTCGCGCGCGGACCCTATCGGTTTCTCAAGCACCCGAACTATCTGATTGTGGCGCTGGAGATCGCGGTCGTTCCGCTGGCGCTCGGCTTGCCGTGGTTTGCATTGGCGTTCACGCTGGCCAACGCGGCCGTGCTGGCGTTGCGGCTGAAAGTCGAAAACCGCGCGCTCGCCTGGGCCGGGCAGGCGCGGCCGTGAGGTCCGCTCACTTCCTCTCCAACCGAGCGATCAGGCTCGACGTATCCCAGCGCTTGCCGCCCATGGCCTGCACTTCCGAATAGAACTGGTCGACCAGCGCGGTGACCGGCAGGTTGGCGCCATTCTTGCGCGCTTCGCCAAGACAAATCCCCAGGTCCTTGCGCATCCAGTCGACCGCGAAGCCGAAGTCGAATTTGCCGGCCGTCATGGTCTT
>DASZQT010000349.1:0-4399 GCA_035549515.1 Pseudolabrys sp. | reverse complement strand
GTCGAGGAGATGCTGGCGCGGGGCACCGCCTATCGCTGCTACTGCACCGCCGAGGAGCTCGAGGCGATGCGCGCCCGCGCCGCCGCCGAGGGGCGGCCGCCGCGCTACGACGGCCGCTGGCGCGACCGCGACCCCGCCGAGGCGCCGGCCGGCGTCGCTCCGGCCATCCGCCTGCGCGCGCCGCAGGAGGGCGAGACCGTGATCGAGGACGCGGTGCAGGGGCGCGTCACCTTTCCCAACGCCGACCTCGACGACCTCGTGCTGCTCCGCTCCGACGGCACGCCGACCTACATGCTGGCGGTCGTCGTCGACGACCACGACATGGGCGTGACCGACATCATCCGCGGCGTCGACCACCTCACCAATGCTGCCCGCCAGGTCCACATCTACCAGGCGCTCGGCTGGGACGTGCCGCGGATGGCGCATATCCCGCTGATCCACGGGCCGGACGGCACCAAGCTGTCCAAGCGCCACGGCGCGCTCGGGGTCGATGCCTACCGCGCCATGGGCTACCTGCCGGCGGCGATGCGGAACTACCTGGTGCGGCTCGGCTGGAGCCACGGCGACCAGGAGATCTTCAGCACGGACGAGATGGTGGCGGCCTTCGATCTTGCCCATATCGGCCGCTCGCCGGCGCGCTTCGATTTTGCCAAGCTCGAAAGCCTCAACGGCCACTATATCCGGTCCACCCCGGACGCCGAGCTGATCGACGTGCTCGAGGCCCTGCTGCCGCACATCGCCGGCGGCGCCGAGCTCGCCGCCAAGCTCACGCCCGACCTGCGGGCGAAATTGCTCGCCGCCATGCCGGGCCTGAAGGAGCGCGCTAAGACGCTGGTTGAGCTTTTCGAGGCCTCGCGTTTCCTCTGGGCCAACCGGCCGCTCGACATCAACGCGCAGGCCAAGGTCGTTCTTTCTGCCGACGCCCGGCAGGTGATCGGCCGGCTGTTGCCGGAACTCGAGCCGGTCGGCGAGTGGAACGCGGTAACGGTCGAGGCTGTCGTGCGCGGCTTTGCGGAACGCGCCGGTATCAAGCTCGGCGCGGTCGCGCAGCCGTTGCGCGCCGCGCTCACCGGCCGAACCACCTCGCCGCCGATCTTCGACGTGCTGGCCGTGCTCGGGCGCGAGGAAAGCCTGTCCCGCCTGCGCGATCAGGCCGGCTGACACGCCGGCGGCGCATGACAGGAATTTTACAGTCTGCAAGCCAGAAATTCGTCGCCTATATAACGGGCATGCGCATGCCGTAGGCTATCTTGCGGTGCACACCTGGATAGGTTACGCAAACGTGGGCCGGAAGCCGTAACGCCCGCTCGGGCATCTCCCCGCCGGCCGAACCGCTTTCACGCGCGCACCGTTCGCTGCCAATTCGAGGGCTCGACCATGGATGCCAAGACGGATACCGACAAGAAAACCGCCTCTCTCACCGTCGGCAATTCCAACTGGGATTTCCCGATCTATCCCGGGACCGTCGGACCCGACGTGATCGACATCTCCAAGCTCTACGGCGCGAGTGGGATGTTCACCTACGATCCCGGCTTCACCTCGACCGCGAGCTGCGAGTCCAAGATCACCTATATCGACGGCGATCTGGGCGTGCTGATGTACCGCGGCTACCCGATCGAACAGCTCGCCGAGCACGGCGACTTCCTGGAAACTTGCTATCTGCTGCTCTATGGCGAACTGCCAACCGCTGCGCAGAAGGCCGATTTCGATTACCGCGTCTCGCGCCACACCATGGTGCACGAGCAGATGATGCGGTTCTTCCAAGGCTTCCGGCGCGACGCGCACCCGATGGCGGTGATGGTCGGCTCGGTCGGCGCGCTGTCGGCGTTCTATCACGACTCCACCGACATCTCGGATCCGTACCAGCGCATGGTCGCCTCGGTGCGCATGATCGCCAAGGTGCCGACACTCGCAGCGATGGCCTATAAATATTCGGTCGGCCAGCCCTTCGTTTATCCGAAGAACGAGCTCGACTACGCCTCCAACTTCCTGCGCATGTGCTTTGCGGTGCCGACCGAGGAATACAAGGTCAATCCGGTGCTGGCGCGCGCGATGGACCGCATCTTCATCCTGCACGCCGATCACGAGCAGAATGCCTCGACCTCGACCGTGCGGCTCGCCGGGTCCTCCGGCGCCAACCCGTTCGCCTGCATCGCCGCCGGCTGTGCCTGCCTGTGGGGCCCGGCGCATGGCGGCGCCAACGAAGCCGCGCTCAACATGCTGCGCGAGATCGGCACCGTGGACCGCATCCCCGAATTCATCAAGCGCGCGAAGGACAAGAACGACAGCTTCCGCCTGATGGGCTTCGGCCACCGCGTCTATAAGAACTACGATCCGCGCGCCAAGATCATGCAGAAGACCTGCCACGAAGTGCTGGCCGAGGTCGGGATCAAGGACGATCCGCTGCTCGACGTCGCCATGGAGCTCGAGAAGATCGCGCTGCACGACGAATACTTCATCGAGAAGAAGCTCTATCCGAACGTCGATTACTATTCCGGCATCACGCTCAAGGCGATGGGCTTCCCGACCACCATGTTCACCGTGCTGTTCGCGGTCGCGCGCACCGTGGGCTGGATCGCGCAGTGGAAAGAGATGATCGAGGACCCGAAGCAGAAGATCGGCCGGCCGCGCCAGCTCTATACCGGCGCCCCGCAGCGCGATTACATCCCGGTGTCGCGCAGGAAGTAGGCGACCTGCGGCACATTTCAACGATACGACCTGCGGTGGCCGGGCTTGCCCGGCCATTTCGTTTGTGCGGCGGTGCACAATCGCGCGCGAAAACCGATCGCCCGATACCGGGCGTCGCCTTCGCGCTCGCACAACTATACACAGCACTCCGTGGGCAAGCCTTGCGCGACTCGACCGCGGCGGAGAAAAATGTAGTGTTTAAAGATGAAATCGTTTCGAGGGCGAAACGCAAGAGTTCGGGGCGAGGAAGCTGGTGTTAACTATTTCGCGTCGCCTGCGCCACGGGTTAGACGAATTGGGCGCGGCCGTTGCTTCTCTGCTGGCGCGTAATCGCGACATCGATCGCGTGCTCGAACGCGCGCACATCGCGCTCGCTGCCGCGCGCAGCGCCGAAGCGCTCGCGATCATCGATCGCCAGCTCGCGGTCGAGCGCAAGCACATGCCGAAAGTGCCCAAGCGCAGGTCGCGCGCCGCCCGGCTGCTGCAAATGCGTGCCGAGATCGAACGCGTGCGCTGCAACTACTCTGTCGCGCGCCGCAATTTGCAGGAATCGCTCGCTCTCGATCCCGACCAGCCATCCTGCTGGACCGTGCTGGGCGATAGCTGGGTCGCGGCCGACGATTTCGGCGAAGCGCGCCGAACCTTCGAGCAGGCCCTTGCCGCGGCGCGCCGGCTCGGCCAGGAGCCCGATCAAAGCGTGGCGCTCGAGCGCCTAGGCGACGTGTTGGTCGCGCTCGGCCAGCCATGCGATGCGCTCAAATGCTTTCGCGACGGTCTCGCGATCCGGCAGCGGCTGGCCGATGCCGACACCGCCAATGCCGGACGGCAGCACGAACTGGCGATGGGCTGTAACAAGATCGGCGACGTCCTGGCCGTCCGAGGCGACCTGCCGGAAGCGCTGCAGGCGTTTCGCGACGCACTCGCCATTGCCGGGCGGCTCGCGCACGGTCAACCGGCCAACGCGCTCTGGCAGCACGACCTTGCGTCGGCGCACGACCGGGTCGGCGACGTGCTGGCCGCGCAAGGCAAGCTGCCCGATGCCGTGCAGGCGTTCCAGGAAAGCCTGGCGGTGCGCGAACGTCTCGATCAGACCAATCCCGGCAATGCGGCGTGGCGACGCGAGCTTGCGCTCACCGGCGAGAAGCTCGGCGACGTGTTCGCCGGACAGGGCAAGCTGCCGGAAGCGCTGAATGCGTTCCGCGACAGTCTGGCGGTGCGCGAGCGGCTGGCCGAAGCCAATCCGGGCAATGCCGCGGCTCAGCGCGCTCTGTCGGTGTGCTGCGAAAAGATCGGCGACGTGCTGGCCGCGCAAAGCGAGTTTCACGCGGCGCTGAATTCGTTCCGCCACAGCCTTGCGATCAGGGAGCGCCTTGGCGACAACGATCCCGGCAATGTCGTGGGGCAACGCGAGCTTTCGGTGAGCCATGAAAAGATCGGCGATGTGCTGGTGGCGCAGCGCAAACTGAGCGAGGCACTGACATCGTTTCGCGACAGCCACGCCATTCGCGAACGCCTCGCCAAGGCCGATCCCGGCAATGCCACTTGGCAACATGAGCTCATGGTCGCGCAAGACCGCATCGAGGATGTGCTGACCGCGCAAACGACCTGGGCGGAGCAGTAGGCGGCGGGCGCGGGCGGCCTGGGGCTCCGTTCGGGCGTGGCCATTTCAGTACAGGTCGCGCGCGACAAAAAAGAAGCGGCGGCAGCCTAC
>DASZQT010000348.1:0-26629 GCA_035549515.1 Pseudolabrys sp. | reverse complement strand
AATTATTCCGGCGCGCTTTATGCGTTTGCCTTCGGAAAAATTGGAGGCATCTGCTCTGCGACAGATGAAATTAGAGCTGGCCGATTTGATTTCCTGGATTTGGTGAGGGAGAAGCTATTTTTATCGGAGGAAATTGGTTGGTATAAGAGTCCTAACACCGAAATTGGCGTGGAGGATTTTTACAGCAATTCGGAAGAGTATAGTCCCACTAAAGATGGGAAGCGGTTAGACCGGCTGAGGGAAAGTGTATTTGATATTTTCGGTGGTGGTGCCTCCATTGACGAGGATCACTATCAAATAGGTTCGTTTAGATGCGAGCACGTTAGGCGGCATTTGAGGAAGTTCTTTGATTCGAAGGTTCCTCTCGTTGTGTCCCACGGAGATTTCAACACCAACAACATCATTCTTTCACGAGCGTCTAATGCGCTGTCGACGATCGATTTTGAATACACAGGCCCGGATTGTTTCTATAAGGATTTCATTTCATTGGAGTCCAGCATTAGGACGGCATGGATGGGAGGCGCGATGTCCACGCCGGATGAGTGTTGGAAGGTCTTCGAGGTGGAGTCCGCGTTGCTAAACGGAAAGCCACTTGCAGATGTAATCAAAGGCGCTGTTGCGTTAGAGCCGTTATTTGCGGCTATCTGTAAAATTCGCCAAGCAGCAAGAGAATCGATTGAAAAGAGCAAATGCAAATTCGAGCCTGACTTATACGCTCTTGCTCTTGGCTTCCATATGTTGAAGCTCTGTGGTCTCGCGGTGTGGGACAGGAGCGCTAAAGTCAGGCTAATTGCTTGTCTGATGGCTTGTTGCGATAAACTTCAGAAGCTTTAGGTGCAGTAGCCCCCCCCCGCCGATGTGGGGCGGCTACTAAGAGCTCACTTCTTCGCCGCCGCCACCTTCTGCTTCTGCTCTCCCAGCCCATCGATGCCGAGCGTCACCACATCGCCCGGCTGCAGGAATTTCGGCGTGGGCTTCATGCCGAGCGCGACGCCCGGCGGCGTGCCGGTGATGATGATGTCGCCCGGCTCCATCACGAAGAACTGCGAGCAGTACCAGACGATATGCGCGCAATCGAAGATCATGGTCTTGGTGTTGCCGGTCTGCCGGCGCTCGCCGTTGACGTCGAGCCACATGCCGAGGTTCTGCGGGTCCTTGATCTCGTCCTTGGTGACGAACCACGGCCCGATCGGCCCGAACGTTTCGCAGCCCTTGCCCTTGTCCCACTGGCCGCCGGAGCGCTCGATCTGGAACGAGCGCTCGGACACGTCGTTCGACAGGAAATAGCCGGCGATCGCCTGCTTGGCGTTCTCCTTGGTCAGATAGCGCGCGCGCTTGCCGATGACGATGCCGAGCTCGATCTCGTAGTCGAGCTTGGTCGATTCCTTGGGCTGGATCGTGTCGTCGTTCGGGCCGCAGATGCAGGTCGTCATCTTGTTGAAGATGATCGGCTCCTTCGGGATCGGCATGCCGGCTTCGGCGGCGTGGTCGGAGTAGTTCAAGCCGATGGCGATGAAGTTGCGCACGTCGCCGATGCAGGGGCCGAGCCGCGGCTTGCCGGCGACCGGCTTCAGCCGTTTCAGGTTGGCCTTTTTGATCTTGGCGAGGCCGCCCGAAGCGAGCATCGCGCCGTCGATGTCCTTCACGATGCGCGAGAGGTCGCGGATCTTGCCGTCCTCGCCGATGATGCCGGGCTTCTCGCGGCCGGGCGCGCCGTAGCGGACGAGCTTCATGGATGGTCTCCCCTTTAGTCCTCGATATGTGCGTGATCGCTTAAGTGGCGGGTCGCGCGCGATCATGCGGACTTTGCGCGCAACGAGCAATAGCGCCGGCACCGGCCGTCCATGCTTAACGTGCCGTTGCGCACGGCCGCGTGTTTTTGCGTTCAATTTTACCGATGTCTAAGTCGGGCGTCCTAGGGTTATCGGGAGGGGCATGTCGTAGAGGATGTCCATGAGCGAGCAACGCAAGGTTCAGCGCCGCCGCCTGCTCAAGGCCGGCAGCATCAATTTCCACCGGGCGGCGACCATCGACTGCCGGGTGCGCAACCTGTCGCCAT
Organism: Pseudolabrys sp.; assembly: GCA_035549515.1. Taxonomy (GTDB): domain Bacteria; phylum Pseudomonadota; class Alphaproteobacteria; order Rhizobiales; family Xanthobacteraceae; genus Pseudolabrys. The sequence goes on along the minus strand of DASZQT010000348.1, from coordinate 24,570 downwards.
CGGGGGCTTGCCTCGAAGTGGTGAGCCCGGTCGGCATTCCCGACGACTTCGTGCTGGTGATCAACAGCGACCATCTCAAGCTGCCTTGCCATGTGATCTGGCGCACCGCGACCCGCCTCGGGGTGGAATTCACGCCCAGCGAAGGTGGCGGCGTGAGCGGCTCGGAGGGCCCGGCCGGGCGCCATAAGCTATTGAGCGGTCAAGATAATCGGTAAATGTTCGGGCTGGACGCCGCGCTGTGTCGCGGCGGCAACAGGGTCGCGTAATTTTCGGAAATTGCTCCCATTTCCGTGATTTCTTGCCCCGCCGCCGTTGTCGACTGCCTCTTCCTTGATCACGATACCTTGAATAACCGCGCCTCTCGGCGCGCGTGTCGTAGCAGGGGGGGATTTCGTGATGCGGTACCTTGGTCTGGCGAGCTCCACGCGCTGCGCCGCCGCCTTGGGCCTCTTGGCCATCGCGACAGTGGATGCGCAGGCCGGCGGTTTCGCGCTGCGCGAGCAGAGCGCCTATTGGCAAGGCTCGGCTTTCGCCGGTGCCGCCGCGGGCGGCGATCTGTCGTCGATGTTCTGGAATCCGGCGACGATGACGCAGATGCCGGGCATCCAGACCGAGATCGGGGTCTCGGGCGTCATCCCCTATGCCAAAAACAACCCGAGCGCCGGATCCACCCTTTTTGCTCTTGGCGGCACTGGCGATACTGCGGATGACGCCCTGGTGCCTTCGGGCTATTTGTCGTGGCAGATCAACCCCAACCTGTGGGCCGGACTGTCGCTCAACTCGCCCTTCGGGCTGTCGGTGACCTTCCCCGATCTGTGGGCCGGACGCGACTATGCGGCGAATAAGACGACGTTGAAGTCTTATAATTTCGCACCGAGCCTGGCCTACAAGATCAACAACTGGATCAGCGTCGGCGCCGGCGTGCAGATCCAATACGCCAAGGCCACCTTGAATCGCGGTTATACCTTGGCGGGGCCGACGTTCGGGGATTCGACCTTGGACGGCAACGGCTGGTCCTACGGCTTCACCGCCGGTGTCACGCTGACGCCGACGCCGACCACCACCATCGGCCTCGGTTATCGCTCGCAGCTCAACCAGAAAATCGACGGCAGCCTGACCTTGACCGGCCCCTTGGCACCGTTCTCGAACCCGAACGTCTCCACCACCCTCGATCTGCCCGACGTCGTGTCGCTCGGCCTGAAACAGAAGATCGGTCCGCAATGGACGTTGCTCGGCACGATCGAGTGGACCAACTGGAGCCGCATCGGCACTGCGACCGTCAACACCTCGATCCTGGGCACGCCCGTCGCGATTCCCTTCCAGTACGATGACGGCTGGTTCTTCTCGCTCGGCGCCGAATATCAGTGGACACCGCAGCTCGCTGTGCGCGGCGGCGTCGGCTACGAGAAATCGCCGATCACCGACGCCGTGCGCGTTCCACTCTTGCCCGACAACGACCGCATCTGGCTGTCGCTGGGCGCCACCTATGACGTGACACCGCAACTGTCGCTCGACTTCGCCTATTCGCACCTGTTCGTGAAGAACACCCCGATCAATGTGGTGCCGGGCAATCCGTCGTTCGACGGCGTCGCCTATATCGGCACGGTCGATGCCCATGTCGACATTATCTCGGCGGCGCTGAAATATCGCTGGGACGCCCCGGTGACCAAGACCGCGCTGATCACCAAGTAGGCGCGAAGAAGAATCCTGAAGCGCGAAGGCCGGCGGGGACGCCGGCCTTTTTGTTTGCACATGTCGAATCAGAAGGCGCCGTTGAACACGCCGCCGTCGATCAGCAGGTTCTGCCCGGTGATGTAGCCGGCCTGCGCCGAGCACAGGAAGGCGCAAGCCGCGCCGAACTCGTCCGGGTCGCCGAAGCGCTTGGCCGGAATGCTGGCGGCGCGCTGGGCCGCCGCGTCGGCATCCGAGATGCCCTTCTGCTTGGCGACGTAGCCGATCGCGCTTTTCAGCCGGTCGGTATCGAAGGCGCCGGGCAGGATATTGTTGATCGTGACATTGCGGTCGGCGACCGTGCGCGCGATGCCGGCGAGGAAGGCGGTCAGCCCGGCGCGCGCGCCCGACGACAGGTCGAGCCCGGCGAGCGGCATCTTCACCGAGCCCGAGGTGATGTTGACGATGCGGCCGAACTTGTTCTCCTTCATCGGGTCGATCACCTTTTGAATGAGCTCGATCGCCACCACCATGTTGGCGATGACGCCGTCGATGATCTGCTGGCGCGTCAGTTCGCGGAAATCGCGCGGCGGCGGGCCGGCATTGTTGTTCACCAGGATGTCCGGCTGCGGACAGGCGGCGAGCAGCGCCGCCTGGCCCTCGGGCGTCGCCAGATCGGCGGCGACCGGGATCACCTTGGTGCCGGCCAGGCTCGCCAGCTCGGCCGCGGTCGCCTCCAGCTTCTTGGCGTCGCGCCCGTTGATGACGACTTCGCAGCCGGCTTCCGCCAGAGCGCGCGCGCAGGCCTTGCCGAGCCCGCGGCTCGAGGCACAGACGATGGCCTTGCGGCCGGCGATTCCAAGATTCATGAGGCCCTCATTGGCGGGGATCTGACATTCGGCCGGCAGAGTAGGGACGGCGCAAGGGGCGTCAAGGGCGCTGTCGCTGAACTGTTGCAAACGCTTGCTAGGCCCATGCGAACACGGGGTGTTCTTGATTCGCGAGGGAATGAGATGCTGCAGCAGCGGGATCCCGCCAAAGATGTGATGGAAAAGGCCTATGCCCGCTGGGCGCCGATCTATGACGCCTTGTGTGGCCCGGTGTTCCTCAACGGCCGGCGCGCCGCCGCCGCCGCCGCGCGCGAAGTGGGCGGGCGCATCCTCGAGATCGGCGTCGGCACCGGCCTCTCCTTCGACGACTACGACTCCTCGACCGAGATCACCGGCATCGACATGTCGGAGCCGATGATCGCGCGCGCGCGCGAGCGCCTGAATTCGGGCCGCTATCCGCATGTCAAGGAACTCGCGGTGATGGATGCCGGCGACATGAGTTTCCCCGATGCGACGTTCGACTGCGTCGTCGGCCAGTTCGTCATCACGCTGGTCGAGGACCCCGAGCGCGTGTTGTCGGAATGCGCCCGCGTCACCAAGCCGGGCGGACAGATCATTCTCGTTAACCACCTCTATTCGGAGCGCGGGCTTGCCGCCGCGGTCGAGCGTCTGCTGGCCGAAAAGGCGCGCAAGCTCGGCCTGCGACCGGAATTTCCGTTCGCGCGGTTGGCCGCCTGGGCCGAAAACCATGGCGGCGCCGAACTGATCGAGCGGCGCAAGGTGAAGCCATTCGGGGTCTACACCCTGGTGCGGTTCCGTCGCGCCGAGCGGCACAGCCAGGCGGCGGCGTAAAATAAGAAATGCGGCGAAACAGAAGAAGGTCGGCGTTGTCATAAAACTGCAATGGGGGCCTGCTAATGATTGCGTACATGAATAAAGCCATGAGGAACGCCGCGCCGTGACGGACAACGCCACGCGACGGTTTCGCACGCTTTTCATCTCGGACGTGCATCTCGGTACCCGCGGCTGCCAAGCGGACAAGCTGCTCGACTTTCTCCGCTATCACGACGCCGAAACCATCTACCTGGTCGGCGATATCGTGGACGGCTGGGCCTTGCGCTCCTCCTGGTACTGGCCGCAGCCGCATAACGACGTGGTGCAGAAAGTCCTGCGTCAGGCGCGCAAGGGCGCCCGCGTCATCTACATTCCCGGCAATCACGACGAATTCCTGCGCAACTACTACGGCACCCATTTCGGCGGCATCGAGGTGCAGGAGAACGCCATTCACGACGGCGCCGACGGACAGCGTTATTTGGTCGTGCACGGCGACATCTTCGATCTCGTGGTGACGCAGGCGCGCTGGCTCGCGCTGCTGGGCGACAAGGCCTACGATTTCGCGCTCACCGCCAACCGCATCTTCAACATGTTCCGCCGCGTGTTCGGCGCGCCCTATTGGTCGCTGTCGAAATGGGCGAAGCACAAAGTGAAGAACGCGGTGAACTATATCGGCGCCTTCGAGAAGGCGCTCGCCACCGAGGCCAAGCATCACAACGTCGACGGCGTGATCTGCGGTCACATTCACACCGCCGCCATCCACGACCATTACGGCCTGCGCTACATCAATTGCGGCGACTGGGTGGAAAGCTGCACGGCGGTGGCCGAGGGCCACGACGGCAAGTTCGAGATCATCACCTGGACCCAAATCCGCCATGACCTCGAGCCGCTTCCGGAGACGGAGCCGGCAGCCGGTGGCGTGCGGCAGGCCGCGGCATGAAGATATTGGTCGCAACCGACGCCTGGCACCCGCAGGTCAACGGCGTAGTGCGCACGCTCGGCCAGGTCGCGCGCGAGGCGCCCGGCTTCGGTGCGGAAATCGAGTTCTTGAGTCCCGATGCCTTCTATACGGTGCCGATGCCGACTTATCCGGAAGTCAGGCTCGCGCTGCCGGCACCCGGCGCGGTCGAACGGCGGCTCGATGCCGCGCGCCCCGACGCGATCCATATCGCGACTGAAGGCCCGCTCGGGCACGCCATGCGCCGCCTGTGCATGAAGCGCAATCTGCCGTTCACGACGAGCTTTCACACCCGTTTCCCCGATTATCTCGCCGAGCGGCTGCCGATGCCGGAGCGCTGGACCTCCGAACTGGCCTGGGTCTGGCTGCGCCGCTTTCATAGGCCGGGCGCGGCGGTGCTGGCGGCGACGCCGACGCTCGCGAGCGAACTCACGGCGCGCGGCTTCCACGACGTCAAGCTCTGGTCGCGCGGGGTCGATGCCAATCTGTTTCGCCCGCGTGCCGAAGCGAAACTCGATCTGCCGCGTCCGATCTTCCTGACGGTCGGCCGGGTGGCGGTGGAAAAGAACCTGGAAGCCTTCCTTGCGCTCGATCTGCCCGGCACCAAGCTCGTGGTCGGCGATGGCCCGGCGCGCGCCGCGCTGTCCAAAGCCTATCCCGACGCGGTGTTTCTCGGCGCGCGTCACGGCGAAGCGCTGGCGGAAATCTACGCGGCGGCCGACGTGTTTGTGTTCCCGAGCCGCACCGATACCTACGGACTGGTGTTGCTGGAAGCGCTGGCGAGCGGCGTGCCGGTGGCCTCCTTTCCGGCGCCGGCGCAGCGCGATGTAATGGGCGAGGCGCCGGTCGGCGTGCTCGACGAGGACTTGCGGCGCGCCTGCCTCGAAGCGCTCGAGTGCTCGCGTGACGTCTGCCGCGACTTTGCCGAGACCATGACGTGGGAAGAGAGCGCGCGCATCTTCATCGAGCATGTGGCGACCGCGACGCATGCGCCGATGCCGGAGAAGCTCAAGCGCTTCACGCGGCGTTTTCGGCGCGCGGCGGCGTGAGCCGGGATTTCCGTTCGTCGCGCATGGTCTTTTCAACACGTTAGGGCACGACGCCGGCGACATTGGCCGGCGCGCATAATTCTTATTGCCGATCCGCCGGAGCCCGCGTAGCGTTGGCTCATGGGACAATCCGTCGTCCTGCCCACCGCCGCCGATATCGAACTTGCGGCGCAGCGCATTGCGGGCGTCGCGGTGCGCACGCCGCTGATCAACGCGCCGGTGCTCGACGAGCGCTTAAGCGCGCGCGTGTTTCTCAAGGCCGAGACGCTGCAGCGCACCGGCTCGTTCAAGTTTCGCGGCGCCTATAACAAGATTTCGTCGATCGCTCCGGAACGCCGCGGTGCGGGCGTGGTGGCCTATTCCTCCGGCAATCACGCGCAGGGCGTGGCGGCCGCCGCACGCCTCATGGGCATGCGCGCGACCATTGTGATGCCGGCCGACGCGCCGCTATTGAAGCGCCAGCGCACCGCCGCGCTCGGCGCCGAGATCGTGCTCTACGACCGCAACACGGAGGACCGCACGGCGATCGCGATGCGCATCGTCAAGGAGCGCGACGCCACGCTGGTGCCGCCCTATGACGATCCCTTGATCGTGGCCGGGCAGGGCACTATCGGCCGCGAGATCGTCGAGGACCTGGCCGCGCGCGGCATTGTGCCCGACATCGTGGTGGTAGGCGCGTCGGGTGGCGGGTTGGCCGCCGGCATCGCGCTCGGTGTGAAAGCGAAAGTGCCGCAGGCGCTTTTCTACACGGTCGAGCCGGAAGGCTTCGACGACACGCTGCGCTCGTTCAAGAGCGGCAGGCGCGAGAGCAATCCGCGCATGAGCGGCTCGATCTGCGATGCGCTGTTGAGCAGCACGCCGGGCGAGCTGACCTTTCCGATCACGCGCGACCTGATCGGGCAGGGGCTGGTGGCGACCGACGACGAGGTCAAGCGCGCGGTGCGCTACGCCTTCGAGGAATTGAAGCTGGTGGTGGAGCCGGGCGGCGCCATCGGCCTCGCCGCGCTGTTGGCGGATAAGCTCGACGTGCAGGGCAAGACCGTGGTCGGCGTTCTGTCCGGCGGCAATGTCGATGCGGACCTGTTCGCTAAGATAATCGGTGGGTAGCGCACAGCTACTCACCTTGCGCTTCTTCACGTAAACAACGCCAGCCGCTCTTCCTCGCTCAGCGCCATGATTGGCGCGAGCGCGTCGGCGCGCGGTGCTGCCTGCCGCGCCGGCTGTTCGAGCGCGAAATCCTCACCGGCGAAGGGCGGCGGCGGCGGAATGGTGCCGGCCTTGTATACGGTGACCTTGGGCGCGGCCGGGTCATCGGCGGTTGCCGCTGCGGCTTCGATCACGGCGCCGATGGCGAGCGCCACCGCCGAAGAGCGGGGCGCGGCCTGGCTTACACGCGCCGGCGGTTCGAACCAGCCGACTTCCGGAATGCCCGACGTCTGCGCTTGCGCCGGCGCTAACTCTTCCGCGGTCGCGGGCTGAGGCTCGAGTTCGGCCATCGCCTCTTCGACAGCTTCGCTCACAAACTCGGCCGGCGCGGCCTCCGCCACAGGCTCGGCGGCATCGTCCGCCGGTGCCGGCGGTACCACGGCCGCGTCGGCGACAAAAGCCTGCTCCTCCACCGGCGCCACGATGGTCTCGAGCCTTCGCTCCACCTGCTCGATCATGGCCGCAAGCTGCGCCACCTGCACGGTCAGCCCGCCGACATCGTTGGCCCTTTGCGCCACGCGGATTTCCTCGAGCAGCGCCTGCAATTCCGCCCGCATGGCTTCGGCGGGGTCCGGCACGGGCTCCGGTGGTGGCGGCGGCTGGTTGAGCACCAGGCCTTCCAGCCGCTCCATTGCAGCCATCAGCATGGCGGTATCGGCGGCGCGCTGGCGGCGGGCATATTCGGCGAGGAAGGCGCGGCCGCGCGTGCTCGCCGACAGCGCCTCACACAGCGCCTGATACTCGTCCTCGCTCGGTGCCTCGGGGTCGAGCGGGCGTGCTGAAAGCTCGTTCGCCATGTCAAATCCTTGGGACGCAGTTTATCAATCAGCGCCATCGATTCGGCCAGCGAGGACGGTGCCGGAATGCCGGTTGTTCACCAGATGCGAGCGGGCTTCGCATGGCGGGTGGCCTGTCTTTATGCGGCACTATTCGCGGCGAATGGTATTCAGTTGCCGTTCTTTCCCGTGTGGCTGAAGGCCAAAGGCCTGGACGCGCACGAGATCGGCTTCGTGTTGGCGGTGCCGATGCTGGCGCGCATCATCGCCACGCCGCTGGCGACGCGGCTGGCCGACCGCCGCGATGCGCTGCGCGAGGCGATCGTTTTGGCCTGCGCGCTCAGCGTCGCCGGCTATCTCCTGGTCGGGCTCGCGCAAGGCGCGACCGCGATCATCGCAGCCTTTGCTTTTGCCTCGCTGGTCTATGCCCCGATCATGCCGATCACCGAGACCTATACGCTGCGGGGCCTCAGTGCGCGCGGGCGCGCCTATGGGCCGGTGCGGCTGTGGGGCTCCGCCGCCTTCGTGGCCGGCACGTTCCTGGCCGGCTTTGCCACCGATGTGATCGCGGCGCGCCATCTGATCTGGCTGATCTTTGCCGGCATGGTGCTGGCCGCGCTCAGCGCCGTCATGCTGGAGCCGCTCGAGCGCGATGCCGCGCGTGTGACGACTCCCGTGTCGCCCGCGAAGCCCCTGCTGCGCGACAAGGCTTTCCTTGCGGTGATCGCGGCGGCGAGCCTGATCCAGGCGAGCCACGCGGTCTATTACAGCTTCTCGGCGCTGGCTTGGCGCGGCGAGGGCCTCGATGGCAGCGCCATCGCCGCGCTGTGGGCGTTGGGCGTGATCGCGGAGATCGTGCTGTTCGCGCTGTCGGCGCGGCTGCCGCCTTCGATCACGCCGACGCGGTTGTTGCTGATCGGCGCGTTCGGCGGCGCGCTGCGCTGGAGCGCGATGGCCTTCAATCCGCCGGCCGCCGCGCTACCGTTTCTGCAAGTCCTGCATGCGGCGACTTTCGGCGCCACCCATCTCGGCGCGCTCAGCTATCTCGCGCGCCATGCTCCGAAAGGGCAGGCGGCCACCGCGCAGGGTTATCTTGCAATCGCGCTCGCCGCCGCCATGGCGGCGGCGACGACATTGTCAGGCGTGCTGTATCAGGCGGCAGGCCCCTTGAGCTATGCCGCCATGGCCTCAATAGCCGTAGCTGGCGGCCTCTGCGCTCTGATAGCGCAGCGTGCGGGACGCGTGACGGCGGCTTGAGCCGACGCCGGCTTGCCGCGTCGCCTGGTCGCAGCTCGGAATGATGCCGGCGAGATCGCGGCCCTGCAGATAGATCATGTGGCGCGACAAGCCGCCGTGCCGATTGATCCAGCGCCGCACCGAAGCCGGATAGACCCGCCACAGCGCCTGCGTACCCATCGAACTGGTGACCGGACGGCCCATGGCATCCGGCATCCACGCGGCATGGAAGCCGAAGCGCGCGCGGCCGGTGGCGCAAACGCGGTTATGCGGAACGACACCGAGCAAGAGCGTGCAGGCCGACAGGCAGTTGCCGTCGACCACCACGCGCTCGCCGGACGAACGCACCGCGGCGAAGTTTTGCAGATATTGTCCGATCTGACCGCCGCGATCCTCGCTGATATACATGGTCGCGGATGCCGGCGTCACGGTCGTGGCGCATGCGGCGAACAGGCCGATGCAAAGCAGAAGCAGTCCCCGAATTTTCATACCCGTCCCCGTCGCTGGCGGATGCGCGATGTGCGATCCGCTCATGTTATTTGCAGTCTAAGCGAATCGAGAGCGAAAGGTGAAGACTTATTTAATGAAAGGTTTGGTAAAAATCGTGAATAATTTCAATCATTTGCGTGGAACTCAGGGAACTTTGCCGGGGAACTTTTTGCACCGCAAAGAAAGCACGGAATAGCGGGCGCGCCGTCCGCAACGCGCGTGGCTTGTTAAAATGGCTGGAATCTTAACTTTGCGATGCGTCGCCGGGATTGAGTTCGGCGGCCGCGCGCAAACATTCGTCGGCGAGTCGCTCGAACTCCTGCGCTACATCCTCGCTTACGGCCGCATCGGCGATCTGCCGGCACAGGCGCGCATGCGCGAGCAGGCGCTCGGCGATCTTGGACCCGTTCGGGACGGGACTTGGCACGCGGTCGAACGGCAGCATGGTGCCATTCCTACACGCATCGGTCTGTCCGCATTTGATCGAGGTCAATGCCGCTGCCGCTTACCGGCGCGCTTCGGGCGTGACGGAAGGGTCACCCCCACAGGCGGGGAGCCGCCGGTTCGACCAGGCTGTCGTGGTAGGTCAGCCCGTGCGGACGGTCGCGCGCGAGCAGGAGCGGCCCGTCGAGATCGACGAATTGCGCGCGCTGCGCCAGCAGCACGGCCGGCGCCATGGCGAGCGAAGTCGCCACCATGCAACCCGCCATCAGCGTGAGGCCGAGCCGCTCTGCGTCGGCGGCCATGGCGAGCGCTTCGGTCAATCCGCCTGCCTTGTCGAGCTTGATATTGACCGCATCGTATTTGCCGACGAGCGCGGGCAGCGAGCGGCGGTCATGCGCGCTCTCGTCGGCGCAGACCGGAATTGGCCGTGCGATGTCGGCGAGCGCTGCGTCGGCGCGCTCCGGCAGCGGCTGCTCGACCAGCACGACGCCGGCATTTGCGCAGGCAGCCAGGTTGGCGGCGAGATTGCCCTCGTTCCAGCCTTCATTGGCATCGACAATCAGGGTGGCGCGCGGCGCCGCGGCGCGCACGGCGGCGATGCGCGCGTCATCGCCTGTACTGCCGAGCTTGACCTTGAGCAGGGCGCGATGCGCGGATTTGGCGGCCGCCGCGGCCATGTCGGCGGGAGAAGCGAGCGATATGGTTAACGCCGTCGTCAGCGCGTGCGGTGCGGGCAGGCCCGCCAGCGCGTGCACGGGTTGCCCCGTTTGTTTGGCGGCGAGGTCCCAGAACGCGCAATCGAGCGCGTTGCGTGCGGCGCCCGCCGGCATGGCCGTCTGCAGCGCCTCGCGCGAGAGGCCCGCCGCCAGCGGTTCCCGCAGCGCCTCGATCGCGGCGGTCACGCTCTCGACGCTCTCGCCATAGCGGGCGTAGGGTACGCATTCGCCGCGGCCAACCGCCTTGCCATCGCCCAATTCGGCGACCACCACCGCAGCCTCGGTCTTGGCGCCGCGGCTGATGGCAAATGAGCCGAGAATCGGCCAGCGTTCGACGTTGACCGTGAGCGTGAGGGGGCTGGGGAGATTCATGGGCGTCATGATCCGCCAAACCCTCGACTTGTTCCACCGCCTGGGTCAAGTATGGCGCGTGGTAGCCGAGCCGTTTGGGCTCAATGCATCGGTCGGAGCTGCACAGTGAGCGTCGACACACTGCTCGAAGTCATGGCCGACGGCGACCGGCTCCGGCTCGCCGGCGCCGGCGCCTGGACCGCCGGTAATGCGCGGCGGCTGGAAAGCCAGATCGACGGCGCCACGCGCCGCTACGAGGCGGTTAAGCGTGTCGCCATCGATATGGGGCAGGTGGAGCGGCTCGACACGTTCGGGGCCTGGCTCCTGGAGCGGCTGGTGCGCGCCTTCTCGGCGCGCGGCTGCGATACCCAGGTCACCGGGCTGAAAGAAGACTACCGCAAGCTGGTCGAGGAGGTGCATCACGTCAAGCTGGAGGAGGGCCAGGGGCGCGGTTCGAACCGGATCGTCGCGGCGCTCGCCGCCATCGGACAGAACATCTCCGGCATCGGGGGCTCGCTCGGCGCCTTTGTGAATATGATGGGCGCGCTGGCGGTGGCGCTGGTGCGCGTGGTGGTCAATCCACGCCGGCTGCGGCTGACCGCCATGGTGCATCAGCTCGACAATGTGGCCTGGCGCGGCGTGCCGATCGTCTTATTGATCACGTTCCTGGTCGGCTGCATCATCGCCCAGCAAGGTATCTTCCATTTCCGCAAATTTGGCGCCGACATCTATGTGGTCGACATGGTCGGCATCCTGGTGCTGCGCGAGCTCGGTGTGTTGATCGTGTGCATCATGGTCGCCGGCCGCTCCGGCAGCGCCTACACCGCCGAGCTTGGCTCCATGAAGATGCGCGAGGAGATCGATGCGCTGCGCACCATGGGCTTCGACCCGATCGAGGTGCTGGTGCTGCCGCGCATTCTGGCGCTGATCATCGGCGTTCCGATCCTCACCTTCCTCGGCTCCATGGCCGCGCTCTATGGCGGCGGCCTGGTCGCCTGGCTCTATGGCGGGATCGATCCCGAGATCTTCCTGTCGCGTTTGCGCGAGGCGATCAGTCTCGACACGTTCAAAGTCGGCATTATCAAGGCGCCCTTCATGGCGCTGGTGATCGGCGTGGTCGCCTGCATCGAGGGCTTGTCGGTGAAGGGCAGCGCGGAATCGCTGGGTTTGCAGACCACCGCCTCGGTGGTGGAATCGATCTTCCTGGTGATCGTGCTCGACGGCTTCTTCGCCATCTTCTTCGCGTCGATCGGGATGTGAGCGATGGCAAGCGGCAACGGCAGGGAAACCGTGATCGAGGCGCGCGACGTGGTGGTCGCCTTCGGCGACCATGTCGTGCTCGACCGCGTCAATCTCGACGTCTATCGCGGCGAGATCCTGGGCTTCGTCGGCGGCTCGGGCGCCGGCAAATCGGTCTTGATGCGCACCATTATCGGTCTTTTGCCGAAGCGGTCGGGCACCATCAAGGTGTTCGGGCAGGACATGGACACCGCCACGGACGCCGAGCGGCACGCGGTCGAGCGGCGCTGGGGTATCCTGTTCCAGCAGGGCGCGCTGTTCTCCTCGCTCACCGTGCGCGAGAACCTGCAATTCCCGGTGCGTGAATACCTCAACCTGTCGCAGCGCCTGCTTGACGAACTGGCGGTGGCCAAGCTCGAAATGGTCGGGCTCGATGCCAGCGTGCTGGAGAGATTTCCTTCCGAACTTTCCGGCGGAATGACCAAGCGCGTCGCCCTCGCGCGCGCGCTCGCACTCGATCCTGAGATTGTCTTCCTCGACGAGCCGACATCGGGCCTTGACCCGATCGGCGCCGGCGATTTCGACACGCTGATCGCCACCCTGCAGCGCACTTTGGGCATCACCGTTTACATGGTAACGCACGACCTCGACAGCCTGCACACGGTCTGCGACCGCATCGCGGTGCTGGCCGACGGCAAGGTGATTGCGGCGGGCACCATGGAGACCATGCTGGCGTCGACGCACCCGTGGTTGCATGCCTACTTCCACGGCAAGCGTTCGCGGGTAGTACCGGCGGCGGACGGCGGCGCGTCGGCCCACGCGCCAGCCTGAGCAAGGAAGAGCGAATGGAGACCAAGGCGAATTACGTGATGATCGGGCTGTTCGCGCTTGCCGTCTTGGTGGGCGCGTTCGGATTTGTCTATTGGTTCCAGAACGTCGGCGGCACCGGCGAGCGCGCGGTCTACCGCGTCGTGTTCGACGGCTCGGTGTCCGGTCTGCGCACCGGCGGCAGCGTGCTGTTCAACGGCATTCGCGTCGGCGAGGTGACCGGCCTCGCGCTCAATCCGCAAAAGCCGCAGCAGGTGGTCGCGACCGTCTCGATCGACAAGTCGGTGCCGCTGCACAAGGACACCGAAGTCGGCATGGAATTCCAGGGCCTGACCGGCATCGCCTCGCTCGCGCTCAAGGGCGGCGATCCGTCCTCGCCGGTGCTGACCGGCAGCAAGGACAATCCGCCGGTGCTGATCGCGCCGCCCGGCGCTACCGCCGATGTGACGCAGACCGCGCGCGACGTGATGCGCCGGCTCGACGATTTCCTGGCGGAGAACCAGAAGGTCGTGCACAGCGCGGTCGAGAACATCGACAAGTTCGCCGGCACGCTGGCGAAGAACTCCGAACACATCGACAGCACGCTCGCCAGCATCGACCAGTTCGCGGCCGTGCTGGCGCGCAATTCCGAACGCATCGACAAGATCGCGGAAGGCCTGCAGAACCTCGCCGCGGGGCCGGACGGCAAGAGCGGCGAGCTCAGCGAGGCGGCCCGATCGATCAAGCAGCTCGCCGACAATCTCGACAAGCGCACCGCCGAGATCACCGTGGGGGTCAACAAGCTGACCGCCAACGGCTCGCGTCAGCTCGACGCTTTGACGGCCAATGCGCAGCGCACGCTTTCGACCATCAACCGGGCGGTGGAAAATCTCGACCGCGATCCCAGCCGCCTGATCTTCGGCGGCAGCGGCAGCAACAGCTCGTCGCTGCCCGCCTACAGCGGGCGACGCTGACGGCCTTCTTCTTTTTGCCGGCGGCGTGGTGCGCCGAGCGCCATAAGATGCTACCGTGCCGGCCGCGTGCGGATTGGCGCGGGCGTGAAGGATAACAGGGCGTGACTCGTCTGCGTCTGGGGCGTCGTTCCCTCACAATCAGGTTTGTCGCGGCGGCGGCCCTGGCGTTGTCGCTCGCCGGCTGCGCGAGCGTCGCCGGCCTGTTTACGCCGACCCCCGTCGCTTACGATCTCGCCGCCGCCAAGCGCTTTCCGCGCCATCCAGGGCCCGCGCGCGGGCAATTGGTGATCGTCGAGCCGAGCGTGCTCGGGCCGTTCGATGGCACCGCGGTCGTGATACGGCCCGCACCCGGTGAAGCGGCCCGGCTTTCGGGCGTGCAATGGGAGGACCGCCTGCCGCGGCTGATGCAGGCGCGGCTCATCCAGTCGTTCGAGAATGCGAGCTGGCTGCACGCGGTCGGCAGCCCGAGCGACAACATCGCTGCCGATTTCGTGCTGCGCACCGAACTGCGCGCCTTCGAGATGTCGGTGACGGACGGCGCGGCGGTGGTGGAGATCGCGGCCAAAATCGTGGACCAGCGCAGCGGCCGCATCGTGGCCGCGCGCGTGTTTCATGTGGCGGCGCCGGCAGAGAGCGTGCAGGGGCCGGACGCCATCGCCGCGATCAACCAAGCCTTTGTGAAGGCGGCGAGTGAACTGGTGTTGTGGGCGGCACGGGTGGTGTGACCGCCCACGCTGGCCGGGTTGCGCGGTCGTGCGTTCAGCTCATGCGGCCAAGCGGAGCATTGTCGATGGGCCCTGTCGTCAGGGCCTGGTTGAGTTCGACCGTCGGCGGCGGCGCGCCGGCCACGATCTTTCGGCGATAGACGACCCAATAGGCAACGATCGCCAGCACCACGAACGACAGCAGCGTCGAAGCCACATCGTTGAACGACAGCAGGATATAGAGCGCCATCGCCGCCAATGCGCCGCGCACGGCAAGATCCACCCTGCGCGTTTCCGAATAGGTGGCCTGCAGGCTGAACGTAATGCCGACGGTGGAGACGAGCACCAGATAGGCCGCGCCCATCTGGTCGATGCCCGGCTTTATCACCAACTCCGGATGCACGAAGACGGCGACCATCAGCGTGAACAGCGATACGCAGATCTGCACCGAGCGCCACAGCGTCACATAGAACGAGGCATTGGCGATCTTCGAGGTGATGGCGGCGGTGATCGAGGTCGGGGGCGTCAGTTCGCCGAACACGCCGATGAAGAAGGCGAAGAAATGCACGACCCAGGGATTGACGCCCACTTTCATGAAGGCGGGCGCGATCACGATCGCCACCAGGATATAGACCGGCGCCGGCGGCAGGCCCATGCCGAGGATGGCGCCGAAGATGAAGGCCATGCCGACCATGGCCGCGAGATTGACGCCGGCGGCGTCGACCAGCAGCGCGCCGAGCTTGGTCGGCACGCCGGTGATCACCAGCGCGCCGGTCATGATCGAGAGCGTTGCCAGCAGCAAGGAGATGTCGGCGATCATGTCGATGTAGGAATCGAGGAAACGTTGCAGCGGCCGGATGAAGGCGCTCAATGAAAACTGGCCGGTCTTGATCAGGCCGCCGACATGGATCGCGACCAGTCCGACGGCCGTGGCGCAAAACATGTAGAGCGCGGCGAACATCGGCGCCAGGAAGATGGTCGACATCAGCGTCACCAGGCCGCCGACCACGAAGACGAAGGCGCCGATATTGACGCGGTCGCGCCAGCCGAGGCCCTTGGCGTTGCGGTCGATGACCATGTGGGTGTGATAGAAGGTCGCCAGCAGATAGACCGACAGCGATACCGAAATGTAATAGATCAAGGCCGGCACCCAGCCGCGCGCCACCACGTCGAAATAGTCGACGCCGAGAAACTCGGCCATCAGGAAGGCGGCGATCCCCATCACCGGCGGCATCAACTGGCCGCCCATCGATGACGCGTTCTCGATCGCGGCCGCGGTCGCCGGCGGCAGGCCGGCGCTGATCATGGCCGGGATGGTGGCGCTGCCGACCGTGATCGAATTGGCGGCGCCCGAGCCGCTCACCGTGCCGATCGCCATCGAACCAAACACCGCCGATTGCGGGATGGCGTGCGGCGAGCGCAGCGCCACCCGCTTGGTCGCGCGTAGCAGCGAATCGACGCAGCCGAATCCGCGTAGCAGGCTCAGGACCAGCAGGAACGAGCCGATCACCGTGAGCGCGATCTGCGGCAGGCGCGAGAAGATGCCGGTCTCCATCTCCACGCTGCTCGCGCTGATGACGCGCGTCCAGCTCAGGCCGGCGTGATAAAACATGCCGGGCACCAGATAGCCGTAGACCGCGTAGAGCACGAGCACGATGTTGAGGACGAACAGCGGCATGTGGCGTTTGCGCGCGTATTCGATGATCAAAAGCGCCATCAACCCGCCGACGATCAGATCCTGCGTGTCGGGCGCGCCGGCGCGCTCCTCGCCGAGCGCGATGTAATTTGAGTTCATGTACCAGGCGCAATAGAGCGAGAACAAACAATAGGCCGCCGCGATCAGGTAGTTCGCGGCGGGCGGCAGGCGCGGGTAGAAATCATTGAGCCGCAGCGATTGCAGCGTGAACAGGCAGAACGTGATCGGGATCATGCCCATGGCAAGCAGCGTCGGCCCGCCGATCCCGGTCCAATAGTAGGAGAACATGTAGAGGAAGAAGGCGATCGAGGCCGCGTAATAGATGACGTTGAGCGCGAGCGGCGGCCGGAAATCCGGCCTGGTGGCGTCGGTCATGGCGGATCCGTCGGTGACATTGGCTTATGCGAAGCGGGCGCCTTGACGGCGCTCGCCTCGGTTTCAAGCGGGACGCGATCGGTCAGGGTCTCACATCGTCGCCTTGGCGACGTTGGAATCCCACTTGCTGTCCCACATGTTCTTGGCCTTCAGCCATTTCGCGAGGCCCGGATGGATCGGCACCAGGTTCCAGGTCGACTCGAGCGCCTGCTTCTGGAACGCCGCCATCTTGCCGCCGCCGATCTGCGTGAAGCTCGGGTCGAGCTTGGCGAGTTCGTCGGCGTGCTTCTCGATCACGTTCAGCACCTTGACCATTTCGTCGGCCGAGATGTCCATGCCGAGGTCGAAGCCCCAATAGAACGGCAGCAGCGTGATGTCCTTCACGTGTCCGCCCTTCTGATGGAAATTGGTGGCGGGCACCTGCTCGGTGGCGAAGCCCTTCGCCTTCAATTGCGCGAGCTCATCCGCGCTCGGATTGAGCGCTGCCCAATCGACCGCGAGCGAAGCCTCCGAGATCCACGGCGCCGGGGTCTTGCCGCCGGCGGCGTAGATGATCATGCCCTTGATCCGGCCGGAGGCGAGTTGCGAACCGGCGGTGGACAGATCGACCTGCTTGTAGACGTGCTTGACGCCGATCGCGGCCATCGCGTTTTCGAGATGCTTGCGGGTATCGAACGGCAGCGGGCCGGTATAGACGTCCTTGCCGGTGAGATCGTGCCAGGTCTTGATCGAGCCCATGTCGCTCGCGTTGATGGCGAGGCCGACATCGAGCGTGTAACACCAGAAGGTTTGAACCGGCTGGATCTTGACGTTCGCTTTGAAGCCCTTGAAGCGGCCGTTGTCCGCTTTGAACTCCTTGAGCGCGACGTCGGAGCCGTAATAACCGTTGATCTCGCCGGTCGCGAAGGCCTTCACGGTGCCGACGGCGCCGGGATAGGGCAGCACGGAGATGCGTAGTTCCGGCACCTCCTTGCTGAGCACGTCGGCAAGCACCACGAGAGCCTTATGGCCGGACGAGCCGACCGGGCCGGTGCCCCATTTGATGTCCTTTGGCGCCGACCATGCCGGTGCGGCGGAAAACCCGATGACTGCGAATGTAGCAGCGGCAAAGGCCACCGCACCGACGGCGCGTGCGCGGAGCGCACGTGCCGAAAATGTCGCAAGGCTGCGTGCGTGAAACGCACGTGCCGAACCTGCACGCGTGAGCATGGCTTATCCTCCCAGATTGCCTATTCACAAATGGCGCTCGTCGGCGCCGACGTTTCCCTCCGCTCCGCCTCTTGTTGTTTTTATCGGCGGAAAATTTCTGCAGTTGTCGCCGTAGCGGCGATTGAACTTCAGTTCACTGTCAGTGTTTTTGGCCTTCGGCATCGCCCCACAGCGGTGGCCGTTAGCGGGGCTACTATCGGCCACACGGCCGCCGCTGGCAAACCTAAATTTTGCTCCCGGCACCGGGATACATAAAAAAGGCGGCCTCGCCACGCGAGGCCGCCCGATTTTTAGTCAACTTGCGACGGTCGTTCAGTCGAAGCGGCCGGCCGCATGCGCCAGCATGGTGTAGACCTTGCCAGTCTCGGAAGTGAGGTAGGTGCGTGCGACCACCTGGCCGCGGTCGTCGCGCGATACTTCCTCGAGCAGGCGCTCGAACTCGCCGATATAGCGGTCGACCGTCTGTTTGAACTCGCGGTCGGCGCGGTATTTGCGGCGGATTTCGTCGAAGGCCTGCTGGCCCTGCAGCGTATAGAGCCGGCGCGTGAACACGTTGCGTTCGCCGCGCTTATAGCGGTCCCACAGATCGACCGCGGCATCGTGATCGATCATGCGCGCGATATCGACCGAGAGCGAGTCGAGCGACTCGATCGAGTGGCGCGCCGAGCGCTCGTCGCTCGTGCGCGGCGGCGCTTCGCGGGCGCTCTCGCGTCCGCTCGCGCGCGGATAGTCGCGCACCGGCTCGCCCTCGTCGCGCGAAGCGCGATTGAGCAGGTCGGTGAGCCAGCCGCCGCCGGGAGGCGCCGGTACCGCCTGCGTCAGCGGCGCGGGCTCCGCAGCCGCGCGGCGCGGGGCGGGCGCGAAGGAGGCGGCGACGTCGCTCGCGCGCGGCGGCGCCGGGCGCGGGATCTCGGCGCGCGGAGCGGGCTCGATGCGCGGCTGTTCGGCGCGCACGCTCGCGACGGCCGACGCGGTCTCCTCGCGCGCGCGCCGCACCGGCTCGACCGAGTCGAGATTGCGGCCGTGGCGGGCGACGATGCGGTTGAGCTCGGCCAGCGCCTCGATCTGATCGACGATGACGCGGCGCATCTGCGCAGCGCTTTCGGCGGTCTCCTGCGGCAGATCGAACACGCCGCGGCGCAGCTCGGCGCGCGTCTCTTCAAGCTCGCGCTGCATTTCGAGCGCCATCTGCTTCATGCCGCGCAACGTCTCGGCGAAGCGCTCGTTGGCGTCGGAGAACAGCGTCTGGGTATCTCCGATGCTCTGCTCGAAGATGTCGCGCATGGCGCCGGCCGCGCGCCGGCGCTCGGCCTCGGCTTCCTCGCGCACGCGCGCATACTGCTCGGCAATGGTGCGCGCGCTTTCGCTGCCGGTCTGCGCGACGACGCGCATGACCTCTTCGGTCTGTTCGCGCACGCGATCGTATTCCTCGGCGATGGCGCGGGCGCTGTCGGCGCCGGTTTGCGCGACGATGCGCACGACGTCTTCGGTCTGCTCGCGCACCTGCCGGTAGTGGTCGCTAAGCGCGCGGCTGCCTTCCGCGCTCGACGCCGTGACCAGGCGGGCGATCTCCTCGGCCTGCTGGCGGGCATTGTCGACCTGCTCGCTGATGGCGCGTGCGCCCTCGCTGCTCGACTCCGAGACGACGCGGGCGACTTCGCGGGCGCGGCCGGCGGCCGCTTCGAGTGAATCGTCGAGCAGTTCGGAGAAGCGCTTGAGCCGCTGCGCGAGATCGTCGGAGCGCTGATCGAGCGTGCCGATCAATTCCTCAAGCTGCGCGCGCCGCTCGCCGACGCTGCCTTCGGCGCGCTGGTTGCTGCGCTCGACCAGGTCGGCGGCTTGCGCCAGCGCGCGGCCATGCGCGTCGAACTGGGTGGCGATCTGGCCGAGATCGGACAGCACCTGGCCCGTCACCGCGCGGAAATTGCCGATATTGGCTTCCACCCGGTCGGTGGCCGCGCCGGTCGAGGCGGCGACGTCCTGCATGGAACTGACGAAGTCGGAGACGCGCGTCATCAGCGTGTTCTCGAGCGCGCTCATGCTCTCGTGCGAGGACGACAGCACTTCCTGCAGCAGCAGGTTGGCTTCGCGCAGGCGCGAGAACAGCGCGGTCGCGTCGGAGCGCAGCATATTGTGCGTCTCCATCATCTCGGTGACCGCGGCGGTCGCGGTCTCCTTCGATTCGGCGATCGCCTGCTGCGCGGTGTCGCGCAAATCCCCGAGCGTGCGCGCGACGGAGCCCGCGGCGTTCTCGCCGGCCGCGTTGACCAGGCGGGAGATTTCCGTCGAGTTTTCCATCATCGAGCGGGTGAAGGCGAGGCTCTTCTGCTCGATCTCCGACATGGCCTGCTCGGTGGCGCGCCCGATTTGGCTCGCGAAAATCTCGCCCTTTTCGGTGATGGAAGCGAGCACGCTGCCGCTCTTCTCGGAGAGCAGGGTCTCCAGTTCGCGGGTGTGTTGGCCGACCGAGGTGACGATTTCGCCGGTCTTGGCGGTGAGGCCGCGCGCGACCTCGTCGCCGGTCGACAAAAGGGCCTGCTGCGCTTCGCTGGCGCTGGCGCGGATGGCTTCGCTGGTGGAGGAGGCGAGCGCGCCGAGCGAGCGTTCGGCCTGCTCGGAATTGACCTTGATGACGTTGCTGAGCTGCTCCATGCGCGCGTGCATGGCGTCGGCCGCCTGCTGCGTGCGGTTGGTGACGTGCTCGGTGACCGCCTCGGTGCGGCCGATCAGCAAATCTTCGAAACGGCCGATGCGGGCATCGAGCGTATCGGCGACTTCGGTCGCGCGGCCGCCCAGGATGCGGTCGATCTCGGTCGCCCGCGCGGCGATTTGCTCCGCCGCCTCCGTGCCGCGTTCGTTGATGGTGTCGGCCAGTTCGCCGACGCGCCGGTCGAGCGCGACCACGACTTCCTTGCCGCCTTCGCCCAGGGTGCGGGCAATGTCGGTCATGCGGCCGCCGAGCAATTCCTCGAACAGCGTCAGGCGGCGCTCGAGCGTGCTGGAAAGCTCCTCGCTACGGGCGCTGACGCGGGTGTCGAAGCTGTCGAGATAGAGCCGCATGGCCTCGGAGACCTCATGCGTGCGCGCGGCCAGCCGTTCGGTCAACTCGCCGCCATAGGTCTTCACGACATGGTCGAACTCGGTGAGGTGGCGCACGATCAGGCTGCCCAGCGTGGTGGCCTCGCGGGCGACCTTTTCGGACAGCTCGGTGCCGTTGCGGTTGAACAGGTCTTCAAAGCCGGCGATACGCGCCGCCAGCATCGCCTCGAGCGCCTCGCTGCGCGTATCGATGGTTGCGACCAGATTGTCGGCGCGGTCGCGGAAGGTCTCGGCCGCGGTATTGCCGCGCATGACGATGGCGTCGGCCACGCGCGAACCGGTCTGCTCGATATTGGCCACGACGTCGCCGCCGCGCTGGCCGAGATCGCTGACCAGCGCATCGCCGGTGGAACGCAGCACGCTGTTGGCGTCCTCGCCGCGCGCGGCGATGGTGTCGGCCACATGCTTGCCGGTCTGCTCGAGCTTGCCGACCACGTCGCTGCTGCGCAGCGCGAGTTCCTCGACCAGCGAGTCGCCGGTCGTGCGCAGGGCGGCGGTGGCTTCCTCGCCGCGCGCGGCGATGGCCTCGGCCATGCGCTTGCCGGTTTGGTCCAGCTTGCCGACCACGTCGCTGCCGCGCAGCGCGAGTTCCTCGACCAGCGAGTCGCCGGTCGAACGCAGGGTGGCGTGCGCCTCCTCGGCGCGCACGGTGATGGTCTCGGCCAGCCCCGCCGTGGTGTCGTTGAAAGCGGCGGTGAACTCGTGCGAGCGGGCGGCCATTGCGTCGACGGTGGCGGAGGCGTGCGCGTCGAAGGTCTGCGTCAAGTGGTCGAGGCGGGTGCTCAAGGTGTGCTGCAGCGCGTCGGCGAGCTGGGCGAATTCCGCGTGCACCGTATCGGTCTTGAACTTGAGGCTTTCGGTGAGCCGGTCGCTCGCCGCATTGATGGCGCTGGTGGTGTGGTCGCTGGCGTGCTCGAGCCGTTCGAGCAGGCTGGAGCCGCGGTCGCCCAGCGCGGCGATCATAGAATCGCCAGCATGGCCGAGCGCGAGCGTGATGTGCTCGCCGCGTTCCGTCAGCTTTTGCGCGACGTGCTGCGCGACTTCGTTGACCTTGTCGGCGACCAGATCGCCGACCGAGGTGATGTCGCGCGACAGATCGAGATGCACGCTGGCGATGGCGTTGCGCACCTGTTCGGCCTGGTTGACCAGGGTCTCGCGCTGATGGGTGAGCTGGGCCAGCAGGTCGCGGATGCGCACTTCATTGTTGTTGTAGGCGCGTTCGAGCGCCGACACTTCGATATGCACCAGCGCTTCCAATTCGGCGGCGCGCGCCAGCGCGCGCTCGACGCCGTCGCCCATGGCGGCGACCTCGCGGCGGATGGCCTGGCCGACGGTCACGACCGACTCGTTGGCCGTGGTCTCCGGCTGGCCGAAGCGGATGGCGGCTTCGGCCACCGATTGCGCGACGATGCGCATGTCCTGCGCGCGCGTGAACAGGTGGGCGAGCACATAAAAGAACATCGCGGGCACGCCGATGCCGGCGGCCAGCGCGGCGCCGGTGAGCAGCACGGTGTGCGGATTGCCGAACAGGGCGGCGAGGTCGGGGCTGTAGAGATAGCTGCCGGCGAGCACGAGCACGGCCCAGACCAGGGTCGCAATCGTGGCGAGGACAAAAGGTGCGCGCGACGGTCGGCGGCCGAGCGTCTGCAGGATTTGGCCGACCGCGATGCGGTCGTCATTGGCGGCTTGGCGCGGGATCGCCGTTTCGGCTTCGCCCTCGTCCTGCGGGGGGGCGTGGAACAGGTCCGCGGTGACCGGCGGGGCGGCCTTGCCGGCGTCGCGCTCGGGTACGGCGGGGAACGGTGCGGAGGGCGGCAGAGGCGGGGTGACTGGTGGGGCGGGGCGGGCTTCGGTGGGCCGGATGCTGAGGGCTTCCTCGATGGCCGAGAGCGCCTCTTCGGTCGGGTCTTTTGCCTTCTGGGGGATATTCGCCATTTCGGTCGTCGCCTCGTCGTTACGCCGCACTATCGCCGCGGCACCGCCCAATCAGCCCCGTCCTCATGCAACCGGAGCGATGGATGCAGGCGCGCCGCACGCACGCCTCCACACGTCGCTTTCGCTGCAATTTTCGGACCCGGATACCGCCGCGGCCCATCCTATCGCTTTGACTAAGCGAATAGAACTACGGCGGTAAGCAGATTTTAATCATCGTTAACGCGCCTCGGGTCCGCACGGTAGCCGATGAACGGCCCGGGGCAGTGGTAGGCGCATCATGGCTGCCGAAATACGGCCGCGATGCGGCCATCGGTCGGCCATCGACCGCAGATTTGCCGCCGCAGTTACGGCCGCCTTAACCAGCAATCGCAATCGCATGGCCGCCGGGGAGGGTCGGCGGCTAAGCATTTACCCCGGCTTGGCCGGTCCGGCGGCAGACTGCCATGGATGGAGCGCGCGGGAGACGGACCATCATGGCGCCAATCGCGGTGAAAGTGCTTGAATCGGATCCGGTGCCGGCACCTCCGGCGCAGACGGCCTTCGACCGCGCCCATCTGTCTCGCATGACCTTCGGCGATGGCGCCCTGGAGCGCGAACTTCTGCAACTGTTCGACCGCCAGGCGGTGCTGCTGCTTGAGCGCATGCGATCGGGGGGGAGTGGCGCGGTCGCCGCGCTCGCCCATACGCTGAAAGGTTCGGCGGCCGGGCTCGGCGCTATCGGCGTGGCGGAAGCGGCCGCGGCGGTCGAGCGGGCGGTGCAACCCGACGCGCGGCGCGCCGCGATCGCTAAGCTGGCGCAGGCCGTGGCCCAGGCGCGCGCGGCCATCGCCGACATGCTGGCCGGTTGACCGCGTCGGCCGCAGGGTAGCGCTAGCGCGGGAATGCCTATATAGAGACGCCCGTCCCGCGCCACTTCCGGCGCAATCCTGTCCTTCACTTCAGCCTATCCATGCCGAAAATCACCTTTATCGACTCCGGCGGAACCGCGCGTACAGTCGAAGCCGAAACCGGCTCCACCGTGATGGAGAGCGCGATCCGCAACAATATTCCCGGCATCGAGGCGGAATGCGGCGGCGCCTGCGCCTGCGCCACCTGCCACGTCTATGTCGAGGAGGCCTGGCGCGAGAAGACCGGCGAGCCGTCACCGATGGAAGAGGACATGCTCGATTTCGGCTACGACGTGCGTCCGAATTCGCGACTGTCGTGCCAAATCAAGGTGACCGAGGAGCTCGACGGCTTGGTGGTGCGCACGCCGGAGAAGCAGGCGTAGCGGGGAGCTTCTCCGCTCATTCCCGCGAAAGCGGGAATCCAGCACTGACTCTCAGCTGGGTCCCCGCTTTCGCGGGGACGAGCGGTTGGCTAGGTTGCCACCCATGACGACGCAATCTATCACCACCACCTGCTGCATCGCCGGCGGCGGTCCGGCCGGCATGATGCTCGGCTTCCTGTTGGCGCGCGCCGGCGTGCCGGTGGTCGTGCTGGAAAAGCACAAGGACTTCCTGCGCGACTTTCGCGGCGACACCATCCACCCCTCGACGCTCGAACTGATGGTCGAACTCGGGCTGATCGACGAATTCCTTAAGCTGCCGCATTCGCGTGTCGACCATTTGAGCGGCCAGGTGGGCGACACGGTCATCACGCTCGCCGATTTCACGCATCTGCCGACCCATTGCAAATATGTCGCGCTGATGCCGCAATGGGATTTCCTGAATTTCATCGCGGCGCATGGCCGGCGTTATGCGACCTTCGATTTACGCATGCTGAGTGAGGCGACCGACCTCATCGAAGACAATGGCCGCGTTGTCGGCCTGCGCGCCAAGACGCCCGACGGCGATCTGGATATCCGCGCCGACCTCGTGGTGGGCTGCGACGGCCGGCACTCCACGCTGCGCGAACGCGCCGGTTTTCAGGTCGAGGACATCGGCGCGCCGATGGACATTCTCTGGTTCCGCATCTCGCGCAAGGAAGGCGA
>DASZQT010000347.1:0-2919 GCA_035549515.1 Pseudolabrys sp. | reverse complement strand
CGCGACCGCATGTACGAGTTCCTCGACCGCCTGGTGAACGTGGCGCTGCCGCGCGTGCGCGATTTCCGCGGGCTCAATCCGAAGAGCTTCGACGGCCGCGGCAACTTCGCGATGGGCATCAAGGAGCACATCGTTTTCCCGGAGATCAACTACGACGACGTGGACGAGATCTGGGGCATGGACGTGATCGTCTGCACGACCGCCAAGAGCGACGACGAAGCGCGCGCGCTGCTCAAGGCGCTCGATTTTCCGTTCCGCCAGTAGGACACCTGGAATGGCCAAGAAAAGTTCGATCGAGAAGAACAACCGCCGCCGCAAGATGACGGCGCGTCTCGCCGGCAAGCGGGCGGAGCTCAAGCGCGTCGCCAAGGACCAGAGCCTGACGCTCGAGGAGCGCTTCCAGGCCCGCCTGAAGCTGGCCGAGCTGCCGCGCAATTCGTCGGCGGTGCGGATCCGCAACCGGTGCGAGATCACCGGCCGGCCGCGCGGCGTGTACCGCAAGCTCAAGATTTCGCGTATCGCGCTCCGCGAGCTCGGCTCGTCGGGCATGATCCCCGGCCTCGTCAAGTCGAGCTGGTAGGAGAGGGCAGCATACGATGTCTATGACCGATCCATTGGGCGATATGCTGACCCGCATCCGCAATGCGCAGATGCGCAAGAGCGGCAAGGTTTCGACGCCCGGCTCGCAACTGCGCAAGCACGTGCTCGATGTGCTCCAGGCCGAGGGCTATATCCGCGGCTACTCGACGACCGAGTTCGACAACGGCCGTTCCGAGTTCGACATCGAGCTCAAGTATTTCGACGGCGAGCCGGTGATCCGCGAGATCGAGCGCGTGTCGCGTCCGGGCCGCCGTGTCTACGCGTCGGTGAAGAACATTCCGCGTGTCGCCAACGGCCTCGGCGTTTCCATCCTGTCGACGCCGAAGGGCGTGATGTCGGATGCCGAAGCGCGCGACCAGAACGTGGGCGGCGAGGTGCTCTGCCGCGTGTTCTAGGCGCGGCAGAACGAGAGAGAAGAGTTAAGCAATGTCGCGAATTGGCAAGAAATCGGTGAGCGTGCCCAAGGGCGTGACGGCCAACGTCAACGGCCAGCAGGTCACCGTGAAGGGCCCCAAGGGCGAGCTTTCGTTCCTGGCCAACGACGACGTGGCGGTGAAGTTCGCCGACGGCAAGATTTCGGTCGAGCCGACGTCGGACACCAAGAAGGCGCGCGCCGCCTGGGGCATGTCGCGCACGATGGTGTCCAACCTGATGAAGGGCGTCACGCAGGGCTTCGAGGAGCGGCTGGAGATCAACGGCGTCGGCTTCCGCGCGGCCCTGGCCGGCAAGAACCTGCAGCTCAATCTCGGCTTCAGCCACGACGTGCTCTATCCGATCCCGACCGGGATCAAGATCGAGACGCCGAAGCCGACGGAAATCGTGATTACGGGGGCCGACAAGCAGAAGGTCGGCCAGGTTGCCGCCGAGATCCGGCAGTACCGCAGGCCCGAGCCGTACAAGGGCAAGGGCGTGAAGTACGCCAACGAGTTCATCTTCCGCAAGGAAGGCAAGAAGAAGTAAGCGCCATGACACTCACCAATCGCGATCGTCGCATTTTCCGGGTGCGCGCCGCCGTCAAGCAGGCGTCGCACGGCCGGCCGCGCCTTTCGGTGTTCCGCTCGTCCAAGCACATCTATGCGCAGGTCATCGACGACAGCGCCGGCAAGACGCTGGCGGCGGCCTCCACGCGCGACGTGGACCTCAAGGACAAGCTCAAGACGGGGGCGGACGTCGCCGCCGCCACGGAAGTCGGCAAGCTGGTCGCCGAGCGGGCAGCCAAGGCCGGCGTCACGGACGTGGTCTTCGACCGCGGCCGCTATCTCTTTCACGGCCGCGTGAAGGCGCTGGCCGACGGCGCCCGCGAGGGCGGACTGAATTTCTAGGCAGATTTCCGAGGCCGGGCTTGAACCACGCGGCCTAGCGAACGATATCGGACGAACGGGAGCCAATATGGCAAGAGAACCACAACAGCGCGAGCGCGGCGGGCGGGATCGTGACCGCGAACGCAGCGACGAGCGCGATGACGGCTTCATCGACAAGCTCGTCCACATCAACCGCGTCGCCAAGGTGGTGAAGGGCGGCCGGCGCTTCGGCTTTGCGGCCCTGGTGGTCGTAGGGGACCAGAAGGGCCGGGTCGGCTTTGGCCATGGCAAGGCGCGCGAGGTGCCGGAAGCGATCCGCAAGGCGACGGAGGCTGCCAAGCGTTCGCTGGTGCGGGTCCCGCTGCGCGAAGGCCGCACGCTCCACCACGACGTCAACGGCCGCCACGGTTCGGGCAAGGTCGTCTGCCGCGCGGCACCTCCCGGCACCGGCATCATTGCCGGTGGCCCGATGCGCGCCGTCTTCGAGACGCTCGGTGTCCAGGATGTGGTGGCGAAGTCGTTCGGTTCGTCCAATCCCTACAACATGGTCCGCGCCACGTTCGATGCGCTGACCAGCGAAGACAGCCCGCGCAGCGTTGCGGCGCGGCGTGGCATCAAGGTCTCGACGCTGCAGTCGCGCCGTCGCGACGTTGACGCCACCGAGGCGGCTGAGGCGTAGCCATGGCTGCCAAGGGCAAGACGATCGTCATCGAGCAGACCGGCAGCCCTAACCGGCGGCCGGAGATCCAGCGGTCGACGCTGATTGGCCTCGGTCTGAACAAGATCGGCCGTCGTGCGACGCTGGAGGACACGCCGTCGGTGCGCGGCATGATCGCCAAGGTTCAGCACCTCGTCCGCGTCGTCGGCGAGGCGTGAGGGGAAGTCCGATGAAACTCAACGAATTGGCCGACCGGCCGGGAGCCACCAAGGACCGCATGCGCGTCGGCCGCGGCATCGGCTCGGGCAAGGGCAAGACCGGCGGCCGCGGCGTGAAGGGCCAGAAGGCCCGCACGGGTGT
>DASZQT010000346.1:0-3368 GCA_035549515.1 Pseudolabrys sp. | reverse complement strand
TTGACGGGCGCGTTCATGAGGCTTTGCCCCTGAGCAATGCGGCGGCGCGCGTGCTGATGATGGAATCCTTGGCAGAATCGGAGATCGACAGCGCGCGCACGTCGTTGACGCAGTCGAGCATGCCCATGTCGTAAGGATAATCGCTGCCCATCATCACGCGATCGACACCGACATGACCGATGAGGAATTCCAGCACCGGCTTCGAATGCAGGATGGTGTCGTAATAGAAGCGCTTGGCGATGTCCTTCGGCTGCGACTTGACGTTCTTTTTCGGCTCGGGGCGCACCGCCCAGCCGTGCTCCCAGCGCGCCGCCTGATAGGGCGTGAAGCCGCCGCCATGCGCGAGCACAAACGTGATGTTGGGATGGCGATCGAGCACGCCGCCGAACACCAGGTGGGCGGCGGCGATGGTGGTGTCGAGCGGATTGCCGATCAGGTTGACGAGGTAATAGGACTTCAGCCGGTCGGCGCCCGCGACATTGTTCGGGTGGATAAACATGAAGGCGCCCAGTTCCTCGGCGGTCGCCCACAGCGGTTCGAAGCTCGGATCGTCGAGATTCTTGCCCAGGATGTTGGAGGCGAACATCGCGCCCTTCAAGCCGAGCTTGGTCATGGCGCGGCGCAGCTCGTCGGCGGCCTTTTCCGGCGCCTGCATCGGCAAGGTCGCAATGCCCATGAAACGGTCGGGATGATCCGCGATGTGCTTGGCCATCTGGTCATTCTGGATGGCGGAGGTCACCGCGCCGAGCGAAGCGTCGAGATTGTAGAGATAGGTCTGCGGCGTCGCCGACAGGACGTGCACATCGACGCCCGCCGCGTCCATGTCGCGCAGGCGGCGCGCGATGTCGAAGCCGCCGGTCGGGAACGGCCGGTACACCACGCCGGCCACATCGAGCGCGGCGGACTCGGCGTCATCCGGCGTGATGGTCACGCGCACCTGCGGCGCGGCTTTGGTCAGCAGCGCGGCGGTTTCCTGCGTGAGAATGTGCGTGTGGGTGTCGATGGTACGGAGCTTGGTCATTTCGTCCCCTGAAATTCGATTTTTGCGGGCCGCCCGATGCGCCTCAAGTGCCGCAGCGAAGGCGGCGACGCAAGGGGGGCGTCAGGCGTGTCCCGGGCGCGGCGCAGCACGCAACGAAGTGGAGCGGTGCGCTGCAGACCCGGGACCGTCACGGATGCGGAGCATGGAACGGTCCCGGATCTGCGGCGCAGCCGCTATCGCGCTGCACCGCGTCCGGGACACACGCTACAAAATCGGTTCCCTTTCACCGATCATAGGCTAGGCTCCCGCCTCCAATGACGACCCTGCAACTCCACCGCCGGAACGACCCATGACCCTACCCGCTCGCAGCAAAGACGAACCGCGCGTCGAAGACGACGCGCTGGTGCGCGGCCAAGGCCGCTTCATGGACGATCCGCGCCTGCCCAACCAGGCCTATGCCGCCTTCGTGCGCTCGCCGCATGCGCATGCGCGTGTGCTCTCAGTGAAGACCGACGATGCGCGCAAGGCGAAAGGCGTGCTCGCCGTGCTCACGGCCGAGGACATGAAGGCGGCCAATGTCGGCAGCGTCTCGCGCCATCCGCCGGTGCCGGGCAAAGGCGGCGCCAAGATGGCGATGCCGTTCCGGCCCGCGCTCGCCGGCGACAAGGTGATGCATGCGGGCGAGCCGGTCGCCATGGTGGTGGCGGAAACGGCAGCATTCGCGCTCGACGCCGCCGATCTCATCGTGGTCGACTATGAGGAACTGCCGACGGTGGTCGATCTCGAAACCGCGATGAAAGCCGAGACCCAGCTTTTCGCCGATGCGCCCGGCAATCTCGTGGTCGACTGGCCCGGCCCCGTGCCGAGCGAAGACAATGAGCGCGAGGTCGCCGACATCATCGCCAAGGCGCCGCATGTCGCGCGCGTGTCGGTGGTCAACCAGCGCATGGTGGTCGCCTCGATGGAGACGCGCGGCGCCACGGGCGTCTATGACAAGGACAATGACAGCTACATCCTGCACGCCTGCTCGCAGGGCGCCGATTCGCTGCGCGGACAGGGAGCCGCCATCATGGGCGTGCCGCCGGAGAAGCTGCGCGTCATCACCGAGGACGTCGGCGGCGCCTTCGGCATGAAGACGCCGATCTATCCGGAATATCCGGCACTGCTCGTCGCCGCGCGCAAGCTCGGCCGCCCGGTGCATTGGCAGTCGACGCGCTCGGAGGCTTTCGTCACCGACACCCAGGCGCGCGACACGCTCACCCATGTCGAGCTTGCGCTCGACGACAAGGGCAAATTTCTGGGGCTGCGCGTGCGCCATCTGTGCAACCAGGGTGCTTACGTTTCGACCGCCGGCGTCGGCATCAACACCAATAATTTCGCGCGCTGTCTGCCCGGCATGTACCGCATCCCGAAGGTGGACGTGTCAGTCGCCTGCTATTTCTCCAACACGGTGCCGATCGGACCCTATCGCGGCGCCGGCCGCCCGGAGGCCAATTACGCGCTCGAGCGCGCGGTGGAGGAAGCCGCGCGCGTGACCGGCATCGATCCGGTGCGGCTGCGCAAGAAGAACCTCATTCCGCCCTCCTCGATTCCCTGCAAGACCGCTGTCGGCAACACCTATGACAGCGGCGACTTCCCCGCCATCGTCGATCAGGCGCTCGCGCTGGCCGACTACGACAATTTCAACAAGCGCAAACGCGAAGCGCAAAAGCGCGGCAAGTATCGCGGCATCGGCGTGTCCTGCATGCTGGAGCATGCCGGCGCGATGCCGATGGAGCAGGCCTCGGTGACCTTCACCGACGGCGACCGCATCGTGCTCGCCTGCAATGTGCAATCGACCGGGCAGAGCCACGCCACCGTTTTTCCGCGCATCCTGGCGGATCGATTAGGGATCGATCACACGCACATCCAGCACGCGCATGGCGACACCGCGCAGGGCCTGACCGGCTTTGCCTCGGTCGGCTCGCGCTCGGCCATGTGCGTGGGCGCGGCCATCGTGCGCAATGCCGAGGTCGTTGTTGAGAAGGGCAAGAAGGCCGCCTCGGCTCTATTGGAAGCGGCCGAGTCCGACATCCAATACCACAACGGGCAGTTCGAGGTGGTCGGCACCGACCGCCGCATCTCGCTGTTCGACACGGCGCGCCGCGCCAAGGAAATCGGCCAGAGCCTCGACACCAAGGAAAAAGGCGAGGCACCGCTCACCTTTCCGAATGGCTGCCATATCGCCGAAGTGGAAATCGACCCAGCCACCGGCCTCGTCGATCTCGTCACCTATACGGCGGTCGACGATTGCGGCAACCCGCTCGACAAGGCCGTCGTCGAGGGCCAGGTGCAGGGCTCGATCGCCAACGGGCTCGGCCAGGCGCTGACCGAGAACGCGGTCTAT
>DASZQT010000345.1:0-4401 GCA_035549515.1 Pseudolabrys sp. | reverse complement strand
TCATGTTCTTGACATAGGGTTTCCAGCAGGTGCCTGTGCGCGCGTGGAACAGGACCGGCCGCGCCACATCCTCCTGAATCTTCTTGTCGATTTCCCACACCAGCTTCTTACGCTTGGCGATGTCGGTCTCCTGCGACTGCTCGTCGAACAGCTTTTGCAGATCCTTGTTGCAATAATGCGTGTAGTTGCGCTCCGAGCCACAGCCGTAATTCTCGTAGAACGACTGGTCCGGATCGTCGATGCCATTGCCGGTCAGATTGAGGCCGACGGCATAGTCACCGCGCGCCACCTTGGCGAACCAGGCGCTCGACTCCACCGGTTCCAGCTCGGCATCGATCCAGATCGATTTGAGCTGATCGATCAGCACCACCGCCGGATCGCGATAGGTGGCGAGATTGCGGGTCGAGACCTTGATCTTGAGCGGCTTGTCCGGCCCGTAGCCGAGCTTCTTCATGATCGCGCGCGCCGCCTCGCGATCCTTGGCGACGTCCCCGTAACCGGGGATGGTCTTGAGCATTTCCGGCGGCATGCCCCACACGCCTTCCGGGCCCGGCAGCATCGACCCACCCTGGTCGCCGTGGCCCTGCAAGATCAGGTCAATGATGGCCTTGCGGTCGAGCGACATCGCCATCGCCTTGCGCAGATCGGCATTATCGAAGGGCGGCTTGTCGCGGTTGACGATCAGGTTGGTGTTGACGTTGATCGGCGCAAGCTCGCAGATCGCGGTCGGGTCCTGCTTCTTGATATCGGCTTCGAGCGCCGCCGTCATTTCGGTCGGGAAGGTCACGTCGACCTTGCCGGCGACGAAGGCGAGCACCGCGGTCGCGCGGTTCTTGATGATCGCGTATTCGATGCCGTCGAGATAAGGCAGGCCCTTCTTCCAGTAGTGCGGGTTTTTCACGAGCTTGATCGACTCGTTCTGCTTTTCGTCCGCGAACATGAAGGGGCCGGTGCCGATCGGATGCGTGCGCATCTGTGCCGCCGGCACATGGCACGGATACATCGGCGTGTAGCCGGATGCGAGCATCGCCAGGATCGACGGCTGCGGCCGGTTGAGATGGACGGTCACCTCGTAATCGCCGTTGGTGGTGACGTCCTTGACGTTGAAGTACCAGCCCTTGCGCGGGTTCTTACGGAACTTGTCCTGCGCCTTGCCCTGCAAGAGATCGAAGGTGCATTTCACATCTTTCGAGGTGAACGGCTTGCCGTCATGCCAGGTGACACCTTGGCGCAGCTTGAAGGTGAGCGCGGTGTTCGATTTGTCCCAGGACCAACTCGTCGCCAGATCGGGGACAATGGTATCCATGCTGTTCTGCGGCTTGTGCTGATCGTATTCGATCAGATTGTTGTAAATCGCCATCGCCGGCGCATTCACCGAGAAGGTCGCCTCCTCGTGAATCGACAGGCTCGGCGGTGTCTCTCGGTGATAGAAGCGCAGAATGCCGCCGTGCTTGGGTTCACCCGCCTGCGCGCCCGCAAGCGCCGTCACGGCCGCGATGGCCGCCAACAAAGCCGTCAACGTGGCTTTCATTTCGAATCCTCCCCGATAGGTCGTTCCTCACCGACATCGCATCCGCTCGTGTGTTCCCTCACGAGCGCTGCGCATTTTTTGCTTATTGTTTGACCGTCACGCTAGCCGTTGGCGTGTGTTCGATCAACCGCGTAATCGCAACGCGTGGGGCATGGCGCGCGAATTGCCGCAGCGCAACAGGATCGATCCGGCACGGGTGCTTGCCAAGAAGCGGCCCTGGCCCCACCATGGCATCACAAGACGACAACGAAAATGCGGGTCGGAATTGGACGGGGCGGGATCGTGACGGAGGACAGCGATCATATCGTCGCCGAAACGGCGGCGCGCATTTTGACCGATCTCGCCGATCCGCAGACGGTGAACCGCGCAACGGACTCCGGCTGGCAACAGCCATGCTGGCGCGCTTTGTACGATGCCGGCCTGCCGAATGCCTGGGTTCCCGATGAACTTGGCGGCTCGGGTGCGAGTTTAGCCGATGGCTTTGCCGTGCTCGGCGTCGCCGGCCGCTTTGCGCTCGCGCTGCCGCTGGCGGAAACCATGCTGGCCGGCTGGTTATTGTCGCGCACGGGCCTGCCGGTATCGCCTGGCGTCCTGACGGTTGCGCCGATGCGGCCAACGGATCGCATCTCACTCGGCGCAGACGGCACCTTGCGCGGCAGCGCCGCCGCCGTCCCCTTCGCATCCTATGCCGATTACATCGCAGTGCTCGCGGATGCCGAGCCCAAAAATACCGTGGCGCTTGTCAATGCGCACGACTGCAAGCTGGACAAGCGTACCAACCTCGCCGGCGACCCGCTCGATACCGTGACTTTCGACGGTGTCGAGCCGCTCGCCAGCGCGCCGGCCGCGCTCGACCGCACCGGCCTGATGCTGATGGGCTCCGCCGTGCGTGCCGTCCAGACCGCCGGCGCGCTTGAGGCCATCCTGGCCATGAGTGTCGCCTACGCCAACGAACGCGTGGCTTTCGAAAAGCCGATCGGAAAATTCCAGGCCGTGCAACAGAATCTCGCCCGCCTGGCCGGTGAGGTCGCGGCGGCGCTTGCGGTGTCCGGCTCGGCCTCCGACACGCTGGCACGCGGTGAGCCGCTCGATTCGGATGCGGCTTTCCTGGAGGTGGCTTCCGCCAAAATCCGTTGCGCCGAAGCGGCAGCCGAAGGCGCGGCCATCGCGCATCAGGTGTTCGGAGCGATCGGCTTCACCAAGGAACACGTCTTGCACCGCTTCACGCTGCGCATGCTGTCCTGGCGCGACGATTTCGGCGACGAAAATTATTGGGCGGCCGCGCT
The DNA here is from genome assembly GCA_035549515.1 of Pseudolabrys sp. GTDB lineage: Bacteria > Pseudomonadota > Alphaproteobacteria > Rhizobiales > Xanthobacteraceae > Pseudolabrys. Next base: position 1,584 of record DASZQT010000345.1, on the reverse strand, counting down.
CGGCCGTCGCGTCGCGCGCCGCGGGGCCGATGAATTCTGGCCGCTGGTGGCGTCGCGATGAGTGTCAGCCTGCAATTCGATCCGATCCGCCTGCCGCCCGAATGCGAAGCGTTGCGCGCAGACGTGCGCGCCTTCCTGGCCGAGGAAATCGCCGCCGGCACATTCGATCCGCACCGACCGGGCCACGGCGACAGCCATAACCGCGAGTTCAGCCGCCGCATCGGCGCCAAGGGCTGGATCGGCATGACCTGGCCGAAGCAATATGGCGGACAAGAACGCAGCTACCTCGAGCGCTACGTGGTGACCGAGGAATTCCGCGTGACCAATGCGCCGGTGCGGCTGCATTTCACCGCCGATCGGCAGAGCGGGCCGATCCTGCTCAAATACGCCCCCGAGCACATCAAGGCCGACATCCTGCCGCGTATCTGCCGCGGTGAATTGTGCTTTGTCATCGGCATGAGCGAGCCGGGCTCCGGCTCCGACCTGTTCGCAGCCAAGACCAAGGCGAGTAAGGTCGAGGGCGGCTGGCGTATCAACGGCTCCAAGATCTGGACCAGCAACGCACATATCGCCGACTACATGCTCGGCCTGTTCCGCACCTCAAGCCCGACCAAGGAAAATCGGCGGCACGGCCTCACCCAGTTCCTGGTCGACATGAAGACGCCGGGCATCACGGTCAACCCGATCTACCAGATGACCGGCCAGCACGATTTCAATGAGGTCGTGTTTGACGATGTGTTCGTGCCCGACGATCACGTGATGGGCGAGATCGACGGCGCGTGGAAACAGGCAACCAGCGAACTCGCTTTCGAGCGCAGCGGGCCGGAGCGCTTCCTGGAAACCTTCTACGTCCTCAATGAACTCGTGCGCGCTCTCGGCCCCGAACCGGATCTGCGCAGCGCGGAGGGTCTCGGCCGGCTGGTCGCGCAATTGCACACCTTACGGCGCATGTCGGTGTCGGTCGCCGGCATGTTGCAGGCCGGGCGCGAGCCGGTGGTGGAAGGCTCAATCGTGAAAGACCTCGGCACAATCTGGGAGCAGAAACTGCCGAACCGGGTACGCGAGCTTGCGGCTTTTCTTGCGCCCGATACCGGCAACCGCGCGACGCTGGAGGAGCAGCTTGCCTTCGCCATCACGGTCGCGCCCAAGCTCACCATCCAGGGCGGCACCACCGAGATTCTGCGGGGCATTATCGCGCGCGGACTCGGCCTGCGCTGAAAGGCACGGTCACTTGCCCGACATCGGAAAAATGCTGTGGCCGAAAAGCGTGGCCGTGGTCGGCGCTTCCTCCGATCTGCACGGTCTGCGTGGGCGCATTTTGGAGATCGTCCTCACGCACCCGTACACCGGCACGGTCTATCCGGTCAGCCGCAGCGCGAGTGAAGTACAGGGCCTCAAGGCCTATGCCTCGGTCGACGTACTGCCGGAAATACCCGATCTAGCGGTGCTGATCATCCCGGCCATCCACATCCCTGCCGAACTCGAACGCTGCGGCCGCGCCGGCATCAAGGCGGCGGTCATTCTCTCCTCCGGTTTCGCCGAGGAACCGGGCGAAGCCGGCCAGCGCATGCAACGCGAGATCGC
>DASZQT010000344.1:0-6958 GCA_035549515.1 Pseudolabrys sp. | reverse complement strand
CGGCCTGTGCGGCATCGAATCGCTCGAGGAAGCCATGCGCGCGCCGGCGCATATCGCGGACGACGGTGTTTTCACGCCGCAAGATGTGATGCACGCGCTGCAGGCGCTCGAAGGCGTGCAGGCGCTCAACGCGCAGACGCGCGCCGTGCACGGCGCCGCCTTCTACTCACCGGCGCAGGGCCTCGTGGCCATGCGCGAGGATGTCGGCCGTCACAACGCGCTCGACAAGCTCGCCGGCGCGCTGGCGCGGCGCAAGACGCGCCGCGCCGACGGCTTTGCGCTCGTCACCAGCCGGCTGTCGGTCGAGATGATCCAGAAGGCAGCGGCGCTCGGCATTCCGATGCTGGCGGCGGTCTCGGCGCCGACCGCGCTCGCCGTGCGCACGGCGGAAGCCGCCGGCATGACGCTGATCGCGGTGGCGCGCCAGGACGGCTTCGAGATTTTCACGCATCCCCATCGCATCAAGGAAGAGCGCGCGCTCCATGTCGTCGCCGGATAAGCTCGTCTATATGGCCAACCAGATCGGCAAGTTCTTCGCTGCCCAGGGTGAGAAGGACGCGGTCGAGGGTGTCGCCACGCACATCAAGAAGTTCTGGGAGCCGCGCATGCGCAAGGCGATCTTCGCGCATCTCGATGCCGGCGGCGCCGGGCTCGATCCCAATGTGCGCAAGGCGCTGGAGAGTTTGCACCAGCCGGCATCGGCGCCGTCGCCCTGATCACGTCGGCGCGGCCTGCCAGCGGGGATTGGCGCGACGGGTTGGCGCGTGGCGAGTCGGTCGCCGACAAGATGGACGCCTTTATCGCCGGCGGCGCCTATAAAGAGCAGGCCGGCTGAATCGATTGTCAGCCGTCTGGACTTGCTTTGCCATCGTGCGCTAAGCACCGCGCTCCGACGACAGGTGAGGGCGACGGGACCATGGCGAACGGCGGCGCGCAACAATTCGATACGCAGGACATTCCCTTTCGGACAATCGGCGACCGACAGTTGCTCGGCCGCCTGTACCGGCCGCGCCGTGCGGGTCCGTGTCCGGCGGTGGTCGATGTGCATGGCGGCGCTTGGACCAAGAACGATCGGCTGCAGAACCGTGCCATCGACGAGGCGCTCGCCGCGTCCGGCATCGTCGTCTTCGCCATCGATTTCCGCATGCCGCCGGAGGTGCGCTATCCGGTGACCGTCGCCGACGTCAATTACGGCATCCGCTGGTTCAAGCGCCATGCCGCGCAATATGGCAGCGCGGAGCGGCTGGTCGGCGTGCTCGGCTCGTCGAGCGGCGGCCAGCTGGCGATGCTGAACGCGCTGCGGCCGACCCATCCGGATTACTGCACCGAGGCGCCGGAGCTCGGCGGTGTCGATGCCAGCGTCGCGTTTGCCACGGTGCTGTGGCCGGTGATCGATCCGCTCGCGCGCTATCGCATGGTGCAGGCGCGCGGCGACCAGGGCATTCTATCGGCGCACCACGCCTTCTTTGCCGATGAAGCGGCGATGGCCGAGGGCAATCCGCAAATGGTCCTGGATCGGGGCGAAGCGGAACGCCTGCCGCCGGCGCTCCTGATCCAGGGCACCGCCGACGACAATCTTACGCCTGACATGCCGAAGCGCTTCGCGGAAAGCTACGCCAAGGCGGGCGGGCGCTTATCGCTGCATATGTTCAAGGATCAGCCGCACACTTTCATCTCGCGCGCGCCCGATAGCGCCGACGCGAAGGCCGCGATTGGCCTGGTCGCATCCTTCGTGCACGAGGAATGCGCCGCATTCGAGCGGGACGGCGAGCGCCGTTAGCCGTCTCGGCGCCGCGGCCGGCGACCGGCTGTCTTCGTCAGCCCTAATAAATCATCGCGATCCTTCCCGTCGCGCCGCCCAGCGAGCGCGCGGGTTTTCGCGCGCGTGGCGCTTGCCCCGGGCGGTTGGCAGAGGCGGCCGGTGCGATTGACCTGTGCCTGCGCGTCGCTTATCCTGAAATACGCAACAGCGTTCCAAATAGTGAAACGGAGGAATTCGTGAAGGGCAAACTGCGTCACATCGCGCTCGCGGTCACCGATATGGAAAAGACCGCGAAATTCTATGAAGAGGCGTTCGGCCTCGAACGCGTGCGTCAGTCGAAAGTCGCGATCATGTTGTCGGACGGCGTGATGAGCCTCGCGATCATCGATGCTTCGAACAATCCGAACATCGGCGGCCAGCCCGCGGGCCTGCATCACTTCGGCTTCCTGGTCGACGACATGGACAAGTCGAGCAAGGAAATCGAGACCATCGGCGGCCAGTATCACGGCCAGATCAAGGGCGTCGGCGGCGGTCCGCAGCACGAGCGCAAGTATCGCGACGTGAACGGCGTTCCGTTCGACGTGGTCGACGACGTGCACGCCAAGACGGTGTGGTGCATCCCGACCTGAACGGACCGGCCGAGAACGAAAATCAGAGAAAGTGTGAGCGCAGAAATGGCATATGAACTATCGCAATTCGTCGGCGATGTGCGGTCGGCCCTGACGAACGATCCCGGCCCGAACGGCCGCGAGAAAGTCCGGCTGTTGCTGGAGACACTGCTGCGGGACCAGGACTTCGTCGCGCGGTATTGCGCCGAGGATGCCCCCGGCAAGCTCCATGTGCTGCATGAGGACCCGGAACTGGGTTTCCAGGTGCTCGCGCACATCAACGACAAGGCGCGCGTGTCGCCGCCGCACGATCACGGCGATTCATGGGCGATCTACGGCCAGGCGACGCGCTACACCGACGTGACCGAATGGAATCGCACCGACGACGGCGCGAACCCGGCGCAGGCAACGCTGGCGCCCCGCGTCACCTACCGTTTGGAGCCGGGCAACGCCGCGATCTATCAGGACGGCGTGATCCATTCGATCGACTATCCCGACAAGTCGCGTTTCGTCCGTGTCACCGGCACCAATCTCGATCGCATCGCGCGCGTGATGTTCGATCTCAAGACCGGCAAGGTGACGCAGATGACGCCGCAGCGGGCCTCCTGAGGCCCGCCGGCGAATCGCTACTATTCGGAGGGTACGAACTTCATGGCAACACGGCGGTTGGCGCCCTCCGATCTGCGAGCGATGCTCGACGACGGAGCCGAACTCGCATTGATCGATGTGCGGGAGGAGCTGGTCTTTTCCGCGTCACATCTGCTGCACGCCCGCTCGGTCCCGCTAAGCCGGCTTGAGCTTATCGTCGGCGCGCTGGTGCCGCGGCGCAGCACGCGCCTCGTCATATGCGACGGCGGCGATGGCCTGTCGGAGCGCGCGGGTCGTGTGCTGGAGGCCATGGGCTACGGTGACCTCGCGGTCCTCGATGGTGGCACGCCGGCCTGGGAGAAAGCGGGCTATGTGCTGTTCTCCGGCGTCAATGTGCCGAGCAAGGCGTTCGGTGAGTTCATCGAGCACGACGCCGATACGCCGAGCGTCAGCGCGCAGGAGCTGAACGATCTGTTACAGAGCAAGGCGGACATCGTCGTGCTCGACAGCCGCCCGTTCGACGAATATGCGCGGGTCTCGATCCCGACCTCGACCAACATGCCGGGCGCCGAACTGGTGCTGCGCGTGCGCGACGCGGTGCCGTCGCCCAACAGCACGATCATCGTCAATTGCGCCGGACGCACGCGCAGCATCATCGGCGCGCAGTCGTTGATCGATGCCGGCGTGCCCAACAAGGTTTTCGCGCTGCGCAACGGCACCATGGGCTGGTCGCTCGCGGGCTTCGCCTGCGACAGCGGCAAGGACCGGCGCGCGCCCGCGCCAACGATCGGCGCGCTGGGATGGGGGCGCGAGGCGGCAACGCGCGTGGCCCGCCGTTTGGCGATCCGCAAGGTCGATCTCGACACCGTGCGGCGCTGGCAGGTGGAGTCCGAGCGCACGACTTATCTTCTCGACGTGCGCGATCCGCGCGACTACGAGGCGGGCCACATCGCCGGCGCGCGTTCGGCGCCGGGCGGACAACTCGTGCAGGCGACCGATCAATATGTCGGCACGCTCAATGCGCGGCTGGTGCTGATCGACGATCTCGAAGTGCGCGCGGTGATGACAGCCTCGTGGCTCACGCGCATGGGCTGGAACGACGTGCATGTGCTGGTGGCGCGCGGCGATGTCGCCGGCAAGGAACCGAAGGCGGATGTTTCGGCGCTGATCGGGCCGGTCGATGCCATCGCCCCCGATGAGCTCGCAAGCCGGCTCGGCGTCGGCGACGTGAGCGTAATCGACCTCTCGCTCAGCCGTGCCTATCGTAAGGGCCATATCCCGGGCGCCTGGTTCGCCATGCGCGCGCGTTTGGACAAGGCTTTGCAGCGCATCCGCCCGCAAGGCGCGATTGTGTTGACCTCGGAGGACGGCGTGTTGGCGGCGCTCGCGGCCAGGGACGTGGTGGCGCTGACGCAAGCCCCGGTCCTATGTCTCGCCGGCGGCAACGCGGCCTGGCAGGCGAGCGGACGTGCGTTGGAAAGCGGTGAGCAGAACATGGCCGACGAGCCGATCGATGTCTGGCTCAAGCCCTATGAGCGGGCGGTCGCAACATCACAGGCCATGGCAGAATATCTGTCGTGGGAAGTGGACCTGCTGCCACTCATCGCCGCCGACGGCACCACGCATTTCTCCAACGCAGACTGAGCGCCGCGGCAAAAAGTGGAAAAGGCGGGCCGCTGGTGCCCGCCTTTTTTGTCGACCTGTTGTCGGATAGGGCGGGCCGTCAATTGCCCGCCAGCTTGTTGCGCTTGGCCACTTCGCCCCAGCGCTTCAATTCGCTGCGAATGAAGGCCTGGAATTCGTCAGGTGCCATCGGCGCCGGCTCCATGCCTTGCAATTCCAGCTTCTGCAAGACGCGCTCGTCCTTGAGCGCGGCGCGGACCGCGCCGTTCATCTTGTCGACGATTGCGGCCGGCGTGCCGACCGGTGCGATCAAGCCGACCCAGCCGCTGGCGGAGAAGCCGGGAAAGCCTTGCTCGGCAAAGGTCGGCACTTCGGGCAGCTTGGGCCAACGTTCCGTGGTGCTCACGCCAAGCGCGCGCAGCCTGCCGCTCTTGACTTGCGGGACGATGAGATTGGGCAGTCCGACCACAAGGTCGATCTGCCCGCCCAGCGCATCCGTCATCGCAGGCGCCGCGCCCGGATAGGCGACGAGCAGCATCTTGAAGCCGCCGAGCGCCTGGAGCTGGGACAGCATGAAGCTGCCCAGCGTGCTCGGGCTGACGCCGTAAGACACGCCGCCCGGCTTTTTCTTCGAGGCTTCGATCACGTCCTTGAAGTTGCGATACGGCTTGCCGGCGCCGGTAGCGACCAGCATCGGCGCCTGCACCAGCCGGGTGACCGCCTGCACATCCTTGTCGGCATCGAACGGCATCGAGCTCAGCACATAGGGATTGACCGTGTGCGCGTCGAGGATGACGGCATAGGTGTAGCCGTCGGGCGCGGAACGGATCGCCCTCGCGGTGCCGATCGCGCCGCCGGCACCCCCCCGATTTTCCACGATCACGGGTAGCCCGAGCGACGCCGACAGACGTTCGCCCATGAGGCGGGCGATGAAGTCGACCGGCCCGCCGGGCGGATAAGGAACGACGAAGGTGATCGGGTGGGCCGGCCACTGTTCCGCCGCCGGCGCCGGCGCCGACAGCGAAAGCGCGGCCGCGGCAACCGTCAGCGCAGCCGCGCGCGCGACAAAACCACGTCGATTGGATGGCAACGTCATTGTGCGTCTTCTCCCCTGTGCCCATGCCTCCCATGCCCGTGCCTTTGTGGCTTCGGCTTTTTGAGGACATCGGCTGCGCAATTCATCGTTCCAAATAATAGAACGATGGAATACATTGTAAAATGATGCATGCCGCTTTTCGGCATGTCAAGTTGTGCGCGGAAAGGACGAATCATGGAAAAGACCGTCGCCAAGGCGCTGCGTGCGCTCGAAGTGTTGTGCGAATCCGAGCGCCCGGCCGCGCTGTCCGCGCTCACGCGCCGGCTCGGCTTGAACAAGAGCAACGTGCATCGGTTGCTCGGCACCTTGATCGAGCTCGGCTACGCGCGCCGCAACGAAGACGCGACCTACGAAGCCTCGCTCAAGATCTGGGAGCTCGGCCAGATGCGCTGGTCGCGCCATGGGCTCACGCATGTCGCGGCGCGTCATCTCGACCGGCTCGGCGCCGACCTCGACGAAACCGTGCTGCTCGCCATTCTAGACCAGAACGACGTGCTCTATATCGATACGCGCGAGGCGCAGAAGCCGATCAGGTTGACCGCGAGCGTCGGCCGGCGCCTGCAGCCGCATTGTTCGGCCACCGGCAAATTGCTGCTCGCGTTCAGCGAAGACGAGGTTGGCAAGCTCGACGGGCGGCCGCTGCAAAAGTATACGCGCCGCACGCTCACGGCGCTGCCCGAATTGCGCGGCGTGCTCGATAAGGTGCGCCAGCAGGGCTATGCCTTGAACGTGAACGAACTGGTCGACGGGCTGGCCGGCATCGCCGTTCCGGTGCGCGACAGCACCGGCCGCGTCATCGCCGCGCTCGGCGCGACGCTGTTGAGCGCGCAGGTGTCGCAGAAGCGCGTGAAGGAGATCGTCGACAAGCTGCGCGCGGCATCCGCGCTCATTTCGGCCGACCTCGGCTGGACCGGCGCACCGCGCGCGGTGCCCGCCGGCCACGCCGAAACATCACCGCCGCGCAAGTCCGCACCGGCACGCGCGCGCGCGCGCTGACCGCCGCCACGCGCGTAGCCAACGCGGCAGTCAGCATGGCCAAGCCGCCGTCGCCGTCAAAGACGATCACTTGCGCGATCACCTGGGGCGATCATCTGGGCGATCACCTGTCGCTCCGCGCCGCCACGTTGTCGCTGTGCTGCATTGTCCGATTGAAGGAAGGCCGGTATCGTTCCCACACCGGCGGGAAGGCTCAGTCGGCTTTGGCCTTCCGCAAGGCTCGCACGATCGCGGCCACTAGCGGGACGAGAACGGTCTGCAACGGAAATTGCAGCGGTTCGCGTG
>DASZQT010000343.1:0-25546 GCA_035549515.1 Pseudolabrys sp. | reverse complement strand
CGACGCAGCTCGATATCGTCGTCGCCGACATCACCACGCTCGACCTGGACGCCATCGTGAATGCGGCCAACCGCTCGCTGTTGGGCGGTGGTGGCGTCGACGGTGCCATTCATCGCGCGGCCGGGCCGGGGCTGCTGGCAGAATGCGAAACGCTCGGCGGCTGCGATACCGGCTCGGCCAAGATCACGCGCGGCTATCGGCTACCCGCGCGTCATGTCATCCATGCGGTCGGTCCCGTGTGGCGTGGCGGCGGCGCGAACGAGGAAGCGCTATTGGCCGGCTGCTACCGCACCGCGCTCGACCTCGCCGCCGCGCATCGGCTCACATCGATTGCCTTTCCGGCGATCTCGACCGGCATCTATGGCTTTCCGGCCGATCTCGCCGCGCGCATCGCGGTCGGCACCGTGGCGGCGGAAGTGGCGGCGCAACGGCGTGGGATCGCGCGTGTCGTGTTCTGCTGTTTCTCGTCGGAGAGCGCGGAGCACCACAAGACGGCGTTTGGAGATTTGGGGTTGGTGTAGAATTTTCTTGTCGTCCCGGGCGAGCGAGCGCAAGCGGCGCGAGGCCCGGGACCCATACTCCGTAGCCTCTCGATGGCTCACGGCGTATGGGTCCCCGCTTTCGCGCTACGGCATGCACACATCTCATCGGGCATGGCGTGTCCGCTCCCCTCCCCCCACGAGCGAAGCGAGTGGTGGGGAAGGGTCGGGGGTGGGGGGCTCTTTTCGAGGTTAGCCTCAGACATTGACCCCCCACCCGACGCGTCGCCCACGCTGCGCTGAGGCGACGCGCTACCCTCCCCGCCGCTTCGCGGGGGGAGGGATGGAGCCTGCGGCATCGCTCGAGATCGTCCTCGCAGATGTGTGCATGCCGTAGCGCGTCCGCGGGGACGACAGGTGAGAGTCAACTCGCCCGGCAGCTAAACCCTCGGCTCCGCATCGAGCCGCACCACCCAATTCTCCAATCCCGGTTTCGCCGCCGGATAAATCGATGCCACCTGCGGATCGTGTCCCGGCACCATGTGGTGGCGCGAGGAAGCGAGCTTGAGCAGCGTGCGATAGCCTTCCAGCGTGTCGCCGACGCTATAGGTGATCGGAAACACGCGGCCCTCGTCGATGTGCGAATAGAGGTGACAGCAATCCGAGGCCACCACCACATAGCCGCGCCGCGTCTTCACCCGCACGCATTGCAGGCCCTTTGAGTGGCCGCCGACCTTGTGCACGGTGATGCCGGGCGCCAGTTCCTCCGCGCCATCGTGGAAATCGACGCGGTAGGCAAACACTTTGCGCACCATTGCATGCACATCGTCTTCGCTGAACGGCACGCGCAGCATCTTGTGGCACATGCAGCGGCCGGTGGCATAGGCCATCTCGGTGTCCTGCACATGATAGCGCGCATTGGGGAACAGGTCGTAATTGCCGGCATGATCCCAATGCAGATGGGTGGCGATCACGTGGTCGACATGATCGGGCTCGACGCCGAGCGCCTTCAGGCCCTCGCCCACCGGCTTGATGATCTTGCGCCCGCGTTCCTTGGCCGCCTTCTCGTCGAAGCCGGTATCGCAGACGAAAGTGCCGTGCGGGCCGATGATCACCCAGACGTAATAGGAGATCGATGTCATCTCGTCGTGCGGGTCGCCGAAGATGTAATTTTCCGAACGCATGCGCGCATGCTGCGCATAGCGCACGGCATAGACCTCGTGGATGTCGTCGCTCATGGCTTCTTCCCCCCGACGATGACGCCGGCGCGTCGCTCGACCGGCTGCACGATGGTGGTGAAATCGGCCTCGCCGCCGATCTCGCTATTGGCGGTTTCCCACGCCTGCGCGACCGCGCTCATCACGCCGTTCGGCACGTCCAGCGCCCGCGCCTCCTGCAGGCACAGCCGCACGTCTTTCAGCATCAGCGCGGTGGCGAAGCCGGCATCGAAGCTGCGGGTGAGAATGCGTTGCGCGAATTTGTCGGTCGAGGCGGTGTTGCGGCCGGAGCCGGCATTGATCACGTCGATCATGATGGCGGGATCGAGTCCGGCCTTCACACCCATCACCACCGCCTCAGAGGTGGCGGCGAGCGCGGTCGCCGACAGGAAGTTATTGGCGAGCTTCATGGTCTGCGCCATGCCCGGCTTCTCGCCGATGACGAACACCTTGCCGAATACCGCGAGCGCATCCTTCACCAACTCGACATCCGCGCGCGGTCCCGACACCATCACCGCGAGCGTACCCTTGACCGCGCCGGCAACGCCGCCGCTCACCGGGCAATCGATCTGAACGATGTTCCTGGCGGCGAGCGCCGCCGCATTGGCCTCCGCCACGCCTGGGCCGGTGGTGGAGAGATCGATGAAGCGCTTGATGCGCTTGCCGTGGATGACGCCGCCTTCTCCGGTCGCGACCGTGGTGACGATGGCCGGCGTCGGCAGGCTCGCCATCACGGTTTCCGTGCGGTCGGCAACATCCGCCGGTGAGCCGGCGAGCTTGGCGCCGAGCGCCACCAGCGGCGCGACCGCGTCGTTGCGCGTGTCGTAGACGAGGAGCGTGTGACCTGCCTCGATCAGCCGCCGCGCCATCGGCTGCCCCATATTGCCCAGTCCGATAAAGCCGATGTCCATTGCGTTTCCGTCCCTTCCCGAGTTCCTTTGCCGCGACTTTGCCCGAGCCCGCGCGCGCCGTCACCCGCGACCGCTGCGCACGCGGATGTGCGCGGGCCGACGGTGGAACTTTACCCGTCTTTAATTCGAAAAGGTTATTGACCTTATTATAAGCATGCTTATTATAACGATGTTTCCAAAAAGGTTGGGGAAATGCCGCGACCGCTGCTCGAGCGCGAAATCGCTATTAATCTCATGGACGTAGCGCGCATGCTGAGGACCTATTCGGATCAGCGCGGGCGCCAGTTCGGCGTTTCGCGCGCGCAATGGGTCGTGCTGATGCGGCTCGACCGCTCCGAGGGGCTCAAGCAGTCGGAGCTGGCTGAAATTCTCGACTTGCAGCCGATTTCGCTCACCCGCCTGCTCGATCGCCTGGCCGAGAACGGCCTGATCGAGCGCCGGGCAGACCCGAACGACCGCCGCGCCAATCGGCTCTACCTCACCCCGGCGGCGCGCCCGCTGCTCGAACAGCTCGGCGACCTCGGACAGGAGATGATGAGCGAGGTGCTCGCGGGCATCGACACGCTTTCGCGCGAACGCCTGCTGCGCGATCTCGCCGCGATGAAGGACAGCCTGCGCGCCGCCATCGGCGCCGGCGCAACACAACGACAAACCGAACTGGTCGAAAATTATGAGTGACAAGGCCCTGAAGATCGTGCCCGCGCCGGAAGCCAAGGCGCAGCCGGACAGCGCGGCTGAAGCGCCGGCGAAGGCCGCGCCGGCGGCGCCGCCCTCGCGCAAGCGCCTGCGCATGATTCTGCTGGTGGCGCTGCCGCTGCTCGCGGCGGTCGCGGGCACTGGTTTCTACCTGATGGGCGGGCGCTATATTGAGACCGACAACGCCTATGTCGGCGCGCAGAAAGTGCTGATCACGCCCATCGTGGCCGGCCGCATCGTGCATGTCGCGGTGCATGAGGGCCAGCACGTCAAGCCGGGCGATGAGCTGTTCACGCTCGACCGCAAACCCTATGAGCTCGCGGTCGACGGCGCGCGCGCCAAGGTCGACGCCGCCCGCAGCGATTTCGACAAGCTCAAGACCAACCTGAAGGCGCTCGTGACGCTCGCCGATCTGGCCGACAAGAATGTCGAGCTGAAGAAGCGCGACGTCGAGCGCAAGAGCAAGCTGGCGCAGAGCCAGGCCGGCTCGCAGGCCGATGTCGACACCTCCGCCGCCGGGCTGGTGATGGCGCAGCTACAGGCGCGCTTCACCGCGCAGCAGCGCGACTCCACGCTCAACCAGTTGCTCGGCAATGCCGATCTGCCGCTCGACAAGTTCCCCGAATACGCGCAGGCCAAGGCCGCGCTGGAAAACGCGCAGCGCGACTATGACCACACTATCGTGCGTGCGCCGATTTCCGGCACCGCGACGCAGGTCGATAATATCCAGCTTGGACGCTTCCTGCCGGCCGGCTCGCCGGTGCTGAGCGTGATCGACGACCAGGCGCCCTGGGTCGACGCCAATCCGAAGGAAACCGACATCACCTATCTGCGGCTCGGGCAGAAGGCGACGCTCGAAGTCGATTCCTTCCCCGATCACGTGTTCAAGGGCAAAGTCGTGGCGGTCAGCCCCGGCACCGGCGCGCAGTTCTCGATCCTGCCGGCGCAGAACGCGAGCGGCAACTGGGTCAAGGTGGTGCAGCGCGTGCCGGTGCGCATCGCCTTTGACAAGGACGAGGACACGCATCTGCTGCGCTCCGGCATGAGCGTGAACGTGTCGATCGACACCGGCCACAGCCGGCTGCCGTTCGGCGCCGCGAACGCGCACGAGGCCAAAGCCGACAAATGAGCCGCTTCGCATCAATGTCGCCCAAGACCTTGCGCATGCTGGTGACGGTGTGCGCGATGACGGCGACCATTATGCAGGCGCTCGACACCACGATCGCCAACGTGGCGCTACCCTATATGCAAGGCTCGCTCTCGGCCTCGCTCGACCAGATCAACTGGGTGCTCACGTCCTATATCGTGGCGGCCGCCATCATGACGGCGCCGATCGGCTGGCTCGCCGATCGTTTCGGACGCAAGAAACTGTTCATCATCTGCGTCGCCGGCTTCACGCTCGCTTCGCTCTTGTGCGCGCTGGCGCAGAACATCGAGCAGATCGTGCTGTTCCGCCTGATGCAGGGCATGGCGGGGGCCGCGCTGGTGCCGTTGTCGCAGGCGGTGCTGCTTGACGCCTATTCGGTAGAGGAGCGCAGCCAGGCCATGGCGATGTGGGGCGTCGGCGTGATGCTCGGCCCGATCATGGGCCCGACGCTCGGCGCCTGGCTCACCGACAATTACTCCTGGCACTGGGTCTTCCTGATCAACCTGCCGATCGGCGTCATCACCGTGCTCGGTCTGCTTGCATTCATGGAGGAGACGCCGCGCCATGAGCATCTGCGCTTCGACTGGTTCGGCTTTATCGCGCTCGCGATCGGCATCGGCTCGCTGCAGATGCTGCTCGACCGCGGCGAGCAGGTAGGCTGGTTCGGCGCGCGCGAGATATGGATCGAGGCCATTATTTCCGGCGTGGGCTTTTATTATTTCTTCGCTCATTCGCTGACCACGCCGGAGCCCTTCGTGCGCTTCGAAATGTTCAAGGACCGCAATTTCGTCAGCGGTGTGGTGTTCATGGTGGTGATCGGCGTGGTGCTGTTCGGCACCATGGCGCTGGTCACGCCCTTCATGCAGGGCCTGCTCGGCTATCCGATCCAGACGGCGGGCTTCCTGCTCGGTTCGCGCGGCATCGGCACGCTATTCACCATGATGGCCGCGCCGCGGCTGATGCGCATGATCGAGCCGCGCTATCTCATCCTGGCTGGGCTCTTGCTCACCGGCGGCACGCTCTATCACATGACGAGCTTCTCGCTCGACACCACGCAGACCACCATCGTGGTCACCTCGATCATCCAGGGCGTGGGCCTCGGCCTCTTGTTCGTGCCGATCACGACGGTGGCCTTCACCACGCTGCCCGGTCAATTGCGCACCGGCGGCACCGCCATCCTCACTTTGGTGCGCAACATTGGATCCTCGATCGGCATCTCCATGGTGATCGCGCAGCTCACCAGCGGAACCACCGAGATGCATGCTCGGCTCACCGAGCAGGTGACCCCGTTCAACGACGCGCTGCAAATGCAGGACGTCGCATCGACCCTCAACGTCGCGACCGATCTCGGCCGTGCGATGCTCGACGGCATCGTCACCCAGCAGGCGGCGCTGCTCGCCTATCTCAACGACTTCAAGCTCTTGATGTACCTGACGCTGTTCATGGTCCCGCTGGTGCTGATCATCGGCAGCGTGCATCGGCACGCCGGCGGCCCCGCGGCGAAGCATGAAGAGCCGGCGGTGATCGACTGAGGCGGCGCGGCGCGCGCGGTGCTGTAAGAGCCGCGATGGCTAGGGCGTTTTCTAGTTGGGTGGCACCGCTCAGTCCTCCGCTCATTCCCGCGGAAGCGGGAATCGAGTTCTTTTATTGGGCAAAGACTGGGGCCCCGCTTCCGCGGGGACGAGCGGAATTTCGGCCCTATCGCAAGGCGACCTATTTATTCTTCCACGCCGGCTTGCGCTTCTCGACGAAGGCTTTCATGCCTTCCTTCTGATCTTCCGTGGCGAACAACGAATGGAAGACGCGCCGCTCGAAGCGCACGCCTTCGGCCAGTGACGATTCGAACGCGACACCGACCGCTTCCTTGCCCGCCAGCACCGCGGGCAGCGCCATGCCGGCGATGGTTTCCGCCACCTTCATCGCCTCGCTCATCAGATCGGCCGCCGGCACCACGCGCGCGACCAGGCCGGAGCGTTCGGCTTCGGCCGCATCCATCATGCGGCCGGTGAGCACGAGGTCCATCGCCTTGGCCTTGCCGATGGCGCGGGTGAGCCGCTGCGTGCCGCCGATGCCGGGGATGACGCCGAGCTTGATCTCCGGCTGGCCAAATTTGGCGCTATCGGCCGCAATAATGAGATCGCACTGCATGGCGAGTTCGCAGCCGCCGCCGAGCGCGAAGCCCGCGACCGCCGCCACGATCGGCTTGCGCGCGCGTGCAACACGATCCCAGTCGGCGGCGAAATTGCCGAGATAGGCTTCGGTGAAGGATTTATCCGCCATCTCCTTGATGTCGGCGCCGGCCGCGAAAGCCTTCTCGCTGCCGGTAATCAGCAGGCAGCCGATCGTGTCGTCGGCCTCGAAGACATCGATGGCGGCTGTCAATTCCGCGATCAGGGCCTTGTTGAGCGCATTGAGCGCCTGCGGCCGGTTCAAGCGGATGACGCCGACGCGGCCTTGCGTTTCGACGATGATGTTCTGGTAGGTCATGGAGCACTCGTGTTGGCGGGGCGACGACAGGCTTTTGTCGGCGACTATATGAGCAAGCTGGCCGTTACGGAAACGCGCCGCTTGCGCCGCGCGCTTCTCGCGCCGGCGCGGCGCGGGATACGTAAGAATACGCCATCGGCCGCATGGTTAATATCCCGTTAGGTGGGCGTTTCTACCCTCACGCGTATCGCAAATACGGTGAGGGGACATCTCACATGCGTAGCGTTGTGGCGTTACCGTTGTTTCTATTGGCTGCTTCCGCGTCGGCGGCCGATCTGGCGCCGCCGGTCTATCCGCCGCCGCCGGCGCCGGTGGTCCTGCTTCCACTGTGGAGCGGCTTCTATGTCGGCGGCAATATCGGCGGCGGCTGGGCCGATTTGCCGGCCAGTCTTTCGACCACCGGCGCGCTCGCCGGCTCGTTCGGTTCGGCCAACAACTATCTTTCCGGCGTCGTTGGCGGTGGGCAGTTCGGCTACAATTGGCAAAGCGGTTCACTGGTCTATGGCGCGGAAGCCGATTTCCAGGCCACCAGCCTCCAGAACAATGTCGCCGCCACATGCCGGGCCACGCTCTGCGGCGTGCCACTGTCGGCGCGGCTCGATCAAAAGGCGCCGTGGTTCGGCACCGTGCGCGGCCGCTTCGGCTATGCGCTCGATACCTGGATGATCTATGCCACCGGCGGCTATGCCTATGGACGGCTGCAGACCAACGGCACCGCAACGGTCGCCGGCATCACCGGCCGCTTCAGCGAGGACAGCACGCCGAACGGTTGGACCGTCGGCGGCGGCGTCGAACTGGCGGTGGCGCGCAATTGGAGTGTCAGGGCCGAGTATCTGTTCGCCGATCTGGGCAGCATGTCGGCCAACTGGACCGTTCCGGGCGGGCCGCATTTGAGCGACAGCAGCGATTTCAAGATGAACGTCGTGCGCACCGGGGTGAATTACCGGTTTTAGCGGACCCGTTATTCCGGACGGCGTGTCCCGGGCGCGGCGCAGCGCGAAGCGAAGTGGAGCGGTGCGCCGCAGGCCCCGGACCGTCCGAATGTGTGGGGGTCCCGGATCGGCGCGCATCATTTCGCGCCACAAGCGCAAAGACGCTTATGGCGCTCTCGCTGCACCGCATCCGGGACACGCAAACGACTTATGTCAGCGTCTGTGGAGCGCGTTCCGGAATGACACCGCATTCACTTCAGCGTAATACCCGCGCGCTTGATGACCTCCCCCCACTTGGCGGAGTCGGCCTTGATAGTTGCAGCGAATTCCTCGGGCGTTCCGCCGCCCGGCTCGTCGCCGGTCTTGTCGAATTTTTCCTTGAAGGCCGGCGAGGCCATCGCCTTGTTGATCGCTGCATTGAGCTTGTCGACGATTGGACGCGGTACGCCGGCTGGCGCGATTATTCCGGTCCAGGTCGCCGCCGCATAACCGGGCACCCCGGCTTCCGCTACGGTCGGCAGATCGGGGAAGGCGGGCGAGCGGTGATCGGCAGTCACCGCGAGCGCATGCACCGTCCCCGCATGCGCGAAGGGCGCGATCGATTGCAGGCTCTCGAACATGATGTCGACGCGGCCCGCAATCAGGTCCTGGATCGCCAGCGCGCCGCCGCGATAGGGAATGTGTACGATCTCGGTGCCGGTCATGTATTTGAACAATTCGCCGCCGACATGGCCGGGCGAGCCGTTGCTCGATGAGGCATTCGACAGCTTGCCGGGATTCTTCTTGGCGTATTCGATCAGTTCCTTGACCGAATTGACCGGCAGCTTGGGCGAGACCGCGAGCAGCATTTGTCCGCGCGTCACCAGACCGATCGGCTGGAAATCGCGCTCGATGTTGTACGGCAGCTTCGCCACCATGTGGCGCGTGATGGCGAGGGCGCCGATCGGTCCCATGCCGAGCGTGTAGCCGTCGGGCGCCGACTTGGCGACCAGATCGAGCCCAACCGTGAGCGCACCGCCCGGCTTATCCTCGATGATGACCTGCTGTCCGAGTTCCTGGCTCATCACCGCGCCGATCAGGCGCGCGGCATTGTCGGTGGCGCTGCCAGCCGCCTGCGGCACGATCAGCTTGATCGGGCGCTCGGGATAGTCGGCCGCCGATGCGGCGGTGAGGGTCAAAGCAAAAGCGGCAGCCAATGCGAGCGGGCCGAATGGGCGCATGTTTCCTCCGATGCGTGTCGTTTTGTTTTGCCTATTGGTCGCATAGTCCGCGCCCGCTTGCCACCCCGGTCGGGTGGCAAGCCGGAATGACGGGCTTGCAAGGCGTGCGCTGGCGCGGCGCGATCCCAGCCGATAAGACTGTCGGCCTTTGCCCCGCCGGGAAGCCTCGATGTCCGCTCCGCCTGCCCACACGTCGACCACGCGTCCGCTCGACGCGGTCGCCGCCGCGCTGGTGGTGATGCTGTGCCTGTCCTGGGGCTTCAACCAGGTGGCGGTGAAACTGACGCTCCACGACATCCCACCGTTCACGCAAGCCGCGTTGCGCTCGTCCGGCGCGGCGATCCTGGTGGCGAGCTGGTGCAAGCTGCGCGGCATTCCGATGTTCGCGCGCGACGGCAGCCTGTGGGGCGGGCTGGCGGCCGGCGTCGGCTTCGGCATCGAGTTCATCCTGATCTATCAGGGCCTCGCCTTCACCACCGCCACCCGCGCGGTGCTGTTCCTTTATCTCGCACCGTTCTTCGTCGTGCTCGGCGTGCGCATCTTTCTGCCGGCCGACCGCTTCAGCGCGTCGCAATGGCTGGGCTTGGCGTTGTCGTTCGTCGGCATGTTGATCGCGTTCGGCGTGCCGACGCCGGCGCTCGATCCGCGCCAAATGCTCGGCGATATCTTGATTGTAGGGGGCGCATTGGCCTGGGCTTTCACCACTTTGGTCATCAAGGCGAGCAAGCTCAATCGCGCACCGGCCGAGAAAGTGATGCTCTATCAGCTCGCGATCTCGGCGCCGATGCTGGCGATCGCGGCACTGCTCGCCGGCGAACGGGTGACGCACATGCCGTCGGCGATGGCGCTCGGATCGCTCGCCTATCAAACCGTATGGGTGGTGAGCGTCACCTTCGTGATCTGGTTCGCCCTGGTGGTGCGCTATTCCGCGAGCCGGCTGTCGGCTTTCACATTCCTGACGCCACTGTTCGGCGTCGCCGCCGGGCATCTGGTGCTGAATGAACCGTTGACGCCGGCCTTCGCCGCCGCCGTGGCCCTGGTGGCGGGCGGGCTCGTGCTGGTGAACCGGGCCAAATAGTCCCATGTCCCGGGCGCAATGCGGCACGAAGTGGCGCGTTGCAGACCCGGGACCGTCATGGATTCGGAGTCCGGAACGGTCCCGGATCAGCGGCGCACCACTTCGCTAGCGCTCGTGCTGCGCCGCGTCCGGGACACGGGGCTGGCATCCGCATTGACCCTGCCATATTTGTCTGGCACGCCAGCGAACGGGAACTTTCATCCATCATCAGGGTTGCCGCAGCATCCGATGAGCACATCAGCGCAAAACCGTCATAAAACGGTCGTGGTCGACGTCGGCGGCGTCATGGTCGGCGGCGACGCGCCGATCGTCGTGCAGTCGATGACCAATACCGACACGGCCGACGTGGAGTCGACCGCGCGCCAGGTCGCCGCGCTCGCGCGCGCCGGCTCCGAACTGGTGCGCATCACGGTCGACCGCGACGAGGCCGCCGCCGCCGTCCCGCGCATCAAGGAGCGCGTCGCGCAATTGGGCGCGCACGTGCCGCTGGTCGGTGATTTCCATTACATCGGCCACAAGCTTCTGGCCGATCATCCGGCCTGCGCCGAGGCGCTCGACAAATACCGCATCAATCCCGGCAATGTCGGCTTCAAGAACAAGCGCGATCCGCAGTTCACGCAGATCGTGGAGACGGCGATCCGCTACGACAAGCCGGTGCGCATCGGCGTCAATTGGGGTTCGCTCGATCAGGAATTGCTCACCAAGCTGATGGACGAGAATTCCAGCTCGGCCACGCCGCGCGATGCGCGCGAGGTGACGCACGAAGCCATGGTGCAGTCCGCGCTGCTCTCGGCGGCGCGCGCGGAAGAGATCGGCTTGCCGAAGAACCGCATCATTCTCTCCGCCAAGGTTTCCTCGGTGCAGGACCTGATCGCGGTCTATGGCGAGCTTGCGCGCCGATCCGACTATGCGCTGCATCTCGGACTCACCGAAGCCGGCATGGGCTCGAAAGGCATCGTCGCGTCGTGCGCGGCGATGGGCGTGCTGTTGCAGCAGGGCATCGGCGATACCGTTCGCATTTCGCTCACGCCCGAGCCGGGCGGCGACCGCACCAAGGAAGTGCAGGTGGCGCAGGAATTGTTGCAGACCATGGGCCTGCGCACCTTCGTGCCGCTGGTCGCGGCTTGCCCGGGCTGCGGCCGCACCACCTCGACCACGTTCCAGGAACTCGCCTCCGACATCCAGGGCTTCATCCGAACGTCGATGCCGGAGTGGAAGACCCGCTATCCGGGCGTCGAGACACTCAACGTCGCGGTGATGGGCTGCATCGTCAACGGCCCGGGCGAATCGAAGCATGCCGACATCGGCATCTCGCTGCCCGGCACCGGCGAGCAGCCGACCGCGCCGGTCTTTGTCGACGGCAAGAAAGTCGCGACATTGCGCGGCGCCACGCTCTCGGCCGACTTCAAACAGATGGTGATCGACTACATCGAGAACCGTTGGGGCATCGGCGAGCGGACGGCGGCCGAGTGAAGACCAAGCCGTTCCTGATCGGGTTCTTCGTTTTCATCGTCGTATTCGCGGCGATCTCGTTCTATTACGTGTCGACCGTCGGCCGGCCGACCCGCACGCTGACCTCGATTACTTCTCCCGACGGCAAATACAAGGCGGTCACGCTCACCATGTCGCATGGCGGCGCGACGCCTTTTTGCTTCGACAGCGTCGCGGTCATTCTTGCGGTCTATCCCGACGATTTCGGCGAACGCAACAAGCGCTACGAAGTATTCGCGGGGCCTTGCGAGAAATTCGCCAATGGCGCGCCGTCGCCCAAGATCGAATGGCTGTCGCCGACGCAATTGCGGATCACGCACGCGGTCGCGCCCGCGACGTCGAAGACCAAGCGGGTCACGAACGACATCGACGTCACCAATGTCGTGCATGTGACGTTTGTGGAGCGGGAGTAGCGGGGTCCGCACGGGCCGCGCGGGCGACGTGTTAAGCTGATCCACCGACCGCTGTCCGATCGGCTTTGCAGCACGCGGAGGTCGCCATGAAACTTCAGCCTTTTGCGCTCGGCGTCGCCCTCGGGGTATTGTGGGCCGCCGCCGTATTCTTTGCCGGTATCGCCGCGATGTTCGCATGGGGCGTGGCCATGGTCACCGCGCTCGGCTCGTTCTATCTCGGCTACGGCCCGAGCTTGCTCGGCGCGATCATCGGCGCGATCTGGGCCTTCGTCGATGGCCTGGTCGCCGGCGCGCTGATCGCGTGGATCTATAACGCGGTCGCCAAGCCGTAGTGCCGGCAAACCGATTTATATCCACCCGCCGCCGTCATGCGCGCGATTGGCGACGCTCGCCTCCTCGAGATCGAGCTCGTATTCGATGCGTCGGCGTGCTTCGTCGGTGATCTTGCCGTCGCGCAGGAGTTGGAAAATGAACTCACGCTCGGCGTCGATCAGTTCCTTCTTGATGTTGGCGGAAAGCCGCATGTGCTCCAGCCCGTCCTGAAGATTTTCGGGCAGGATTTGTTGGCGGCTCTCATTGCGCGTGCGCAGGAGATCAATCACCTCGTCCGGCAGTTCTCGCTCCGCGATGACATTATCCAAACGTTTCTCGACCGCCTCCAGCGCGGAGACGCGGGCGGCAAGTTCGGCGCGAATCTCTTCTTTGTGCTCCCGCGCGCCGGCATGGGTCAGGCCGAGCCAGCGCACCACGCGCGGCAGCATCAGGCCCTGACCGACCAGCGTGATGATGATGACGCCGAAGCTGACGAACAAGATCAATTCGCGATGCGGGAAGGGCGCACCGCTGTCGAGGAAATAGGGCAGGCCGAGCGCGGCCGCCAGCGAGACCACGCCGCGCACGCCGGTAAAGGACAGCAGGAACGGCTGCTGCCAGGGCGGCGAGGGATCGCGCCTGGCGAGCGAGGGGCTTAACCAGCGCGGCAGATAGGTCGCCGGAAACACCCAGATGAAGCGCGCGACGATCGCGATCAAGGTGGTCCAGGCGGTCGCGGTGGCGAGCTGGCCGATGCTGAAGGCGTGGTGATCCTCGATCAGCGTGCGCACTTGCAGGCCGGTTATCAGGAACACCATGCCTTCGATCAGATAGACCAACAGGTCCCAGAAGAAGATGCCCTGCAGCCGCGTCGCCGACGAGATCAGGCGCGGGCCGTTCCAGCTCACATAGAGCCCGCAGGCGACGGTCGCGAGCACGCCGGAGCCGCCGAAATGCGCCGGCACCCAATAGGCGAAATAGGGCGTCATCAGCGAAAGCGTGATCTCGACATGCGGATCGTGCGACCATTTGCGCAGCCGCAGACTGAGCCAGCCGGCGACGATGCCCCAGATAATCTCGCCCACCACGATCAGCGCGAAGGTGCCGCCGGCTTTTTCCAGCGAGAACGTGCCGGTCGCCACCGCCGCGACCGCGAAGCGATAGAGGATGAGCGCGGTGGCGTCGTTGGCGAGCCCCTCGCCCTCCAGCACGACCACAAGCCTTCGCGGCAAGCCGAGCCGGCGCGCGATGGCGAGCGGCGCCACCACGTCGGGCGGCGCGATGATCGCGCCCAGCACGAAGCCGCTGGCCCAATCGAAATTCAGCAGGTAGTGCACGGCCGCGGCCACCGCGCCGGCGGTGAACAGCACACAGCCGAAGGCGAGCAGCCCGATAGGCCGCAGGTTGAAGCGGAATTCGCGCCAGCTCATGGCGACGCCGGCCGAGTAGATCAGCGGCGGCAGGATCACCAGCAGCACCACTTCCGGCGCCAGCCGCACGTCGGGCAGGCCGGGAACCAGCGCCATGCCGATGCCGGCGATCACCAGAAGGATCGACGGCGCCACGTCCAGCCGGCGGGCGGCGACCGCGACCGCGGCCAACACCGCCAGCATGAGCAGCAAGGTCTGCACGATTGCGGTCATTGCTGATCAGCCCGGCTTGATGACGCCTGACACCATATTGATGGTCAGGGCCAGCAGCACGACATTGAAGAAGAACGACAGCACGCCATGAACATTGACCAGGCGGCGGATCGCCTTGCTGGTGATCTGCACGTCGGAGACCTGCGAGGTCATGGCGATGACGAACGAGAAATAGAGGAAATCCCAGTGGTCGGGGTCCTGGCCGCCGGGAAATTCCAGGCCGCCGATCATCGCATCCCGGCCTTCGCCGTAATATTCGTGCGCGTAATGCAGGGCGAACATCGTGTGCATGAACAGCCAGGACAACAGGATGGTGCCCATGCCGAAGGCCAATCCGCCCCAGCCGCCGCCGTTTTGCGTGCCGCCCACCTCGACAATGACGGCGACCAGACTGGCGCTTGCGGCAGCGGCCGTAAGCAACAGCAGGGCGAACGCGCCTTCATCCTGTTCGGCGGCGCGGCGGCGGATGCGGCTCACCGATGCGCGCGCCATGAGCGGATAGGTAAGGGCAAGATAGAGCCCGACGCCGACATCCCACCCGGCCAGGATCTTGGTGGCCGGACGCCACCCGGTGCCGAACAATGCCAGCATCACGGCAAGGCCGACGACGACGGAAATCAGCAGCCGCGCATGCAGGCGCATCAGCCGCACGGCCATCCTGGCTTGGCGCTGTTTTAGAACCATCGGACTACCGTCTAGCGATTGGCGGACGGCTCATGTCCGCCGCTTGGCGATGAAGCGGGCGGCCGCGCGTAATATATCGGCCTTGCCACCGAACGATACCAGTGCGGCTTCGGCTTCCGCGATCAGCGCATCGAGCTTGGCATGCGCGCCGGCCACCCCGAGCGTGGAGACCAGAGTGCCCTTGCCGGCGGCGGCATCCTTGCCGGCCGCCTTGCCGAGCGTGGCGGTGTCGCTCTCGACGTCGAGCAGGTCGTCGGCGATTTGGAAGGCTTGGCCGATGGCCACGCCATACCGGTCGAGCTTGTCGAGCGCGGCGGCGTCGGCCTGCCCCAGAATGGCGCCGGCGCGGCAGCCGAAGCGGATCAGCGCGCCGGTCTTCATCGCCTGCAGGGTGATGATCTCCGTCTCGCTCAGGGCGCGTTTGGCGGCGAAACGGCCCTCGGCGGCCAGATCGAGCATCTGCCCGCCCGCCATGCCGCCCAGGCCGGCGGCGCGCGCGAGTTCCAGGACCAGCTCGGCGCGTACGCCGGGATCGGCATGGACCTCCGGGCGCGCCATGGCATCGAAGGCGAGGGTCAGGAGAGCGTCGCCCGCCAGGATCGCGGTGGCTTCGTCGAAGGCCTTGTGGGCGGTCGGCTGGCCGCGCCGCAGGTCGTCATTGTCCATCGCCGGCAGGTCGTCATGCACCAGCGAGTAGCAGTGCACGAGTTCGAGCGCGCCGCCGGCGAGAAGCGCCCCGGCCCGCCCGGCGCCAAACAGCGCTGCACTCTCCACCACCAGGAAGGGGCGTAACCGCTTACCGCCGCCAAGCGCGCCATGGCGCATGGCGGCGACCAGCCGCTCCGGCCGTGCGGTCTCGCCCGGCAATGGCGTCGCGGCGAGCAGGCCTTCGAGCACGGCCTCGGTCTCGGCCGCGACGGTGCCAAGGCGTTGAAGGAAATCGCTATCGGGGACCGCGTCCATGCCGGTCTAGATAACCTCAGGGCGCCCGTCACCGCAAATGGCAACGGATGGGTTAGTGTCATTACGTCATGGCTTACCGCCCGTCCGCCCAGAAGAAACCGAGCGTGTTCCGACGTCTGCCGCGGTTCCTGCGGATCGTGGGGGCCGTGCTTCTGGTGCTCCTGCTGCTGCCCTATGCGATCGCGCCGCTTTACGCGGTGCTGACGCCGGTCTCCACGGTGATGATCTGGCGCGCGATCGCGGGCGAGCGGGTCGAGCGCGTCTATGTGCCGCTGTCGCGGGTTTCGCCGGCGCTTTCGCTCGCCGTCATCGTGGCCGAGGACGGCCGTTTCTGCACCCATCATGGGGTGGATTTCGCTGGCATCCGCGAGGCCATCCGTGAGGCCGACGACCTCGACGACCTGCGCGGCGGCTCGACCATCACCCAGCAGGTGGCCAAGAACCTGTTCCTGTGGCCGGGGCACAGCTACGTGCGCAAGGCGCTGGAGCTGCCGCTGGCGCTGTGGATCGACCTCATCCTGCCCAAGCGGCGAATCCTCGAAATCTACCTGAACATCGCCGAATGGGGTCCGAACGGGGAGTTCGGGGTGGAGGCCGGCAGCCAATATGCCTTCCACAAATCGGCGCACGACGTTTCGCGCTATCAAGCGGCGCTTTTGGCCTCCGTTTTGCCCAACCCGGTCACGCGCAGCGCCAAATCGCCAAGTCCCGGCCTGCGGCGGCTTGCCGGGCTGTACGAGGCCCGCTCCGGCCGCTCGCATGGGGCGGCGGCGTGCCTGGAAACCAGGCGCTAGTGGCGGGCGCCAGCAACCACTAGCCTTGGCGGCATTCCTCCTCTATAAGCCCGCCCAAACCGGCATTTTCGCATTTTTCCAGGAGTTCGTTCCCATGGCTGTGCCCAAGAAAAAAACCTCGCCGTCGCGCCGCGGCATGCGCCGCTCGGCCGACGCGCTCAAGCGCCCGGCCTATGTCGAGGACAAGGATTCGGGCGAACTGCGCCGTCCGCACCATATCGACCTGAAGACCGGCATGTACAAAGGCCGCCAGGTCCTCAAGGTGAAGACCGAGGCCTAAAGCCGCGCGCGGGGGGAGACGCTTCGATGTTCGCATTCGGCTTTCCGCTGCTGCTGGTGCCGTTCGCGATCTACAACATCATTGCCTTCCTGATGCCGGGCGTGAGCTGGACCGCCACGCTCACGTCGGTGCATATGGTCTCGGGCGCGACCTGGACCATGTCGGCCGGCGACATGCTGGTCGTGCTCGCGATCCTGATGCTGTTCGGCGAGGTGATGAAGTCGACACGGATCGGCATACGTTCGGTGGTCGATCACGGGCTGTCGTTGATCTTGTTCCTCGCCATGCTGGTCGAATTCCTGCTGGTGAAGCAGGCGGCGACCTCGACCTTCTTCCTGCTGCTCGTCATCAGCTTCATCGACGTGCTCGGCGGCTTCGCGGTGACGCTGCGCTCGGCGCAGCGCGACCTCACGGTCGAGCGCGTCGCCTCCTGACGCATCCGACAATCCGGAAAAACTTATGAGTCGAGACTTCCAGCTCCCCGGCCGCTCGCCGGTGATCGCCTGCGACGGCATGGCGGCAACCTCGCATCCGCTCGCGACGCTGGCGGCGGTCGATATGCTGCGTGCCGGTGGTACGGCGGCGGATGCCGCGGTCGCGGCGGTGGCGACGCTTTGCGTGGTCGAGCCGCACATGACCGGCATCGGCGGCGATTGCTATTCGCTCGTCTCGGTGCCCGGCCGGCCGGTCTGGGGCTACAACGGCTCGGGCCGCTCCGGCGTGAAGGCTTCCTACGAAGCGCTACGCGGGCAGGGCCTGCGCGAGATCGGCAATTCGATTCATTGCGTGACGGTGCCGGGCGCGATCGAAGCCTGGGAGCAGATCCTGAAGGCGCATGGCCGCTTCGGGCTCGACCGCGTGCTCGCGCGCGCCATCCATTACGCGGAGAACGGTTTCCCGGTCGCGCCGCGCGTGGCCTGGGACTGGCAGCGCCATGTCGGCAAGTTGTCGGCCGATCCCGGAGCAGCCAAGCATTATCTGTTCAACGGCAAGGCGCCGCGCGAAGGCGACGTCATCCGCTTCCCCGCCTTGGCGCAGACGCTGAAGACGATAGCGGCCAAGGGCGCGGCCGGCTTCTACGAGGGCGAGATCGGCGCCGACATGGCGGCGACCGTGGCCGCGCGCGGCTCGTTCCTCGATGCGGAGGATTTCGCGCGCCATCGCGGCGATGCGGTCGAACCGATCTCGACCAGCTATCGCGGCGTCGACCTCATTGAAATTCCGCCCAACGGCCAGGGCTTTACTGCGTTGGTGATGCTCAACATCCTCGAGCAGTTCGACATCAAGTCGCTCGATCCGGTGGGACCGGAGCGCTTCCATCTGGTGCTCGAGGCCGCACGGATCGCTTACGCCGTGCGCGACACGCATCTTGCTGACGCGCCTCATATGCGTACGCCGGTCGCGTCTCTCATCGACAAGGCCTGGGGCAAGCAACTCGCCGCGCTCATTGACATGAACAAGCGCGCCAAGTTGCCGCCGCATCCGGCGCCGGGCAGCAACACGATCTATTTGAGCGTGGTCGACCGCGACCGCATGGCGGTGTCGTTCATCAACTCGCTGTTCTCGAGTTTCGGCTCCGGCATCTGCACCGAGAAGTCGGGCATCCTGCTCACCAATCGCGGCGCCTGCTTCACGCTCGAACCCGATCATCCGAACACGTTCGGTCCGGGTAAGCGGCCGATGCATACCATCATACCGGCCATGGCGATGAAGGACGGCCGCTGCGACATGAGCTTCGGCGTGATGGGGGCGCATTATCAGCCCATGGGCCACGTGCAGATCATGCTCAACATGCTCGACTACGGCATGGATGTGCAGCAGGCCATCGACTGCCCGCGCTTCTTCTTCGAGGGCGAGCAGACGGTGGTGGAGACCGGCACGCCGCAGGCGACCATCGACGGGCTGAAGGCGCGCGGCCATGACGTGGTGATCGCCGACCAGCCCTGGGGCGGCGCGCAGACTATCAAGATCGATTGGGAACGCGGCGTGCTGATCGCCGGCTCCGAGCCGCGCAAGGACGGCTGCGCGCTCGGGTATTGAGGGTTGGCCGTCGTCCTGAGGCGCTCGGCGCGAATGCGCCGAGCCTCGAAGGACCTCGGCGTACACTTCGGCCGTCACCCTTCGAGGCTCGCTGTCGCTCGCTCCTCAGGATGACGGTGAGAGGCCTCGAAACGGTCGTGTCCTAGCGCACCGCCAGCTTCGCCATCGCTTGATACGCCCTCACCGCCTCGTCCGGCTCGGCGCGGCGGCGCGCGCGGGTCTGCGGGAGTTGCTCGCGGGTGGCGATCAGATGGGCGAGGAATGTGCTTTCCCGATAGGGCGCGGGCCGTTCGCGCGCGGACCGGGGTTCGCTGAGGACGAGGGCGCGGCTTTCACCGCCAGGGTTAACGCCGGCTTGCGACGAAGCAGCATTTTGTCCGCCGCCAATATCGTCGATAGCGCCCAAAGCCATCCATGACCGCCTGTATCGGATCGGCACACGCCGCCCCTGTCTCTGCTTGTCATGGCAAGGCCCATGCCGCCGGTTGGTTCCGGCGGGAAACGCCGCAAGCCGGCATTTTTTCGAATTGTTTAGGGATGCCATCTACCTTCCAGGTCGTATAGATGACGGCAGCAACCGCCTTTTGCGAGCGTTGCGGTCCCAGAATGGGGCAGATGTGATCTCGAACGAACAAGCGCCCGTCAGGCCGGACACCGGCGAGATTCTCCGCTCGATCGGGGAAGCCGCCTATGAATGGCGGCTGGATACGGACGCCCTGTGCTGGAGCGGCAATGCCGCGTCCGTGCTCGGCGTCGATCCCGCCGACATCGCCGAGGGCCGCGTCTTTGCCCAGCATGTCAACGCGGAAGGCGGGCAGAGCCGCGCCGATGCCGTGCTGACATCATCCGCGAGCGATCCGGGCGAGGGCATCGCCTATCAAGTGCAATACGCCTTCGCGAACGGCAAGGGCACGATCTGGCTGGAGGACACCGGGCGCTGGTTCGCCGGACCGGACGGCCGCCCCGAGCGCGCCCATGGCGTAGTGCGGCGCATCGACGAGCGGCATGAAAGCGAGCGCCGCCTCATGCAGCTCGCCAAGTTCGATCCGCTCACGGGCGAACTCAACCGCGCCAGCCTGACCGAGATGCTGGCCGCCACATTGGACGAGGCTGTCCGCTTCCGCGGCTCCTGCGGCTATCTCTTGATCGCCATCGACCACCTCGGCCGTCTCAACGAGTCCTACGGTTTCGACATCACCGAGGAGGTGATCGCGCATGTGGCCAAGCGCATCCGCGCGCGGCTGCGCGGCAAGGATCACCTCGGCCGTTTTTCCGGCAATAAGTTCGGCGTGATCCTGACCCAGTGCACGCCGGACGAGATGGAGGTTGCCGCCGAACGTCTGCTCGCGGGCGTGCGCGACGAGCCGGTGACCACGGCGGCGGGCCCGGTGGCGTTGACGGTGACTATCGGCGGGGTGAGCGCGCCGCGCCATGCCCGCAACGTGCAGGAAGTGTTCACCCGCGCCATGGACGCGCTGCAGGCGGCGCGCGAAAAGCGCAACGGCTCGTTCGCACCCTACCGGCCGAATGCCGAGCGCGAAGCGCTGCGCAAGCAGAGCCTGCGCGCCAGCGACGAGATCGTGGCCGCGCTCAACGACCGCCGCATCGCGCTCGCCTTCGAGCCGGTGGTCGACGCGCGCCGCCGGCATGTTGCCTTCTACGAATGCCTGATGCGGATCTACCGCAGCGACGGCAGCGTCGCGCATGCCAATGAGATCATCCCGGTGGCGGAGCGCGTCGGGCTGGTGCGCATGCTCGACCATCGCGTGATCGAGCTGGTGGTGGACGAGTTGGTCGCAGCGCCGACGCTGCATGCGAGCGTGAACGTCTCGCCGGCGTCTGCCGTGGTGCCCGACTGGTGGACCAGCCTTGCCGCCATGCTGCGTGCGAATGCCGGCGTCGGCGAACGGTTGATCGTGGAGATCACCGAAACCGCCGCGATCCAGGATCTCGACGACGCGCGCGGCTTTGTCACCCGCGTGAAGGACCTCGGCTGCCGCATTGCGATCGACGATTTCGGTGCGGGACACACCTCGTTCCGCAATCTGCGCCGGCTCGGCGTCGATATGGTCAAGGTGGACGGCGCCTTCGTGCAGAACATCGTCAAGTCGGACGATGACCGCGCCTTTGTGCATTCGATGATCGATCTGGCGCGTCGGCTCGGCCTCAAGACCGTGGCCGAATGGGTGCAGGACGAGGAATCAGCCGCGCTGCTCGCCGGCTGGGGCTGCGACTACCTGCAAGGCGCGCTGATCGGGCTTGCCAGCCCGGAGCGGCCGTGGACATCCGACAAGGGCCGCGCGAGCGCGTGAGGTGTGCTGCCCGCGACCCGTCTTCGCGAAGTCGCTTCGACGGGCCGGAGCTTTAGTCCGCCGAAGCGCCAGCGGAGGCGGAAGGCGGGCATCCAGTACTCCGCAGTCTATCGATAGGGCACGGGGTACTGGGTCCCCGCTTTCGCGGGGACGACGGCTTCGCTAACCGTTCCCGCCCAGCTTATCGAGGCGCTTCTGCATTTCCGAGAGCTGGCGCTTGAGATCGTCCATCTCGTTGGTTGTGGCCGGCGGCTTCTCGCTCGGCGCAGCCGGGGCTGCACCCGGACGCTGACCGCGCGCGAACGGCGCGAACATGGCGAAAGTCTTTTCGAACATTTCCATGTTGCGCCGGACCTGGTCCTCGAGCGGGCCGAAGCCGCCGACGCCGAAGGCTTGCGCCATCTGCTCGCGGAATTTGCCCTGCTCTTTGGAGAGCGAGTCGATCGAGGCTTCCAGGAAGCGCGGCACCAGCATCTGCATGCTGTCGCCGTAGAAGCGGATCAATTGCCGCAGGAAGGCGATGGGCAAAAGGCTCTGCCCTTCCTTGGTTTCCTGCTCGAATATGATCTGCGCCAGCACCGAGCGGGTGATGTCCTCGCCCGTCTTGGCATCGTAGACGACGAAGTCCTCGCCCACCTTGACCATGGCGGCGAGATCCTCGAGCGTGACGTAAGTGCTCGTTCCGGTGTTGTAGAGCCGCCGATTGGCGTATTTTTTAATTGTAATCGGCTCTTTCTTTTCCTCGGCCATGTTGTTCACGCGTTTCCCCCTGCCAGGAACAACAGCATAAACATGTTCGGCCCCGGGGGGCCACCGTTTTGTGGCGGCGCGGCAGGATGTTTATGCTGCGCCGCAACCCTTGCACAAACGGCAAAAAAGCGCCAATTCTCGCGCATATCCGGGAGGTGTCGCACATTGACAGGGCAGGTCGCCCTGCCGAGGATGCGGCACCGCCACAACCCGCCTCGCGCCGACCCGCAAGCCCAACAGGAGTTTTCGCATGAAAGACGACATCGTCATCGTGAGCGCCGCCCGCACGCCGGTGGGTGCCTTCAACGGGGCTTTTGCCAATCTGCCGGCGCATGAGCTCGGCAAAACCGCCATCAAGGCCGCGCTGGAGCGCGCGGGGGTAGAGGGTGACCGGGTCAGCGAAGTCATCATGGGCCAGATCCTGACCGCCGGGCAGGGCCAGAACCCGGCCCGCCAGGCCTCGATCGCCGCCGGCATCCCGGTCGAAAGCCCGGCCTGGGGCGTGAACCAGCTCTGCGGCTCCGGCCTGCGCGCGGTGGCGCTCGGCTACCAGGCCATCCTGAACGGCGACAGCGAGATCGTGGTCGCCGGCGGCCAGGAATCGATGAGCATGGCCCCGCATGCCCAGCATCTGCGCCAGGGCGTGAAGATGGGCGCCTTCGAGATGGTCGACACCATGATCAAGGACGGCCTCTGGGATGCCTTCAACGGCTACCACATGGGCAATACGGCCGAAAACGTCGCCAAGCAGTGGCAGATCACCCGCCAGCAGCAGGACGAATTCGCCGTCGCCTCGCAGAACAAGGCCGAGGCGGCAATGAAATCCGGCCGCTTCAAGGACGAGATCGCCCCGGTCACGATCAAGACCCGCAAGGGCGACACCGTGGTGGACACCGACGAATATCCGAAGGCGGGCGTGACCATGGACTCGATCGGCAAACTGCGCCCGGCCTTCGACAAGGAAGGCACCGTCACCGCCGCGAATGCCTCCGGCATCAATGACGGCGCCGCCGCCGTCGTGCTGATGAAGGCCTCCGAGGCCGCCAAGCTCGGCCACACTCCGCTCGCCCGCATCGTGTCGTGGGCGCAGGCCGGCGTCGATCCGGCCATCATGGGCACCGGGCCGATCCCGGCCTCACGCGCCGCGCTCGCCAAGGCCGGCTGGAAGGTCGAAGACCTCGACCTGATCGAGGCCAACGAGGCCTTCGCCGCGCAGGCCTGCGCGGTCAACAAGGACCTCGGCTGGGATACGTCCAAGGTCAACGTCAACGGCGGCGCCATCGCCATCGGCCATCCGATCGGTGCCTCCGGCGCGCGCGTGCTCACCACGCTGCTCTACGAAATGGGCAAGCGCAACGCCAAGAAGGGCCTCGCCACGCTCTGCATCGGCGGTGGCATGGGCATTGCTATGTGCGTCGAGCGGTAGCGAAGACGCACCAGGAAATCGCGTCGAGCGGTAGCGAAGACGCACCAGGAAAACGCGTCGAGCGGTAGCGAAGACGCGCTAGCAATAAGGGCGTCGAGCGAAATTGCCGCACTGCGGCGCAACAATTGATCTGCGTCATGCCCGGCCTTGTGCCGGGCATTTACGTTTCTAAGCTGTCATCGTAAGGACGTGGAAGCCCGGCAAGAAGCGCGGGCGCCACGGTCCGGAAGGAGAGGGGAATGGCTCGCGTTGCTTTAGTCACCGGTGGAACCCGCGGTATCGGCGCCGCCACTAGTAAGGCTCTCAAGGCCGCCGGCTACTCGGTCGCCGCCGTCTATCACGGCAACGACGAGGCCGCGCAGAAATTCAAAGCCGAGACCGGCATCCCGGTGTTCAAATGGGACGTGTCCTCGTTCGAGGCTTGCGCCGCGGGCATCAAGCAGGTCGAGGCCGAGGTCGGTCCGATCGAGGTGCTTGTCAACAATGCCGGCATCACGCGCGACGCCACGCTGCACCGCATGAAGCCCGAGCAGTGGACGGCGGTGATCAACACCAATCTCGGCTCGCTGTTCAACATGTGCCGCAACGTCATCGAGGGCATGCGCGAGCGCAAGTTCGGCCGCATCGTCAATATTTCTTCGATCAACGGCCAGAAGGGCCAGATGGGCCAGACCAATTATTCCGCCGCCAAGGCCGGCGAGATCGGCTTCACCAAGGCTTTGGCGCAGGAAAGCGCGCGCGCCGGCATCACGGTGAACGCCATCGCGCCCGGCTACATCAACACCGAGATGGTGCAGGCGGTGCCGAAGGATGTGCTGGAGAAGAGCATCATCCCGCAGATTCCGATCGGCCGCCTGGGCGAGCCGGAGGAAATCGCGCGCTGCGTGGTGTTCCTCGCCTCCGACGACGCCGGCTTCATCACCGGCTCGACGCTGACCGCGAATGGCGGGCAGTACATCACCTGAGCGCGTCAAGCGCCGCGCCGCGAGCGGGTTAGTCGATGAAACGGGTCATCCTGCTGCTCGCGGCCCTGGCTGGCCTCTCGATGGTCGCGCCGCCGTCCGCCTTCGCGCAGTCGGCGCGACCGAGCTTCGATTGCCGCGCGGCGCGCTCCCCCGACGAGCGCGCGATCTGCGCCGACGCGCGGCTGGCCGAGCTCGATCAGGCCGTGACCATCGCCTACAAGCAGATCGAGACGCACAAGGAAAACCTCGGCAGCGCGCTTGGCATGGCGCGCGAGGCGCTGGCCGCACGGCGCGCCTGCGGCAGCGATCGCCTCTGCATCCTCGACCAGCAGGCCTCCGAACTCGACGCATTCTCGAATTTCGGCTCGAAGGTGCCGGTGCCCCCCTGGGTCGGCGACTACCGCATCGCGCTGTTCAAATCGCAGGGCAAGCACACGACCAAGGGTCTTCCGAAGCGCGTCGGCCAGTGCACCGTCAGCAAGATCGCGTCGATCACCACGCGTTTCGGCGAAGAGCTGAAGCCGCCGAAGACCGACTTGGATAGCACGGGCAGCCTGGTCGAATACGCCAATCAGGGCGCGCAGGTGTCCTACGATTATGTCGAGGCGCTGCAGGCATCGCGCATCGGCGACGAGGTGCTGATCTGCCTGGTGTCGCTGCCGAAGGATTGCCCGCCCGGCGACGAGCGCGGCAAGGTCTATTCCGGCACCAACCTGCGCACCAAGGGCTCTTGGATCATGCCCGACTCGCAGCACATGTGCGGCGGGGCGTGAGGGGGCGGGCAGTTTCGGTGGCCTCGCCTGAACCGCCTTGTATTTGATGGAATCCCCCCGAGTACCGCTCATTCCCGCGAAAGCGGGAATCCAGCACCGACTCACAGCTGGATCCCCGCTTTCGCGGCGACGAACGGGGGTTAGATCGACGCGCAACTCACTTAATAAAACCCCACCGACTCGCAGCCCGTGCCGGCCTTGAAGCTGCCCTTGTGGCGGCGATTGGGAATGTCGACGATGTGCATGCTGCCGTCGCCCTGGCAGCCGACGAACAGTTCGTCGCCGTGGAAGGCGAAGTCCATGGGCTGGCTGCCGACCGGGACAGCGGTCTGCGCGCCGAATGACGCATCGATGATGCTGACGGTGTCGCTGTTCAGGCTGGAGACCACCACGAGCTTGTCATCGGGTGAATAGCGTACGATCTGCGCCGGCTTCGCCACGCCTTCGAGCGCCACCTCGCGTGTGACGCGTCCCGAAGCCGTGTCGATCAGGAACAGCACCGGCGTCTCGTCGCTGACCGTCACCACGGTGCG
>DASZQT010000342.1:0-3085 GCA_035549515.1 Pseudolabrys sp. | reverse complement strand
TACATTACGATCACGCGCTGCGCGGTTTCGGCGACGACACCGAGATCGTGCGTGATCAGGATCACTGCGGTGCCGAGCTTGCGCTGCAGGTCGAGGATGAGATCGAGGATCTGGGCTTGGATCGTGACGTCGAGCGCGGTGGTCGGCTCGTCGGCGATCAGGACTTTCGGATTGCAGGCGAGCGCCATGGCGATCATGGCGCGCTGGCGCATCCCGCCGGACAATTGATGCGGGTATTCGCGCGCGCGCTGCTCGGGCTCCGAAATGCGCGTCAGGCGCAGCATGTCGACGGCCTTGTCCCAGGCCGCGCGCCGCGTCACCTTTTCGTGCAGCAGCACGGCTTCCGCGATCTGCTCGCCGATGGTGATGACCGGATTGAGCGAGGTCATCGGCTCCTGGAAGATCATGGCCATATCCTTGCCGCGCACGCGGCGCATCGCCTCCTCGTCGAGCGCGACAAGATCGCGGCCTTCCAGCTTGACCGAACCGCCGGCGATGCGGCCGGGCGGGTTCGGCACCAGCCGCATCAGCGACAAGGCCGTGATGCTCTTGCCGCAGCCCGATTCGCCGACGATCGCCAGCGTCTGGCCGGGCGCGAGCGTGAAGCTGATGCCGTCGACCGCCTTCACCAACCCGCGGCGCAGGTCGAAATAGGTGCGCAGGTTATCGACCGCGAGCACCGGCTCTGGCGCGTGGGTCGCCTCGGCCGGGGTGACGGCTTCCATTTCTCGCTTGCTGGTGACGATTGTCATGTCGCTTAGGTGCACTCTCAATCGCGCAGGCGCGGATCGAGGATATCGCGTAAGGCATCCCCGAACAGATTGGTGCCGAAGACGGCGAACGAGATCGCGACGCCCGGGAAAATCACCAGCCAGGGAGCGACCCGCACATATTCGGCGGCGGATTCAGATAGCATGCGGCCCCAGGACGGGTGTGGCTCCGGCACGCCGAGGCCGAGGAACGACAGCGAGGCTTCGGTCAGGATGGCGGCGCCGAGCTGCGCGGTGGCAATCACGATCAGCGGGGCTACCGTGTTCGGCAGCACGTGACGTACCGCGATGCGGAACTCGCTCATGCCGACCGCGCGCGCGGCCTCAACGAAGGGCTGCTCGCGCAAGGCCAGCGTGTTGGAACGGATGACGCGCGCGGTATAGGGGATGAGCGGGATCGCAATCGCGACAATGGTGTTGTCGAGCGCCGGCCCCAGCGACGCCGCCATCACCAGCGCCAGCACCAACAGCGGCACCGCCTGCAGGACGTCGACGATACGCTGGATAACGAGGTCGACCCACCCGCCGAGATAACCCGAGGCGAGACCGAGCGCGACGCCGAAAATCGAGCCTAGCAATGTGGACCCTAAGCCCACCGCAAGCGAAATGCGCGCGCCATAAACAATGCGCGAATAGATGTCGCGGCCCATGGCGTCGGCGCCGAAAATATGCGCCGCGCTCGGCGGCGACAGCGCCACCGCCGGATTGGTGCTTATCGGATCGTAGCCGGTCAGCCACGGCGCGAACGCCGCCGCGAACACAAACACCAACATGATGACGGCGCCGACCACGCCGAGCGGATGGGCCGCGGCGTAATAGCAAAGCCTCGACCACACGTTTTCCGAAACATCGTCGGCCGAGGCAATCGGCGGGGTGGCATCGATTATGGCCATGCCGGTCTCTCGTTCTGACCTAGAGCCCGCCCCAATCTCCGTTCATTCCCGCGCAAGCGGGAATCCAGCGCTGGGTCCCCGCTTTCGCGGGGACGAATGGGGAATATGTGCAACCTATTGAGCATAGCGGATGCGCGGATCGAACACCGCATAGAGCACGTCGATCAGGAAATTCATGCCGACCGCCACCACGGCAATGAACATCACCAGGTTCTGCACGATCGGATAGTCGCGCCAGCGGATCGCCTCGACCAGGAAGCGCGCCACCCCCGGAATATTGAATACCGTCTCGGTGACGATCAGCCCGCCCATCAGAAAGGCCGCTTCGATGCCGATCACCGTGATAACCGGGAGCAACGCGTTGCGCAAAGCGTGATGGTAATTGACATTGCGGTCGGAGGCCCCTTTCGCGCGCGCCGTGCGGATGTAATCCTGCCGCAGCACTTCCAGCATCGAGGAACGCGTCAGCCGCATCACCAGCGCCGACGAGCGGAAGCCGACCGCGGCCGCCGGCACACTATAAAGCCACAACGTATTCCAAAAGCCCTTCGGCGGTTCGGTGAAGATCGGAATCGTGCCGAACCAGGCGACGCAAGCCATCAGGATCAAGAGGCCGAGCCAGAAGGCCGGCATCGACAATCCGCTCAAACTGACCACGCGTAGAAAGTAGTCGAGCGGGGTGTTCTGCTTGACCGCGCTGATTACCCCGAGCGGCACGCCGAACACGACCGAGAACAACAGCGCGAGGCCCGCGAGCTTGGCGGTGATCGGGATGCGTGGCGCGATCTCCTGCAGCGCCGGCTTTTCGGAGACGTAGGAATAGCCGAGGTCGCCATGCGCGAGGCCGTTGATCCATTGCGCGTATTGCACGACGATCGGCCGATCGATGCCGAGATCGTGCTCGAGCTTGGCCTTGTCGGCCGTATCGATCATGCCGGCCGCGTCGAACAGGATGTCCGCGATGTTACCAGGGACCATCCGCAGCATGACGAAAATGAGCACAGATATCCCGAACAGCGTCAGGAGCATCAGGAAAAAGCGCCTGATCAGATAGCCCGCCAATGGAAACCTCGCTGATGGACCGAGCGCAGCTTTTGCTTGGGTAGCCACAAACTCCGCTCATTCCCGCGTAAGCGGGAATCCAGATCGACCGTTCGGATTTGCATGGTCGCGCTGGGTCCCCGCTTTCGCGGGGACGAGCGGTCAAATGTGCTTGGCCCTATTTGTCGAGCCACACGTCCTCGTAGCGGTAGCCGTTGTAGACGCTGTTCGTCATCACGGTCATGTTCTTGACATAGGGTTTCCAGCAGGTGCCTGTGCGCGCGTGGAACAGGACCGGCCGCGCCACATCCTCCTGAATCTTCTTGTCGATTTCCCACACCAGCTTCTTACGCTTGGCGATGTCGGTCTCCTGCGACTGCT
>DASZQT010000341.1:0-7503 GCA_035549515.1 Pseudolabrys sp. | reverse complement strand
GCGCCAGTTGCTGATGTCGTATTCGGTGCCGCCGCCTGCCGGTGTGAGGTAGACGTTCTGATAATTGGGGTCGTTAAGGCCGTCGCCCGTCACGACGAAATCGTCGCTCGGCCGCGTCAGGCCGGGTGTCGCGACATAGGGGATGTCTTCGGCCTGCCCGCTGTCGGCCCCGGCCGGCACATCGATGCTCTCGCGCACCGCCGCGCCGAACAGGCGGGCGGGCGTCTTGCTCGTCGTGCCGGAAGGCACAACGGCGAGCGCGACGGCGGCCGGCTTCGGATGCGGCGCATCCGGCTCATCGCTCGGTGTGATGAAGGCGACGCTCACTTTGTACACGACCGAAAGCCGCAATGGTGTCGAGAGCGCCTGCCAGATGCGCGACATCTCGTCGGCGGTCTCCACTTCCATGGTGAGCGTGTAATGCTCGGTCGGGTACACTTCGTTTTTGTGGTGCGGCAGCTTGGTGAGCGGCGGCTTCACGACGATCGCGTTCTCGTGGAAGCAGCGCAGCGCGATGCTCATGGCCTGCTGTTCGTGGTTATAGTTCTCCTTGGCGTAGGCGGTGAGCAGGTAATAGAGATCGAGGCTGAGCGGGTTCTTGCTGTTGACCTGCGGATAGGGGCCCGGCATCGGCGTGTTGCGGTAGAACTTGTCCTGGCTGACATGCAGGAGATAGAGGCTGAGCTGACAGGTGCCGTTTTCGCGCACCGTCTCCGGCATCGCGCCGCTGATCGCGACGTGAAAGCGGTCGAGCGGGCCGCCATTGTCCTTCCACACCGGCGCGGTCGAGGCGAACGAGTCGGTCAGCAGCGCAAGCAATTCATCGGTGATGCTGGACAGGTCGATGGTGCTCAGCGCCATGACGGATCATCCTTGCCGGAGTCCGAAACCGGAGCTGAAACCGCGCGACAGCGGCGCGGCGGGCGATGGGGCGGCCGGCGCCGCACGCGCGGTCGGCACCACGGGCGCGGGCGCAACCGGCGGCGGCGTCACCCGCACTTCGATGCTGCCGATGCGCACGGAGCGGTCGGAATTCTCGCCCGCGCGCGTTCGCGGCGGCGTGACCACGCGCGGCGGCCGCGCCGCCGGCAACGGCTCGTAAGCGGGGGTCCGCGTGGGCGGCCGATCGCTCGTATCCGATGAAGCGCGCGATGGAATGACCGGATCGCGCGGTGGCATGTCGCCGATCTGTTGCCGCTCCGCCGCCGTGGCGGGCGGACCTGAGGACGATCGCACGGCATTTGGCGGCGCGGGCGCCGGCTGCGCGCGAGTCACGTCCTGGGGACGCGGCCGCGCGACGCCGGCCGGTTCCGATTTCGGCGATTGGTTGTTGTCAGCCGGATGCCGTGGCGAGAGCGGAGACAAGCGTGGCGGCATCGCGCTCGACGAAAGCTCGGCAGCGGCCGGCGCGGCTACGGCGAATTCAGGCGGCGATCGCGCGGGGGACGTTGGCAATGTCGATGCCGTCACGGCGGCGGGCATGTGCGCTTGATGTTGCGACTCGATGGTGGCGGCGGGCGGCGCGGCAGGCGCCACAGCGAATGACTCCGGTCCCGACGCGTCGGGCGCCGGCACCGGCGACATCGCAGACTCGGGCGACGGCAAAGTTGCGCTGTCGCGCGGCAACGCGAGCGCTTCGTTCGACGCCGTCGACGGGGAGGCCCTGCCCGGCGCCGCCACCGCTGGCGGCCGCTCTTCACCCGGCCGCGTCGGCCAGCGGCGCGACGGCCGCAATTGCGGCACCGGCTGTGCGAGCGGCTGGGCGATCTGACGAAAATAAGAAGACCCGCGCATGTCAGCCGAGCCCCCGCTCTGCGCTGACCAGATCGACATAGCGCCGCCGCCGCGCCGGCGGCAGCGCCAGGATGTGCTCCTCGCTCCAATGATAGTGGCCGGCGAGGAGATGCACGTCCTCGCACACCAGCCCCGCCTGCACCTTCAGTTCGCTCAGCACGAAGCTCGGTACGTCGAAGTGAAATGCGACGCGCGCATTGCAATAGGGACAGGTACCGGACACCTCGTCGCTCAGCGTCGGCGCCAGCGCCGCCATCGCGCGCTCCATGCGAGCCGAGATGTGCGCGCCGCGCAGGCAGCGCGCGGCGAGCGCTTCGACCGGGTCGGACGCGGCCGCGACCGCGATCTGGTCGCCGATGGTCGGCAGGCGGAACGCGCCTTCTTGGCCCGTGAGCGTGAACCAGCCGGGCTCTTTCGCCGGCACGACATGGCGCGGGCGCCGCGGCCGGCGCGCGCGCAGAAAGTCGTTCGCCGCGAAACTCAAATCGATGCGCTGCCGGCACGAGCAGGTCGCGTCGGCACGGATGGTGCCCCCGAACACCAAACCGTGCAGGTGCAGCAGCAGCGTTTCGAAATCATGCACGACCAGATCGGCCGGCTCCGATACTGACGTCAGCCGCCCGACCAGGACGAGCGCGAGCGCGCGGTCGAGCACGGGCGCATCCCACAACAGGATGTCCTCCGCGCCGCCCGGTGGGCGCGCGTCCACGTGGAGGCCGCTCACGGGAAGCCGGATCATGGGAGCTTAGAGACGGTTTGAGACTCAGACGGGCGCTTCTTACCCTCCCCCCGCGCAGCGGCGGGGAGGGTCGGCGAGCATCGCCAACGCGATGCGAGCCGGGGTGGGGGGCGCTTTCGTCGACAATCGCCATTCATCGGCTGACCTTTTCCCCCCACCCCCGACCCCTCCCCACCACGCGCAAACGCGCGCGGGGGGAGGGGAGCGGAGCGGCGGGACCACGCAATTCTCAAACGGTCGCTCAGACTTCCTGCGGCTCCGCCAAGCTCAGATCG
The DNA here is from genome assembly GCA_035549515.1 of Pseudolabrys sp. Taxonomy (GTDB): domain Bacteria; phylum Pseudomonadota; class Alphaproteobacteria; order Rhizobiales; family Xanthobacteraceae; genus Pseudolabrys. The sequence continues at coordinate 4,695 of DASZQT010000341.1, read as the reverse complement.
TGCTCGATGCCCTCGTTCTCGAGCTTGATGTGCTCGATCGCGATGGCATTGCCGCCGCCATCAAGATCGGGCAGCGCCTGGAATTCCGAGACCCAGCAGCGATGCAGCAGATAGCGATGCACCGGCTGGCCGGCTTCGTTGAGCAGATCGATGCGGACTTCCTTGCGCAGATTCTTGAGCGAGGTCGAGGGTGCGCCCTTGTCGAGCACCTGCGCGGCATTCGCCCAATCCTCGAAATCGGGATCGTGCGTCAGGCCGCGCTCGAGCGTGACCGGCTCGTATTTGGTGCGCCCTATCCCCTTGCGCGTGATCGCATCGCCGCCCTGCTTGTATTCGATCACGTCGCTCGAGCGCTTCAGCCCGCCGACCTTGCTGACGCCCGCCACCGGCGCGGTATTGCCGCCGAAATAGACCAGGAAGCGGAAGGCCTTGTAGGGATCGTTGCGGTTGATATTGACCGTGAAGGTTTTCGCCATGGCCCCCTCCTCCTGCTACGAGGTCTGCGACTGGCCGGCGAGCTGCGCGATCTTGATGACCACGAACTCGGCCGGCTTGAGCGGCGCGAACGCGACGATGATGTTGACGACACCGTTGTCGATATCCTGCTGGGTCGTGGTGGTGTGATCGCACTTGACCTGGAAGGCATCGCTCGGCTTGGAGCCCTGCAAGGCGCCCTGGTTGAACAGCGACAGCATGAAGTTCTCGATGCTGGTGCGGATCGAGATCCAGAGCGGCTCGTCGTTCGGCTCGAACACCACCCAGCGCAGGTTCGCGAGCAGGGTCTGCTCGATGAACAGCGTCATGCGCCGGACCGGCACGTATTTCGACTGATTATAGGCCTGATTGCTGCCGACCAGCGTGCGCGCGCCGAACACCACGGTGCCGGAGCCCGGGAACGAGCGCAGGCAGTTAATCGGCGTCTTCTGCGTGATCGTGCCGTAGAGCACGCCTTGCTGCTCGTTGGTCATGTTGCCGCGCGCCACCACGCCGATGGTGCCGTTAAGCGTGGCCTCGATGCCGGCCGGCGCCTTCCAGACGCCGCGTCGCGTGTCGGTGCGCGCATAGATGCCGGCGACGAAGCCGCTCGGCGCCACGTCGACGGTCTGTCCGAAGAACGGATCGTTGACCTGCAGATAGGGGAAATAGAGCGCGCCGTTTTCGCTGAGCGGGAACGTATCGATATCGTTCTCGATCGAGGGGACCGGCGGCGTCGCGCTTTCGAGGCTCTTGTCGGCGGCGCGATCGCCAGGGCCGTCGAGGATCACGAAGGCGCGCTTGCGCTCGGCGAAGGCGAGCGCGGCCGGATTGACCGAGCTTTCGTAGATGCCGGGCGTGAGCAGGATGTTGAAGATCGGCACCTTGTCGAGCGAGGTGTCGGCCTGGAACATGTCGATGAAATCCTGCGGGTTGAAATTGGTGCCATAGCCGACCGGTTGCGCCAGCGGCCCGCTGAAGGTGGGCGGCGGCGGCGCGCCAAAGCCCAAGCCGAAGTCGGCGGTATTGTCCTTCTTGCCGGCGCTGTCCTCGACCGTGATCAGCGCCGAAGCGCCGTTGAGCGCGTAGAGCTGCGTTCCGGACGCGCCGGATTTGATGGTCACGTTGCGGAAGGTCTCGACCCGCTTGCCGTAGGAGATGGCGACGTCGAACGTGTCGTAAGGATTGCCAAGCCCCTTGGTCGACTGCCGCAGATTGCTCAGCGTGAGCTGCATCTGCGTCAGGTCGGTCGGTTCGAGCGGACGGAAGATCATCGTCTTGCTGTCGGTGCCGGTAAAGGTCAACGGCGTCGAGAGCGCGACCACATCCTTGTAGGTCTTGATCGTCGGAGTCGGCGTGGCGCCATCCGATAGCGTTGCTTCAAGCCCGACGACATAGAGATCGGAGCCGCCATTGGCGAAGAATTGGGCCACCGCTTGCGGCACATGCGGTTCGATCATGCCGGAAGCGAAGTTGCCGCCGAACTCGCGCTCGTATTCGGTGAAGCTGAACAGCCGCACCGCTTCGCGATATTTGTTGGTCTTGTAGGGATGCGTGTAGCCGACGATCACCGTGATCGAGGTGGGCGCGGCAACGATGGAATGCGCGCTGAGCGGCAGCTCTTCGATGTAGAGCCCTGGAAAGGACGGAGTGACGGGCATGGAAGCTCTCCTTGAAAGGAATGAGCGCGATCAGGCGGAGGGGACCGTGTTCTTGGCGGGCAGCGCGGGGGCCGGCGGGTTTGCCATGGGATCGGGGTCGGCGCCGCCTTGCAGCGGATAGGTGTCCTCCACCGGCGCGCCGAAACCGGCCGGTGGCGCCGTGATCTTCACGACGGATTGGAAAAGCGCCGGAAGTTCGCTGGGTCGCTTGTTGGTGACCGACAGGCTCCAGGTCACGTCGATCTCGAACACGCCGGCAACCGGATCGTTCGGCACCGCGACCGTGAAGGTTATGCCCGGACCGATGTCCGCAACGCCGGTCAGAGTAAAGGCTGTGCCAGTACCGGCGGCAATGTCCGCTTTCGGCGTCGCGCCGGACATCGCGACAGGCGACGCACTCTTGACCGGCAGGTCCGTCGGCGGGTCAGCCGACGATAAGAAAACAAGTCCGGGCGCGCTGCCGCCGCCCGCCGTGGTCCCGATCGTGCTTCCCAGGGTTTCGAGCTTCAGCCCTGTATACTTGTTCGTCACGCTCACGCTCATGTCCAGGGTCGAAGCATCGGGCGGATTGCGCTTGGTGACGCCCGAGATCGTCACACTGACATTGCTGCTCATGGCCCCGGGATGAGCCGCCTCGAGCAGAAATGCGACGCCTGGCGCCGTGGTCACCGGCGGGACCGGCGCAAGCTCGCCCTCACCGAGCAGATAATTGGCCCAGTTCTGCGCCGCGGTTTGCGCGTCGCTGTCCGGTGCCGTCCAACCGCTGATCGTGATCGCGCCCTGGCTGTAAGTCAGCGCACTCAGCGCGATCGTCAGGTGCGCGCCCTTCGCCGTGGTGATGGCCACCGGGCCGGTACCTTGCACATTTGCCATGGTCGTCCCTCGACGTTTGCTACGCGTGGGTCATCGGCCCGCATCGGCGTCAGGCTCGGCAGATAGGCGATATCGAAATTTCCCCCGCGGCCGTCGGGCCGCCTGACGAATGCAATTCAACGTGCACGCGAAAACGGCGCGCCGATAGCAACGCTCGCGTGGCCGCCTGAGGCCGAGAGCCGTAATCGAAAATGTCCGTCGCGCCGCGTTGCAGGCAGCCGCCGTCGTTCGACTGCTGCTACATAGCCTAGTCTACTTTTGCGCGAAGTGTAAAGCGCTCTGCAAATAAAGGGTGTAGGGCTACGGGTCGGGCCGTTGGGACCGAAATCCGTGGCACGCACGGGCGGCGCAGCGTCGAACGGCGCGTCCGTCCGGGCGGAGTGGCCGCCCTGTCGATCAAATTCACGCTAGCGCCCCGCGCGCGCGGGCCGCGCGCAGCCTATTTCACTTTGTGTCGGCTGCACTTTATAATTGCGACAAAACGGAACGCGCAAAGCCGCCGTCGTTAAGTGGAGGCATCGCCGCATGCAGGTAAGCTACGAACCTTGGCTTGTCCTGCTGTCGATCGTGATCGCCGCGCAAGGCGCCTATGTCGCCCTGCACCTGGCGGTGCAGATCGGCGATGCCGCCGGCATGCGCCGTCGTCTGCTGCTTGCGGGCGCGGCGTTTTCGTTCGGGGTCGCGATCTGGGCCATGCATTTCGTCGGCATGCTGGCGGCGCGCCTGCCGTTCCCGGTTGATTACCTCGTGTTCCCCACGCTGCTCTCGTTCCTGGTCTGCGTGATCGTGGTCGGCGCGGCGGTCTACGCGACCAGTTCGGGGCCGTTCACGCCGATGCGGCTGACGCTGTCGGCCTGCCTGATGGGCGCCGGCATTTTCTCGATGCACTACATCGGCATGAGCGCGCTCGATGCCAGCGCCATCATGGTGCATGACCGGCTGTTCGTGGCGGCCAGCATGGCCATTGCCATTGCGGCGTCGGGTCTCGCGCTCTGGCTCGCCAATGGACGCGGCAAGCGGCCGCCCTTGATCCTGTCGGCCATCGCCTTCGGTTTTGCCGTTTCCGGCATGCATTACACCGCCATGGCCGGCATGACGCTCTATCCGCTGCCGATCACGTCGACGGGCGCGCCGGTGCTGTCGACCGATCTGCTCGCCATCGTGGTCGCGGTGGTCGCGTTCTGCGTCTCGGCGCTGTTTCTCTTGTTTCTGGTGCCGGATCGCAGCAAGGGCGAAGAAAAGTCGGCGTCCGCGCCGAGCGAGAACGAAATCGCGGCGAGCGCGCCCGTCGACTTCGTGGCGGCGGGCGATGCCGCGCCGACCGAACTGGGGCGCGGCACCTATGCGCCGCTCGGCGGTGCCGGCGCGCCGCCGCCGAAGGTGGCGCGCCATCTTCCGGTCGAGCGCGACGGCGCCACCCATTTCGTGTCGGTCGAGGAGATCGTCGCGGTCCACGCCAATGCGCATTATACCTATGTGTTCAATGGCAGCGCCAAACTGTTCTGCCCGCTGGCCATCGGCGAGGTCGAGCAGCGCCTCGACAAGAGCCGCTTCCTGCGCGTGCACCGCAGTCACATCGTCAATATTGAGCACGTGACCGGCTACCGGCGCAGCGGCGATAACGAGCTGGTCGAGATGGCGGCCAGCGGCCCGTATACCGTTCCGGTCAGCCGCAGCCGGGTCGGCT
>DASZQT010000340.1:0-27174 GCA_035549515.1 Pseudolabrys sp. | reverse complement strand
TATCTCTCGCTCGCCGGCCGCTATTCGGTGCTGATGCCGAACACCGCGCGCGGCGGCGGCATTTCGCGCAAGATCACCTCGTCCGAGGACCGCGCGCGGCTGAAGGAAATCGCGCAGGACCTGGAAGTGCCGGAGGGCATGGGCGTCATCCTGCGCACCGCCGGCGCGGCTCGCACCAAGACCGAGGTCAAGCGCGACTTCGAATATCTGCTGCGGCTGTGGGAGACCGTGCGCGACCTCACGCTCAAGTCGACCGCGCCCAAGCTCGTTTACGAGGAAGGCTCGCTGGTCAAGCGCTCGATCCGCGATCTCTACTCGAAGGACATCGACGAGATCATCGTCGCCGGCGATGACGGCTTCAAGGAAGCGCGCGAGTTCATGCGCATGCTGATGCCGAGCCATGCCAAGAATGTGAAGCCCTACAAGGACCCGCAGCCGCTGTTCACCCGCTACGGCGTGGAGAGCCAGTTGGACGCCATGTTCTCGCCGGTGGTGCAGCTCAAGTCGGGCGGCTACATCGTCATCAACCAGGCGGAAGCGCTGGTCGCCATCGACGTGAACTCCGGCCGCGCCACGCGCGAGCATCACATCGAGGACACCGCGCTCAAGACCAATGCCGAGGCGGCCGAGGAAGTCGCGCGTCAGCTTCGCCTGCGCGATCTCGCGGGACTGATCGTGATCGATTTCATCGACATGGACGAGACGCGCAACAACCGCAATGTCGAGCGCAAGCTGAAGGAAGCGCTCAAGCACGATCGCGCCCGTATCCAGGTCGGCCGCATCTCGCATTTCGGCCTGTTGGAAATGTCGCGCCAGCGCATCCGCTCCTCGGTGCTGGAGAGCTCGACCGAGAAATGCCCGGTCTGCGGCGGCTCCGGCCATGTCCGCTCGGTGTCGTCTGTGGCGTTGCAGCTTCTGCGCGCCATCGAGGAAATGCTGATCAAGGGCGCCACGCATAATCTGATCGTGCGCACCCGCTCCGAGGTCGCGCTCTATGTGCTCAACCACAAGCGGGCGCATTTGCGCGCGCTCGAAGAACGCTTCCGCATCTCGATCACGGTCTCGGCCGACGCCGGCGTGAGCGGCCAGCAGTCCTACATCATCGATCGCGGCGAGCAGGTGCACACGCTGGAAGCCGCGCGCAGCTTCGCGGCCGCCGCGCAGGCCTTGCCGGTCGCGCCCGCCGAAGAGGAAGAAGAAGCCGAATTTGCCGCCGAGATCGGCGAGGAGGAAGGCGAGCCGGAAACGGCGGCCGAAGGCGAAGCGGAAGCGCGCGCCGAAGGCGAAGGTGAACCGCGCCGCCGGCGTCGGCGTCGAGGCCGCGGCCGTGGGCGCGGTGGCGAGGGCCGCGAGGCGCGCGAGGGGGCGCCGCAGGGCTTCACGCATGAGACGGTGGCCGAGCACGCCGTCGCGCATGATGACTATGACGCGGGTTCGCCCGCGGAAACCGGCATGGACGACGACGAGGAAGGCGGCGAGGCGCAGTCGCGCGAGGAAGGCGAGGCTTTCGCCGGCCCGGCCGAAGACCGCCAGGACAACCGCCATGACGGCAACGACCGTGACGGCCGCCCGCGCCGCCGGCGTGGCCGGCGCGGCGGACGCCGCAACCGCCAGCGCGGCGACGGCCCGTTCCCGTCCGGCAATGGCGCCGAACCCGCACCGCATATGCAGCATGTCGGCAGCGACTTCCCGCCGCTGAGCGATGAGGATGCTTCATCCGTCTCCCCGCCGTTCGATGAAACGGCGTCGCACGTCGAAGCGCCCAGGGCCGCCGAGCCCCCCGCCCCGATTCCAGCCGCCGAACCCGCGCCGGCTGCGCCGGCGGTCGCGTCCGAAGCCCCGCCCGCGCCCGAGCCGTCGCGCCGGCGCTCGACCATCCGCGAGCCGGCGCCGATCGTGATCGACGGCGCATCGCCGCCGCCCGCGGCGCCCGCCCCCGCGCCGACCCTATCGGCGCCGACGCCGGTCATTTCCTCGACCGCGTCGGAAGAATCGGCCGCGCCCAAGCGCGGCTGGTGGGGCAAGCGCCTGCTCGGCGGCAAGGAGTAACGCGGGCACAAGCGGCATGAGGTCGGCCTGGGTCGAACGCGACGCGAAGGAAGCGGTCGACCGCTATGGCGCGGTGGGCGTTCCTGCCGACCTCGCGCTGCGCGTCTACTCGACCCGGCTCATCGGCCAGAATGCCAAGCTGGTGCTGCATGGCGGCGGCAACACGTCGCTGAAATCGCGCGCGCGCGATCTCGCGGGCGCTGAGGCCGACGTGCTCTACGTCAAAGGCTCGGGCTCTGACATGGGCTCTATCGAGCCTGCCGGCATGCCGGCCGTGGCGCTTCAGCCGCTCGTTGCGTTCCGCACGCACACCGAATTATCCGACGACGATTTCGCGCGTGTGCAGCGCGCCTACCTGCTCGATCCGTCGGCGCCGGCGCCGTCGGTCGAGATGCTGCTGCACGCCTTCATGCCGGCCAGGTTCATCGACCACACTCATGCCACCGCGGTCTTGAGCCTGATCGACCAGCCGGACGCGCAAGCGCTGTGCACGGACGTGTTCGGAAAACGGCTCGGCTTCGTGCCCTATTGCCGGCCCGGCTTCGGCCTCGCCAAAACGGCGGCCGAGACGTTCGACGAGGATAAGACCGTCGAAGGGCTGATCCTCGACAAGCACGGCATCTTCACGTTCGGCGCCGGCGCGCGCGAGGCCTACGAGCGCATGATCGAGTTCGTTTCCCTCGCCGAAGCGCGCCTCACAAAGAACCGCAGAGCCGTGTTCGTGCGCGCGAACCTGCCGGCGCAAATCGCATCACCCGTCGAGGTGGCGCCGATTCTGCGCGGCGCCTGCGCCCAGCACGACGCTTATGGCGAAGGCGCGCACAAGCGTCTGGTGCTCGATTTCCGCGCGAGCCCCGCCATCCTCGATTATGTCGACGGCGCGGATGTCGCGCGCTATGCCCGCGCCGGCCTGCTCACGCCCGATCATGTCATCCGCGTGAAGCCCTGGCCCGTGATTCTGCCCGCGCCCGAAGCGGGCAAGCTCGATGCGTTCAAGCGGGCTGCGCAAGCCGCGGTACAAGGCTTCGCGGACGACTACCGCGACTATTTCCGCGCCAACAGCGCGCGCGTGCCGCAGGCCGCCATGCACGATCCGCTGCCCCGCATCGCGCTGGTGCCGGGGCTCGGCCTGTTCGGCCTGGGCGAGAGCGCAAAGGCCGCGTCGATTGCCGCCGACATCGCCGAGGCAACGGTCGAAGGCATCAGCGAGGCCGAGGCGATCGGGCGCTTCACTTCGATTTCCGAAGCCGATCTGTTCGATTGCGAGTACTGGCCGCTTGAACTCGCCAAGCTCGGCCAGCGTGCGCGCAAGCCGCTCGAAGGCCAGGTCGCGGTCGTCACCGGCGGCGGCGGCGCGATTGGTGCGGCCACCGCGCGCGCTTTCGCGCAAGCCGGCGCCGAAGTGGCTTTGCTCGATCTCGATCTTGCGGCCGCGCGCGCAAAGGCGACGGAGATTGGCGGTGCAACGCTGGCGCTTGCCTGCGACGTCACCGACGCGAGCTCGGTCGCGGCCGCTTACGCGCAGGTGGTGGCGCGTTTCGGCGGCGTCGACATCCTGGTGTCGAACGCGGGCGCCGCTTGGCAGGGTCGCATCGGCGAGGTCGATGAAGCCGTCCTGCGCCAGAGCTTCGAATTGAATTTCTTCGCGCACCAGAAGATGGCGCAGGGCGCGGTGAAGATCATGCGCGCACAGGGCCTGGGCGGCTGCCTGTTGTTCAATGTCTCCAAGCAGGCGGTCAATCCCGGCCCCAATTTCGGGCCCTATGGCCTGCCCAAAGCGGCGACGCTCTTTCTGGTGCGGCAATACGCGCTCGACTATGGCGCCGACGGCATCCGCGCCAACGCGGTCAATGCCGACCGCATCCGCTCCGGCCTGCTCACGGCGGATTTCATCAAGGAACGCGCCAAGGCGCGCGGACTATCGGAAAAGGACTATATGAGCGGCAATCTGCTCGGCCGCGAGGTCACCGCCGAGGACGTTGCGCAGGCCTTCCTCGCGCAGGCGCTGGCTTTGAAAACGAGCGCCGACGTAACCACCGTCGACGGCGGCAATATCGCGGCGGCACTGCGCTAGCCGCGCCTTCACCCGGCCATAACGCCGGCCATTTTCGTGCTATCGTATCGCCAAACCGACTCTCCCGAAGGAGCCTGCCATGCTGGGACGCCTGAGCCTGATCGCCCTCCTGCCCGCCGTTTTGCTGGCGCAGCCGGCCGCCGCTATCACCGCCAAACAGAAGATGGAAACCTGCAAGGTCGGCGCCGACGACCAGAAGCTGACCGGCAAGCCGCGCGACGCGTTCATCAAGCACTGCATGTCCGGGGCCAATTACGAGCCGCAGGCGCGCCGCGATGCCATGAAGGCCACCGCCAAGACCAAGAAGGCGAGCGCCAAGCCGAAGCCGAAGGCGACGCCCAAGGCAACGCCTGCCGCGGCCCCCGCACCGATGGCTCCGCCGCCGGGCGCTCCCGCCGGCGACGAGCAGCCGAAGTAATCAGACCGGCGCCAGAACAGCCATGCCGGAAGCCGACCAAGCGGGCACCCGTTATCAATCCGACAAGCCGCAGGCCGCGCCGGGCTTTTTCCTGAAAGGCTGCCACCAGCTCGACTGGGGCATGAAGAACCGGCTCGCCCGCACCTTCAATCCGCAGTCGGGCCGCACGGTGATGCTCGCGGTCGACCACGGCTATTTCCAGGGCCCGACCACCGGGCTCGAGCGCATCGACCTCTCGATCGTGCCGCTGTTGCCGCAATGCGACGCGCTGTTCTGCACGCGCGGCATTTTGCGCTCGCTCATCCCGGCCGACACGCAAAAGCCGATGGTCCTGCGCGCGAGCGGTGGACCCTCGATCCTGCGCGAGGAATTGTCGGACGAGCAGATCGCCATGGATATGGACGACGCGGTGCGCCTGAATGCGGCCGGCGTCGGCATCCAGGTCTTTATCGGCGGCGAGCATGAAACACGCTCGATCCATAATATGACGAAGCTGGTGGATGCCGGCTTGCGCGCCGGCGTTCCGGTGATGGGCGTCACAGCGGTCGGCAAGAACATGGTGCGCGATGCACAGTATTTCCGCCTCGCCTGCCGCATCATCGCCGAGCTCGGCGCGCAATATGTAAAGACCTACTATGTCGAGGACGGCTTCGAGACGGTCACGTCGTCGTGCCCGGTGCCGATCGTGATGGCGGGCGGCAAGAAGCTGCCCGAGCTCGACGCTTTGACGATGGCCTATAACGCCGTGCAGCAAGGCGCCGCCGGCGTCGACATGGGCCGCAACATCTTCCAGTCGGAAGCGCCCAGCGCCATGATCGCCGCCGTCAACGCGGTGGTGCATCAAAACATGAAGCCGAAGGAAGCCTTCGAGCTGTTCACGTCGCTGAAGGCGAAGGGATGACGAGGCGGCACCTGCCTTTGACCTAACGCAAGGCCGCGGCCGGCGAATGGTCGATGATCCTGCCCGCGACAAAGACGGGAGGCGAGCGTGCGGCGGCTTCTATCGGCATTTCTGTTCGGCGTGCTGGCTTCGGCAACTCCGGTGCTGGCGGCGGAAGCCGCCACGGTGGAAAGCAAGGTGCCGAGCGCGCTCACGCAGGAGATCCTGGTCAAGACCACCCTGCTCACGCTCAACGACGCCAATGTCACCGGCAATTACACCGTGCTGCACGCCAAGCTCGCCAAGCCGTTCCGCGAGCAGTTCAATGCCGACCGGCTCAAGCAGATTTTCAAGTCCTTCGCCGAGCAGAACATCGACTGGCAGATGATCGCCGCTAAGTCGCCAGTATCGACAGCGGAACCCGCGATCGACAAGCGGGGCGCGCTGCTCTTGCGCGGCTATTTCGACACCGCTCCCAGCCGGCTCAGCTACGATCTCGACTTCCTGCCCTCGGAAGGCGAATGGAAGCCGATCAAGCTCAACGTGAAGGTGAAGCCGCCGGGCGAGAATTGAGCGGTTCGCCATCGGCCTTCAACTTCATGCGCAACTGAAGGAAAGCTCATGAGCCAGCCCGCCGCCTCCGAACCGAACGCCCCCAAGCCGGTTGCGGCATCCGTTGCGACCTGGCGGAAGGTGGTCGCCGCCATCCTCGATTTCATTTTCGTGTTCGCGATCGGCGGCTATGTCATCGGCTACCTGACCGGCGGGCTGACCGAGAACGGCTTCAGCCTGCAGGGCGGCCCGGCGTTCCTGCTGTTCGCGGTCGTGATCCTCTACTTCGCGATCTTCACCCGCTTTCTCGGCGGCACCGTATGGCAGCGGCTGCTCCGCGTGCGCTAGCGGGGCCAGGTCACGCATCGCCATGGTGAACAATGCGTTACGCATGCGCCTTGCCATCTTCACTTTCCTTGGTTGTCGCGGCAGATCGATTCAAACTGAATGAATTTCGTTCAACGCATCGCAAGAGCGCATGCCGTACCTAATTGCCGAAGCGGCATTGTTGTATGGCGGGACTGCGGGTTGCCGATGGCGAATGCGATCCTGGCGGGCTTTCAGCGGCTATCGTTGCGTCCGAGCCGGCGCGCGCTGGCGCGCGAGCACGGGCTCGCCGGCCTGCTGCTCGCCAGCTTCAGCCTCGCCCTGCCCTTCCTGATACTGCTGTTTGCCGCCGTCGGCATCTCGGTCGGCGCGCTGCGCTATTTTTCGCACGGCAGCGCGACGACACACATGGAAAGCCGCGACGGCCCGCCGGCGAGCGCGCCGCAAAGCGGGCAGCCTAGCGACCTGTACCGCCTGGCCTCGATCGTGTTCGTGCCCTGGACCGGCGTCGAGAGCTGCGAGAAACGCCGCTTCGATAATTTGACCGGCCAGGTCATCTACGACGGCACCGCCGCTTGCGACTTCCCGCCCCCGGCCGAGGACAAGAGCCAGAACCTGCAGCTTCGACTGTCGGGTGAAAAGTCCGCTACCGCGGCCGAGCGCATGCGCGCGATCCACGAGGCGTTCAAGAAGTAGGCGCGCGCTGCTGACGCGCGTGCTCAATCGCTCTGCAAAATGACGTTCTTCACCATCGGGTAGATCTGGCTTTGCCAGGTGCGGCCGGAGAACACGCCGTAATGGCCGACGCCGGCCTGCATGTGGTGGCGCTTGCGGTAGGGCCTGAGCGACGTGCACAGGTCGTGCGCGGCCAGCGTCTGCCCGACCGCGCAGATGTCGTCCTTCTCGCCTTCCACCGTGAACAGCATGGTGCGTTTGATGGCCGCGGGCTCGACCTTCTGGTTGTCATAGGTGAGCTGGCCGAGCGGCAGCAGGTGCTCCTGGAACACCATGTTCACGGTCTCGAGATAGAACTCGGCGGTCAGGTCGAGCACCGCGAAATACTCGTCGTAGAAGGCCTTGGTCTGCGCCGCCTTCTCGATTTCGCCGTTCGCCAGATTCTTATAGAGCTCCTGATGCGCCTTCACGTGGCGATCGATGTTCATGCTCATGAAGGCGGCAAGCTGCACGAAGCCGGGATAGACGCGGCGGCCGCCGCCCTCGTAGCGTCCCGGCACCGTCGCGATCAGGTTGTGTTCGAACCACTCGATGCTTTTCGACTTTGCGAGCTCGTTGACCTTGGTCGGGCTGACGCGGGTGTCGATCGGCCCGGCCATCAGCGTCATCGAGCGCGGCTGCGCCGGATGATTGCCCTGCGCCATCACCGCCGCCGCCACCAGTGCGGCCACGCAGGGTTGACATACCGCGACCATATGCGCGCCCGGTCCGAGTTTATCCAAAAAGCGGATCAGATGCGTGACATAGTCGTCGAAGCCGAAGCGGCCGGCCGATAGTGGCACGTCCCGGGCATTGTGCCAGTCGGTAATATAAACATCATGCTCGGCAAGCATGGTGCGCACGGTCGCGCGCAGCAGCGTCGCGAAATGGCCCGACAGCGGCGCCACCAGCAGCACGCGCGGCTGCTCGACCGCGATGTCTTTCTTGAAATGCAGGAGCGTGCCGAACGGCGTGACGTCGGCGGGCTCCTCGGTGACGGCGACCTCTTCATCGCCCACCGTCACGCTGTCGATGCCGTAGGGCGGCCGCGTATGGGTGAGCCCGGCGCGCGCGATCAGTTCATAGGCGGCCGTGAGATTGCTCATGAAGGACGGCCGCGCCGACCCGTTGAGCTTCTCACCCACCGTCTGTGCGGCCATTCCGGCCAGCCAGCGCACCGGCATCATGACGTCGGTATGCGCCTGATAGACCTGATAAAGCATTCAATCCCCGGCGGTCCCGGCAGACCGCGGGCAAAAAACTAGAGGATTTTATGTTGCAGCGCGAGATAAAAATCGGGACCGGGGCCGGCGTGGGAAAACGCCCGGACGGACGGGTGCGGGCAACGTCCGCGCCGCACAACCCCTTGCGGCGTTACGCGAAAAGCCCAATAGCCGGTCCGCGCCCCGCACAATAGACAGCGGACGCAATTAAGGATCGGAGACGGGGCTTCCCCATGCACGACATTGTGGCCGCGACCATCGTCTTCCTGCTCAGCAATTTCACGCTCACCGTGTTTGGCCTCGGCCTGGTGTTTTCGGCCGTAGCCATTGCACGCGCGCCGCGCCCGATCGAGCCGGGCCTCGTCGTCGACAAGCTCATCGCCTGGTTCGTCTTTTTCAATATCGGCGTTGGGTATCTGTACAATTTCGTCCTGCACGCGTTCTTCGGGGAGATGACCGCGCGCTTCATCGGCTGGGCAGACAGTCCGTTCCAGTTCGAGGTCGCCACCGCCAGCCTCGGCTTTTCCGTCGTCGGTTTCCTCGCCGCCTTCCGCAGCTTCGACTTGCGGCTCGCCGCCATTCTCGGCCCGGGGATATTCACGCTCGGCGCGGCGGTCGGCCATGTACGCGAGATGGTGACGGCGCACAATTTCGCGCCCGGTAATGCCGGCGTCATATTCTGGACCGACATTCTGGGCCCGCTCATCGGCTTCCTGCTTCTGTGGCTGCAGGCGCGCTATTCGCGGGCCAGGCGTCCGTCGCCCTGAATGAACCCCCTCGCGTCGTTTTGCGGCACGGGAAGGTATTGATTAGGCGCAACTTTCGTCTAAGCTAGGCAAGCCGGGCCGAGCTGCAAAAGGGACATTGACGCCCCATGGCCAAGGCTACCCTCACCATCGCCAGCAAGAATTACGGCTCCTGGTCGTTGCGCGGCTGGCTCTTGTGCAAGATGGCGGGCCTCGACTTCGAGGAGCGCGCGGTGGCGAGCGACGATCCCTCCACGCGCGCCGAACTGCTGCTGCTATCGCCGTCGTTCCTGGTGCCCTGTCTCACGCATGAGGGCATCGAGGTCTGGGACACGCTGGCGATCGCCGAATATTTGAACGAGATCCTGCCCGATGCCGGGCTGTTGCCGGACGACCGCGCCCTGCGCGCGCATTGCCGCTCGATCTCAGGCGAGATGCATTCCGGCTTCACCAATCTGCGCTCGGCGCTGCCGATGAACCTGAAGGCGCATCATCCGGGCTTCAAGGTCTGGGCCGGCGCGCAAGCCGACATCGACCGCATCGCCAGCATCTGGCGCGAATGCTTGGCGCAGAGCAAAGGGCCGTTCCTGTACGGCAAGGCGCCCACCATGGCAGACGCCATGTTCGCGCCGGTGGTGACGCGCTTCCTCACTTACGACGTGAAGCTCGATTCCGACTGCGCCGCCTATTGCAGCACGATCATGGGCCTGCCGGCGATGCAGGAATGGCTGCAAGGCGCCAGGGCCGAGCCGGACGAGGTGGTGGAACTGGACGTGGAGTTTTAGCCGCGCACATCGCCGCGCGCGGCCCAAACGATCACGCCGGCGAGCGCGGCGAGTGCCATCAACGGCGCCCAGAACCCGGCATAATAAAAGGCCAGCGCGCCCGCCGTCGTACCGGCGAGAAATCCCACCAGCACCGGCCACACTGTGGCGAAGCGTCCCCTCGCCGCGGCCAGCGCATGCGCGGCTTCCGCATCCTGTGGCGCGCGCCGCGCGGCGCGCGAGGCAAGCCACCATTGCGCGATTTCGACCGCGGCCGTGGTCGTGTTGGTCGTCATCACATTGGTCGTTGGATAACCGGGGATCAGCAAGCGTACCATGGCGCTCTGCACACCCATGGCGGACACGCCGAGGAAGCTGGCGAGCAGCGCGAGCGGCGCGTCGGGTCGTGCGAACGGCGCGCCGCCCAGGCCGACCGCGACAAAGCCGCCGATCAGCACAAACTCGGCCGCAAGCGACACCAGCAGCGCGCGGCGCGCTTCGCCTGTGCTGGCCGCCGCGAGCGTGGTGAGAAAGCCGACCACGAAGAACAGCGGGATTGCCAGCGTGCGCACCAGATTAACCCGGTCGAGATTGGCGAATTGCACGCCGGCCAACACGAAGCTGCCGGTCACCTGAGCGACGAATAGACCGAACAGCGCATAGAAAGTGGAGGCGTCGATCACGCCCGCCGCGAAGGAAAGCAGCGCGCCCACGGCTCTCGGCATGGCGACCGGCTGCAATTTCACGCTGTCGTCTCCGCGTTTAGAGCCGTGCGATCGCCGCCCCGACGACCGCCCTCACCCCTGCCCGAGCCAGCGCGCGATGCGGTTCACCGCCTCGTGCACGTCGGCGGCCGAGCCCGCGTAACAGAAACGCAGGAAATGGCGGCCGTCGATCGGATCGAAATCGATGCCGGGCGTGGCCGCCACATGCGCCTCTTCGAGCATGCGCTTGGCGAAGGCGAGACTGTCGTCCGAGAACTTCGCGATATTGGCATAGAGATAGAACGCGCCATCGACCGGCAGGAATTTATCGAGCCCGGCGCGCGGCAGGCCCTCGCTCAGGATGCGGCGATTTTCTTCATAGCCGTGCTTGACCGCCTCCATCTCCTCGCGCCCATCGAAAGCGGCTTCCGCCGCGATCTGCGCCAGCGTCGGCACCGAGATGGCGAGATTGCCTTGCAACCGCTCGAACACGCGCACCAGATTGTCCGGCACCACCATCCAGCCGATACGCCAGCCGGTCATGCAGAAATATTTCGAGAAGGAATTGATCACCACCGCGCGGTCCGACAGCTTGGCCGCGGTTTCGGCCGCGAAGGCATAATCGAGCCCGTGATAGATCTCGTCCGAAATCACCCGAATGCCTTCCGCTTCCGCCGCCGCGATCAGCTCACTCAGCGCCTCGCGCGTCATCATGGTCCCGGTCGGATTGGCCGGGCTCGCCACCACCACACCCTTGAGCGGCTTTTGCCGATGGGCGGCGATCAGCGCTTCCGGCGACAGCACCCAGCGCGTCGCGGCCGAGGTCTCGATCAGCACCGGCTCGCAGCCGAGCGCGGTCAGGATGTGGCGGTACGGCGGATAGCCGGGATTGGCGAGCGCCACCCGGTCACCCGCTTCGAACAGCGCCAGGAAGGCCAGGATGAAGCCGCCCGAAGAACCGGTGGTCACCACCACGCGGGCGGGATCGAGCGCCAGGCCATAAGTATCCATGTAATGGCGGGCGATGCGCGCCCGCAGGGAGGGCACGCCCAAGGTCTCGGTATAGCCGATGCGCCCTTGCCTAAGCGCTTCTGCCGCCGCCTCGCGCGCCACCTGGGGCGCCGGCGCGGCCGGCTGCCCCACTTCCATGTGCACAACCTGGACGCCCTTGGCCTCCAGGCGCGCCGCCGCCGCCATCACGTCCATGACGATGAATGGCGGCACGTCGCTGCGCCGCGAGGGGTTAACGAGCTGTTTGGCGATTTCGAGCATCGTTTACCGGGTGTTTCGGCTGGTTCCCCGCCCCGCTGTTGCCGCATTCGGCGGGTTGCTTGGGTCCAAGCGCATCTCATGACTCAGTCGTGATCGCAAGCCGCGTTGACCGTCAATTGGCCCGTCTCTAGGTTGACGCAAAATGTGGCGGGGCCGCACGCGCGGGTGGAAATCTAAGAAATCGTCGATGAACGGAACACCTACCAGGACGCGGCCCAAAAAGCGATCGCTGGCGCCAGCAGCGCGCGCAATCGCTTTGGCGACCGCGTTTGCCCTGGCGGCCACCGGACTTGGGCCGGCGGTGCCGCCGGTTCAGGCGCAGCCCAAGCCGGGCGGGCTGCCGGTGATCCGCGACACCGAGATCGAGCAGCTCCTGCGCGACTACGCCAATCCGATCCTGCGCGCCGCCGGTCTCGCCAAGCAGAACGTCAAGGTGGTGGTGATCAACGACCGCGCCTTCAACGCCTTCGTGATGGACGGCCGCCATATCTTCATCAATGCGGGCGCGCTGTTCGACGCCAAGACGCCGAATGAGATCATCGGCGTGCTCGCGCACGAAACCGGCCATCTGGCGGGCGGCCACATGTCGCGCATGCGCGAGGAGCTTGCACGCGCGCAGACCGCCTCGATCGTGGCGATGCTGCTCGGCGTCGGCGCCATGGTGGCGGGCGCGCGCGCCGGCGGTGGCGCGGGCGATGTCGGCGCGGCCGCGATCATGGCGCCGCAATCGGCGATCCAGCGCTCGCTGCTCGCCTATGTGCGCACCCAGGAAGACCAGGCCGACCATGCCGGTGTGAAATTCCTGAACGAGACCCACCAGTCGCCGCGCGGCATGGTCGAGCTGTTCAAGCGGCTGAGCAACGAGATGTTGTTCAACTCTCGCTACATCGATCCCTATCTTCAGACCCATCCGATGCCGGCCGACCGCGTCGCCGCACTGGAGGCGCAGGCCAAGGCCAGCCCCTATTGGGACAAGAAGGATTCGCCCGAGCTGCAGATGCGTCATGACCTCATGCGCGCCAAGCTGTCCGGCTTCCTCGAACAGCCCGGCACGGTGCTGCGCCGCTATCCGCTCACCGACAAGAGCCTGCCGGCGCGCTATGCGCGCGCGATCGCGACCTATCGGCATGCCGACCTGCGCAGCGCGGTCGCTCAGATCGACGAGTTGATCCGCTCGCAGCCGGGCAATCCCTATTTCGAGGAACTGAAGGGCCAGGCGCTCTTGGAAGGCGGCCGCCCGGCCGAAGCGGTCGGGCCTCTGCGCCGCGCGGTACAGCTTTCGCACAACGCCCCGCTGATCGAGATCCTGTTGGCGCAGGCACTCAACGCCACCGACAAGGAAAAGGTCGCCGGCGAGGCGGTGACCCTGTTGCGCAACGTGATCGCGCGCGAGCCGGACGCGCCCGACGCCTATACCCAGCTCGCCATGGCCTATGGCCGCAAGGGCGATCTGGCCAATGCCGACCTCGCTTCAGCCCAAGCCGCCTTCGCGCGCGGCGACATCATGACCGCGCGCCAGCTCGCCGCGCGCGCCAAGACCCGCTTCCCGGTCGGCTCGCCGGCCTGGGTGCGCGCCGACGACATCACCAATCTCAAGCCGCCGAAAAGCAACTGATCGCCAATCACGACGTTACAATGCAAAGGATGAACTCCATGACCCAGAGTCCGCGCCGTATCGCCGCCGTCTGCGCCGCGCTACTGGCCATTGCCCTGCCGCAGGCCTCGCCTGCGGCGGAATTCTCCAAGTCGCAGCGCGACGAGATCGGCTCGATCGTACGCGAATACCTGATCAAGAATCCCGAAGTGCTGCAGGAAGCGATGACCGAACTGGAGCGGCGGCAGACCGCCGCCGAGGCCGAGAAGCACAAGACCGCGGTCAAGGATAACGCCAAGGCGCTGTTCTCCTCGCCGAACCAGGTCGTGCTCGGCAACCCGAAGGGCAACGTCACCTTCGTCGAGTTCTTCGACTACAATTGCGGCTACTGCAAACGCGCCATGAGCGACATGCTCACGCTCTTGAAGGACGACCCCAAGCTCAAGGTCGTACTCAAGGAATTCCCGGTGCTCGGGCCGGGCTCGGTGGAAGCCGCGCAGGTCGCGGTCGCCGTGCGCATGCAGGACAAGAGCGGCCAGAAATACCTCGAGTTCCACCAGAAGCTCCTGGGCGGCCGCGCGCATGCCGACAAGGCGACCGCGCTCGCCGTGGCCAAGGATATCGGGATGGACATGGCCAAGCTCGAGAAGGATATGACCGGCCCCGAGGTGAAGGCCACCTTGCAGGAGGACTTCAAGCTCGCGGAGGCGCTCGGGCTCAACGGCACGCCGAGCTATGTGATCGGCGACAATGTGGTGGTCGGCGCCGTCGGCATCGATGGGCTGCAGCAGAAGATCAACACCGCGCGCTGCGGCAAGGCAACCTGTTGAGCACGCAGGCGGCCGCGCCGGCCGCCCCGCGCTGACTTGCGACATCCGGCCGCCGGCGGCTCTCGCCCCGGCGGCTGTGTTGTCCCGGGCGCGTCCCGCGTGTGGAAAAGGTTAACGCGCAGCCAACAAAACCCCGCGACCTACGGGCTTCCCCTTACCCGCGCGGACACCTATAAAGCGCGAGCGGTGCGCGCGCCCCGTGAACCGTCACGCGCACGGCCGCAAGGCCTGCCAGCCCGAATAGCCCAAAAGCCCAATGCCGAACACGATCTACATCCTCAACGGGCCCAACATGAACCTGCTCGGCACGCGCGAGCCGGAGAAATATGGGCACGCCACGCTCAACGATGTGGAGAAGCTCTGCCGCGCGACGGCCGCGCGCTTCGGGCTTAAGGTCGACTTCCGGCAATCGAATACGGAGGGCGAGCTGGTCACCTGGATCCAGGAGGCGCACGCCAAGGGCGCCGCCGGCATCGTGATCAACCCGGCCGGCTATACCACCACCTCGATCGCCATCATGGATGCGATCCTGGCCGTTAAGCCTCCGACCATCGAAATCCACATCACCAATATCCATCAGCGTGAAAGTTTCCGGCATACATCTTATATATCGAAGGCCGCCAAGGCAGTGATCGCCGGCTTCGGCATCGAGGGCTACGCGCTGGCGGTTATCGGGCTGGCCGCCCTGGTCGGCGCCAAAGAGAAAAACTAGCGCACGATCCCGAACGGCATGCGCTATTCGGGCAAGGCCTAAGCGTTACGCAACAAGACGGACCATTATGGCAAAGTCGCCGAAATCACTGGTCGACCGCGAGTTGATCCAGGAACTGAGCAAGCTGCTCGACGAGACGGGCCTGACCGAGATCGAGATCGAGCAGGATGGCATGCGCGTGCGCGTTGCGCGCGGCACGATGGCGACGTCGGTCGTCACCGCGCCGGCCCCGACCGTGGTGGTGCCGCCGCCGGTCGCGATCGCGGCGCCGGCCGGCGCCCTCGACATTTCCAAACATCCCGGCGTCGTGACCTCGCCCATGGTCGGCACCGCCTATGTGGCGGCGGAGCCGGGCGCCAAGCCCTTCATCGACGTGGGCACCAAGGTCAAGGCCGGCGATACGCTGTTGATCATCGAAGCGATGAAGACCATGAACCAGATCCCCGCGCCGCGCGGCGGCACCGTGGTGCAGATCTTGTTCGAGGACGGCCAGCCGGTGGAGTTCGGCGAACCGCTGGTGATTATTGAGTGATGGCGTCCGTGCCGCGCGCTCATTCCAGGTGTCCCGGGCAAAGCGCAGCACGTAGTGGTGCGCTGCAGACCCGGGACCGCCACAGACTGGAACGGTCCCGGATCGGCGGTGCGCCGCTCCGGTATCGCGCGTCGAAGACGCGCGTAAACCCGCTTATGACTGCGCGCTGCGCCGCGTCCGGGACACGAGTCAGAGATGTTCGATAAAATCCTCATCGCCAATCGCGGCGAGATCGCGCTACGCATCCTGCGCGCCTGCAAGGAGCTCGGCATTCCGACCGTGGCGGTGCATTCCACCGCCGACGCCGACGCCATGCATGTGCGCTTCGCCGACGAGAGCGTCTGCATCGGCCCGCCGGCGGCGAAGGACAGCTATCTCAACATCCCCGCGATCCTGGCCGCCTGCGAAATTACCGGCGCCGACGCGGTGCATCCCGGCTACGGCTTCCTGTCGGAGAATGCGCGCTTTGCCGAAATCCTCGAGGACCACGGCATCGGCTTCATCGGCCCCAAGGCCGAGCACATCCGCATCATGGGCGACAAGATCGAGGCCAAGCGCACCGCCAAGCGCCTCGGCATTCCGGTGGTGCCGGGCTCGGAAGGCGGCGTCGGCGGCGACGACGACGCCAAGAAGATCGCCGACGAGATCGGCTATCCGGTGCTGATCAAGGCGGCCGCCGGCGGCGGCGGGCGCGGCATGAAAGTGGCACGCACGGCTGCGGACCTATCCACCGCACTGTCGACTGCGCGCACGGAAGCCAAGGCCGCCTTCGGCGACGACGCCGTCTATATCGAGAAATATCTCGAGCGCCCGCGCCATATCGAAATCCAGGTGCTGGGCGACGGCAAGGGCAAGGCCATTCATCTTGGCGAGCGCGACTGTTCGCTGCAGCGCCGGCACCAGAAGGTGCTGGAGGAAAGCCCCTCGCCCGCGCTCAATGTGAAGCAGCGCGACGCCATCGGCGAAGTGGTGGCGGCCGCGATGCGCGAGATCAAATATCTCGGCGTCGGCACGGTCGAGTTCCTGTACGAGGACAATCAGTTCTATTTCATCGAGATGAACACGCGCATTCAGGTCGAGCATCCGGTGACCGAGATGATCACCGACATCGACCTGATCTTCGAGCAGATCCGCGTCGCCGCCGGCGCCGAGCTCGCGCTCAAGCAGAGCGACATCCGTTTCCACGGCCATGCCATCGAATGCCGCATCAATGCCGAGAACCCGGTGTCGTTCCGGCCCTCGCCCGGCAAGATTTTGCACTATCACCCGCCGGGCGGACTGGGCGTGCGCATCGACTCGGCGGTCTATCAGGGCTACACGATCCCACCTTTTTACGACTCGCTGGTCGGCAAGCTGATCGTGCACGGCAAGACGCGCCAAGAGTGTTTGATGCGGCTCAAGCGCGCGCTCGACGAGGTCGTCGTCGACGGCATCGAGACCACGCTGCCCCTGTTCCGCGCGCTGGTACGCGAGACCGACATCATCGACGGCAATTACCACATCCACTGGCTCGAGCAGTTTCTGGCTCGCGGCGGGATGGAAGAATAAGCGCCTCGCCGATTGGGCGGCATGCCTCTCCCCCGCTCGTCCCCGCGGAAGCGGGGACCCAGCACGGAATTGCAAGTCTGCGCTGGATTCCCGTCGCAAGTCGGCTTTAGCCGACCTGCGCTTGTATAGTGGCCGACATCGGGTAAACCCGACGTCGGCGCGCGGGAATGGCCGGAGTATGTATCCGCAGCTGCGGATCGTCTCCCGGACATCATTCGGCCCCACTGTCCGATACCGTTGATCTGGATCACGGCCCGCGGGGGCGCGCGCCGTCAGGCTGGCATTTGGACGAACAGCGAGGATTGGACCGATGACCTCACCGCGCCATACCGTTCGCTTTGCTCTTGTGTCGGCGGTGCTGCTCTTAAGGCCGCTTTCCGCCGGCGCGACCGAGCTGCCGCTCACCCGCGTCATCCTCTCCAATGCCGGCCTGGCCGAATTCACGCGCGCCGGCACCATCGACGCGCCCGGCAGCGTCGCGCTGCCGGTGCGGCTCGATCAAGTCGACGACGTGCTCAAAAGCCTGGTGGTATTCGACGAGACACGCGCCGTGGGTTCGGTCAGCCTGCCGGGCAAGGCGCCGCTCGCCGAGTTGTTCCGCGATCTGCCGTTCGGGCCGGAGGCGCTCGCCTCGCCGAGCGCGCTGCTCAATGCTTTGGTCGGCGCCGAGGTCGAGGTCGCCGGCAATGTCGCGGCCAAGGGCCGCATCTTTCGCGTCGATACCGAGAACGTCGCGCTGCCGAACAATGGCGGCACCGTACAGCGCCATCGCCTCACGCTGATGACCGACAATGGCATGGTGCAGGCGGTGGTGGAGGACGTGACCGCGCTGCGCTTCACCGATCCCAATTTGCGCGCGCAGATCGCGCGGGCGCTGTCAGGCATCGCGGAGAACCGCGCCAAGGACCGCCGTGAACTCTCGATCGGCTTCCTCGGCAACGGCCCGCGCAAGGTCGCGATGAGCTATGTGGTCGCCGCGCCGGTGTGGAAGACCGCCTATCGCCTGGTGCTGCCGAAAGACGGGACCAATGCGCGCCTGCAGGGCTGGGCCGTGGTCGAGAACCTCACCGGCGGCGATTGGAATAATGTCGATCTCGTGCTGGTGTCGGGCAATCCGGTGGCGCTTCGCCAAAGGCTCTACACCGCGTTGTTCGCCGAACGCCCCGAAGTGCCGGTGCCGGTGAGCGCGCGCGTCGTGCCGCATGTCGACGAGGCGCTGCAACAGATGCGACCCGCTTTGCGCAAGGCCGCACCTGCCGGCGCCGCGCGTCCGGCCGCCGCGCCGCCCCCGCAGATCGCCCAGGCGCAGCGCGGAGCGCCGCCGGCAAGCGAGACCGGTGAAGAGAGCGGCCCGGTCGCCGCCGCGGCGGAAGCGGAAGAAGCCGCCACGCAACTCCTCTACCGCTTTCCGGCGAAAATCTCACTCGCCACCGGCCACACCATGATGGTGCCGTTCATCGATCGCGACGTGAGCGCCGCGCGCAGCTGGCTCTATCAGCCCGACGTCTCGCCGCGCCGCCCGCTCGCCGCGGTGCGCCTGCGCAATGACGGCGATAGCGGGCTGCCCGCCGGCATCGTCACCGCCTACGATTCCAACGCCGACGGCAGCGTCAATTTTGTCGGCGACGCGCAATTGCCGCTGTTGCCAAAAGGCGCGTTCAAATTCGCCACCTTCGCGCTCGACGGCAAGACCGACATTCGGCGGGACGATGAAGGCGCAACGAGCACCGTTCTCGGCAAAGCGGTGAACGGCGTGCTGACGATCACCACCAAATCGCGCCGCACCATAAACTATGAGGTGACCGCGCCGCCGGACGAGGATCGCGCCATCGTGGTGGAAGAGCCGCGCATCGAGGATTGGGCGCCCGCCCCCGACATGAAAGGCGTCGAACTGACGCCGACCAGATACCGTTTCACGATCGAGGCGCCCAAGGCCAAGACCACCAAGGCCTCATTGGCGATCGAGCATATCGACCGCGATACCGTAACCTTGTCGAGCCTCGCGCCGGAGGAAATACTCGCCCATATCAGCAATCTGCAGAACGAAAGCCCCGCGCTCAAGGACGCGGTCGACCGGCTCGGTGTGATCGTCGCCGACATCGACAAGGCGCGCGCCAAACGCGCCGCGCTCGATAGCGAGCGCAAGAAGATCGCCGCCGATCAGGACCGCATCCGCCGCAATATTCAGTCGGTCGGTCAGACCACCGATCTCGGCCGGCAATATATCGATACGCTCAAACGCCAGGAGCAGCGGCTCGCCGAGATCGACCAGAGCGACAGGCAGCTCGAACAGGACATCGCCGCCAAGCGGCAAGCGGCGGAACAACTCGCGCGCCGGCTCAGCTTCCGGTAGGCGCCGACGCATGCTCGGGTCGCGCCGCCAGCGTGGCGACCAATGTGCACACCTCGGCCGGGTCGTAGGGTTTGGGCAAGAAGCGCGCGCAGGGAATCTGCCTGCGCAGGTCGCCGGTGCGGGCGCCGCCGGAGGCGTAAACGACCTGCAGTTCGGGCCGCATCTCGCGGGCGCGCTCGGCGAGCTTGACCCCATTGATGCTGCCGGGCAGTTCGATGTCGGTGAACAGCACGTCGACCGCGGCGCCGGTCTTGAGATAGTCGAGGGCTTCGTCGCCGCTCTCGGCCTCGCGCACCTCGAAGCCGCTGTTGCTCAGATAATCAGCGATCAGGCTGCGAATCAGAAGCTCGTCTTCGACCACAAGGACGGTGATGGTCATGGCTGTTCGCCCAATCGACTCCAATTTGGGTTCCTCTTTCGCCCCGCTGGCGTTCTCCCCCTCCCAACGCAAAAGTGTCGCAATCCGTTCGAGCTTTCGGAAAGTTGATCCGATTACGGTGAACCGAATACTAATTGCCGGAATGAAACGGATGGACGGACGCAGCGTCCCTTGATCCAATAAGCCATGGCCAACCGCGAGACCGCCTTCTTCGAGATAACGCCCGAGGTGCTGCTTAAGGCCTATGCATGCGGGATATTCCCGATGGCCGAAAGCGCGGACGATCCGGCGCTCTACTGGATCGAGCCGGAGATGCGCGGCGTTATCCCGCTCGATGGTTTCCACGTGCCGGCACGGCTCAAGCGCACGCTGCGTTCGACGCCGTTCCAGGTCTTTGTTGATCGCGACTTCGACGGCGTGATCGACGGCTGCGCCGAGCCCAAGCACGACCGTATGCGCACCTGGATCAATGCCCGCATCCGCCGCATTTACCGCGCGCTCTACGACGCCGGCCATTGCCATACCGTCGAGGTCTACGATGGGGATGTTCTGGTGGGCGGGCTCTACGGTGTCTCGCTCGGGCGCGCCTTCTTCGGCGAAAGCATGTTCCACCGCGCCCGCGATGCCTCCAAGATCGCGCTCGTGCATCTGATCGCGCGGCTGAAGGCCGGCCGTTATCGGCTGCTCGATACCCAGTTCGTCACCGAGCATCTGCGCTCATTCGGCGCCGTGGAGGTGCCGAAGCGGCGTTACCATCGCCTGCTCGACGAGGCGGTCGTCGGCGAGGCCGACTTCGCCGCGCTGCCGGTGGACCGGCCGGTGACGGGTGACGAAGCGCTGGCGGTGGTCGCCAATGACTAGCCCCGTCTCCGTTCGTCCCCGCGAAAGCGGGGACCCAGCGCTGGATTCCCGCTTTTGCGGGAACGAGCGGAGTGCGTCGCACGATCAGTGAAAAAAACTACCGCACAGCCGGCAGCGCGCCCGGCTGCTGCGCGCGCGGCTGCGCACGCACCGGTGCGCGGCGCGGCGGCGGATTGTGCGCCGGCGCGGGCTTGGCCGCCGGTTGCGCGGCCTCTGGCGCTTCCGCCACCGCCGGATTGCGGCCGCCTTTGCAGTCGGTCAGCCACACGTCATAGATCGGGTGCTCAACCGCGTGCAGTCCGGGCGAAGCCGCGAACATCCAGCCGGTGAAGATGCGCTTGACCTCGCCCTGCAGCGTTACTTCGTCGACCTCGACGAAGGCATCGGTATTGGGCGTCTCGGTGGGCGGGCGCGAATAGCACACGCGCGGCGTCACCTGCAGCGCGCCGAACTGCACGGTCTCGTTCAGCTTGACGTCGAACGAGATGGTGCGGCCGGTGATCTTGTCGAGGCCGGAGAACACCGCGGTCGGATTGGCGATGCGCTGCGGCGGCGGTTCGACCACCACCTCGTCGGTCGGCGGGGTCGATGTATCGAGCGGCTGCGGCACGCCGGGAATCGTCGTGGGCGTGGTGTGCGCGACACCCGGTTGCGCGGGGGTGCCGGGCTGGGCCGGGGCCTGTCCGGGCTGCGCCTGCTGCGGCGCAGGCGGCGGCGCGGTGCCGGGCGGCGGCGCCAGATCCTGGGTCTGGATGGTGCCGCCACCGGGCCGGCTCGAGGGCGGCAGGCTCATCGGCGCCGGCAACGGCTGCGCCGGCGGCACGTCCGAGCGGATGTCCGCGGGCGGCCGCGGCGCCTGGGCTTCATAAGCCGGCCGCTGTGGCGGGACCTGTCCCTGGTAATAGGGCTGCTGCGTCGGCGGTGCCTGCCGGGGATAATTCTGGCTCGGGTAATAGGTCGGCGCCGGCTGCTGGGGCTGCTGCGGATAGTATTGCGGCTGGCGCTGATAGTTCGGCGGCGCGCTCGGCACATCGCCGGGCGGACGCGGCGGTTCATTGGAGAAGATCGAGCCGAATTGCGCCATGGCGGGCGCCGCGACAAGCGCGGCGGCAATAGCCAAAAAGCCGATGGAGAGCCTGGATCGCGCCATGAACCCTAGTCGTTCCCCCGAAAGCGACGCGCGCGGCTCGCGCCCGACGCCGCTACGGCCCGGTTAACACGCTGAATGCGGCGGCGGAAGGGCGGGAACAAAGCGAATAGGGAGTAGCGAGTAGTAGACAGCGGCCGAAGCTCCCGCCCTCTGCCCGCTATTCGCCATTCGCTTATTGATTACTCGCCCGGCGCCCAGGCTTTGTAATCCCCCGTCGCCCGCGGGCGCCGGCCCTGCGCCAGCGTCGAGCCGGGTGGCCGATAGGCCCCCGGCGTGCCGGTCAGATTCGGCCGGTGCGGCTTCTGCCAGGCGCGCGGCTTGTAATTTTCCTCGGTCGGCGGGGTATCGACGGTGTGGTGTAGCCAGCCGTGCCAGGACGGCGGCACCGTGGTGGGCTCGGTATAGCCGTTGTAGATCACCCAGCGCCGCTCGAACAAAAGCGTCGGGTCGACCTTGCCGCCCTTGGTCCTATAATAGCGGTTGCCGAATTCGTCCTCGCCGACCTTCTCGCCATAGGCCCAGGTCCAGAACTGGGTGCCGAAAGTCTGCGAATTCCACCACGTGAAGAGCTTCAGCAGGAACTTTTTCATCGCCGCCGCTTGACCGTCAGGGAGACACTGTCATGGAGACGATGCGGGTTCTGCCACCTCGGCGCGCGCAAGTCCAGGGTACCAAAGTTCAGCGTTGCAAAAGTCCGGCGTGCCAAGCGCGGCGCGCGCCGGGCCGAGCGCCGCCATATTCGCCGCACGAGTGTCTTGGTTCAGAAAATCGCTTTATTTTCACTGCAGGTCATTCGAGCGAATTTCTGGCCCAAACGACACTAGAATATTGAATTTGCTAGTGTCCTTCGATTCCGAAGTTCGCATCCGAGAGTGCCGCTAACTATTGCGAACTTCGGAATCGGGACACTTGCGCCATCTGCTATCAAGGCCGCCATGGATTGGATCAACGCCGTCTTCGCGAAACTCAGAGACTGGTTGAACTGGCTGCCCGATCCGGTGGTGGCGCTGATCATCCTGGCGCTCGCGGCGGCCATTGCGCTCGCCGTCCACAAGTCGATGCGCAAGCTGGCGCGCCGGCTGCTGGCGGAGCGCTACCCTTACCTGTTTGCGATTGTCACCCGCTTGCGCGGGCTGACCCGGCTGGCGCTGCTGATTCTGGCGATGATCGTGGCGATCCCGGTCGCGCCGCTGAATTACGACGTCGCGAGCCTCTTGACGAGGCTTTTGCTGATGGGGGTGATCGGGCTTGCCGGCTGGGCCGCGATCGTGACCCTGCATATCGCCGCCGACATCTATCTGCGCCGCTTCCGCCTCGACGTCGCCGATAACCTGCTCGCGCGCAAGCACAACACGCAAATCCGCGTGCTGCTGCGCACGATCGACGGCATGATCGTGCTGTTGACCGTCGGCTTCGCGCTGATGACGTTCGAACCCGTGCGTCAGTTCGGCCTCAGCCTGTTCGCCTCGGCCGGCGTTGCCGGCATCGTCGCCGGCCTTGCGGCGCGCCCGGTGCTCTCCAATTTGATTGCCGGCGTGCAGCTTGCCATGACGCAGCCGATCCGGCTCGAGGACGCGGTCATCGTCGAAAACGAGTGGGGCAATATCGAGGAGATCACCTCGACTTACGTGGTAGTGCGGCTGTGGGATTGGCGGCGGATGATCGTGCCTCTGACCTATTTCATCGAGAAGCCGTTCCAGAACTGGACCCGCGACAGCTCCGCCCTGATCGGCACCGCCATGTTCTATGTCGATTACCGCGCGCCGATCGCCCGGATGCGCGAAAAGCTGAGCGAGATCGTGCGCGGCTCCAAGAAATGGGACGGGCGCGTGGTTAATCTGCAGGTCACCGACACCAGGGACCAGACCATGGAGGTGCGCTGCCTTGCAAGCGCCGCCACGGCCGGCGCGGCCTTCGACCTGCGCTGCGAGATCCGCGAGAAGATGATCGACTTTTTGCAGAGAGAGCACCCGGAAGCGCTGCCGCGTCAGCGCAACGAGCGGGTCGCCGGCGCGGCGGTGCCGGCCACGCCACCCGCGCCCACTTCCGAAACCGCGCCAGGGCGGAACAGCTAGAGTCTTTGAGGAATAGGCCCGCCCTCTCGATTCCCCTGCCCTCGCCGCTTCACTGCTGGACGAAAAAAGCGCCTGTAATCGCGGCGCCTGGAGCCACAATTTACCGGGAAACTGTTGCGTGCTGCCCGCCGGTCGGGCTATCCTGCCCAGGAATTCGGCAGCTCTTGCCCATCCCGTTGGCGTAACGGGTGCCGCGACAGGCAGCGGGGCCGAGCCGCTGAGGGCGCCCACAGCGCGCCCGAACGAATGACAGTGCCGGTGCAAGAGGCGGGCTCCTATGGGGTCCGCCTTTTTTGCGGCCCGCATTCCGCCAATTCCCGCCACCTGCGGCACTCACCTACCGCATGCGCAGCTTTCGATTGAATTCACAGGCGTGGGTATCGGCCCCACACTGAACCCGCGCCCGGCAAGGTGGACTAAGCCACTGACCCCGCTCCGAGAATCACCGACTCCCCGGACGCGATCGCAGGCCTTTTCCAGTGCCTGTCCCCGCCGTCGGAACGCGCGCGCCTTTAGCTGTGGGCATTGCGAAGCGCGGTTTTTCGGTCATTTTTCTGTCATCCGGCGCGGCATATATGCCTACCCGGGCCCTGTGCGGAAAACACTTTTCCCCCGCCGCCGCCGGCTCAATACTTCGCTCGCTCTCGCTGTGCGGCGTTACCGGGAAAAATCGGTTCCCTACAAGATTTAGTGTTTGATTCAGATTTAATGACTATCTCTTGTTGACGGGTAGAGCGAGTCCACATAGCTTTTGGGTCCGTTCGGGCGGAAGCGTAGCTCTCAAGTTCGCTCCGGACCTTCAAAATGGCTCACATCAGGCGCGCACCCCGCCGGAAACGGCGTTCAGGGACATGGCCTTGTTGTGCGCCCGGCTGGGGCTCGAGGACGGAAGGCGCGGCGGACGGAAATGGGCTTCCGGCGCGTTGGAGACCTGCGGGCGGTGCGAGCGGCGTGTGGGTGGTGTGCGAAAGGCGTGAACGAAAACGGGCGGCCGGAAGCGGGCCGTAACGCTATAATCGGGCGGCTCGCCAAACCGCCTGGCCAAATAAGGGGCTAGAAAGACATGCGGATCGAACGGCGCTACACCAAGGATGGACAGTCGGCCTATGCCGGGCTCGACTTCCGGCTCACCACATCCGAGATCCGCAATCCGGACGGTTCGGTGGTGTTCAAGCTCGATAATGTCGAGGTGCCGGAATTCTGGTCGCAGGTCGCCTCCGACGTGTTGGCGCAGAAGTATTTCCGCAAGGCCGGCGTGCCCGCCCGCCTGAAGAAGGTCGAAGAGAACTCCGTCCCCTCCTTCCTGTGGCGCTCGGTCGCCGATGCGGACGCGCTCGAAGCGCTGCCGGAAAAGGAACGCCTGATCGGCGAACATTCCTCTAAGCAGGTGTTCGACCGGCTCGCCGGCACTTGGACCTATTGGGGCTGGAAGGGCGGCTATTTCGACAGCGAGGCCGACGCGCAGGCATTCTATGACGAGTTGCGCTACATGCTGGCGACGCAGATGTGCGCACCCAACTCGCCGCAGTGGTTCAACACCGGCCTGCACTGGGCCTACGGCATCGATGGGCCGAGCCAGGGGCACTATTACGTCGACTTCGCAACCGGCAAGCTGACGCGCTCGAAGTCCTCCTACGAGCATCCGCAGCCGCACGCCTGCTTCATCCAGGGCATCAATGACGACCTCGTCAACGAGGGCGGCATCATGGATTTGTGGGTGCGCGAGGCGCGCCTGTTCAAATACGGCTCGGGCACTGGCTCCAACTTCTCGAACTTACGCGGCGAAGGCGAGAAGCTGTCGGGCGGCGGCAAATCCTCCGGCCTGATGTCTTTCCTGAAGATCGGCGACCGCGCCGCCGGCGCCATCAAATCCGGCGGCACCACTCGCCGCGCGGCCAAGATGGTGATCGTCGACGTCGACCATCCCGACATCGAGAAATACATCGACTGGAAGGTGATCGAGGAGCAGAAGGTGGCTTCCCTCGTCACCGGCTCCAAGATCAACCAGAAGCACCTGAAGGCGGTGCTCAAGGCTTGCGTGAATTGCCAGGGCTCGGGCGACGACTGCTTCTCGCCCGAGAAAAACCCCGCGCTCAAGCGCGAGATCAGGCTCGCGCGCAAGGCGCTGGTGCCGGACAACTTCATCAAGCGCGTGATCCAGTTCGCCAAGCAGGGCTACAAGGACATCGACTTCCCGACCTACGACACGGATTGGGATTCTGACGCCTATCTCACGGTCTCGGGCCAGAACTCGAACAATTCGGTGCGCGTCACCGACCAGTTCCTCAAAGCGGTCGAAGCCGACGGCAAATGGGACCTCACGTATCGCAAGAACCACAAGGTCGCGAAGACGCTCGATGCGCGCGAATTGTGGGAGAAGATCGGCTACGCCGCCTGGGCCTGCGCCGATCCGGGCCTGCAGTATCACACCACGGTCAACGACTGGCACACCTGCCCGGCCTCCGGTGAAATCCGCGCGTCCAATCCGTGCTCGGAATACATGTTCCTCGACGACACGGCCTGCAATCTCGCCTCGCTGAACCTCTTGACGTTCCGCGACCCGAAGACCGGCCGCTTCGAGGTCGAATCCTATGAGCACGCGGTGCGGCTGTGGACGGTGGTGCTGGAAATCTCGGTGCTGATGGCGCAGTTCCCGTCCAAGGAAATCGCCCAGCTCTCCTATGAATTCCGCACGCTGGGCCTCGGCTACGCCAATATCGGCGGCCTCTTGATGACCTCCGGCATCCCCTACGATTCGGATGCCGGCCGCGCCATCGGCGGCGCGCTCACCGCCATCATGACCGGCATTTCCTACGCCACCTCGGCGGAGATGGCCGAGAAGCTCGGGCCGTTTCCCGGCTACAAGAAGAACCGCGAGCACATGCTGCGCGTGGTGCGCAATCACCGCCGCGCCGCGCATGGCGAACGCACGGGCTATGAGAAGGTGGCGACGCCGCCGGTGCCGCTCGACTTCGCCTCATGCCCCGATGCCGCGCTCGTTTCCCATGCCAAGGCGGCGTGGGACAAGGCGCTCACGCTCGGCGAAAAGCACGGCTACCGCAACGCGCAGGCGACCGTGATCGCGCCGACCGGCACCATCGGCCTGGTGATGGACTGCGACACCACCGGCATCGAGCCCGACTTCGCGCTGGTGAAGTTCAAGAAGCTCGCCGGCGGCGGCTACTTCAAGATCATCAACCGCGCGGTGCCGGAGGCTTTGCGCACGCTCGGCTACAGCGAGGCCGAAATCGCCGAGATCGAGGCTTACGCGGTCGGCCACGGCACCTTGGCGCAGGCCCCGGCGATCAATCACACCACGTTGAAGGCCAAAGGCTTCACCGACGAGGCCATCGCCAAGGTCGAGAAGGCGCTGCCGACCGCCTTCGACATCAAGTTCGTGTTCAACAAGTGGACGCT
>DASZQT010000339.1:0-12693 GCA_035549515.1 Pseudolabrys sp. | reverse complement strand
ATTTTCCGACAATCCCGGTACGGAGTCATGCGCGGGCTTGACCCGCGCATCCATGACGCGGTTCGGAAAAGTGAGGGCCTTACTTACCGTTATGCGTGCGGACGTTCATCATGGATTGCCGGGTCAAGCCCGGCAATGACTGCGACGTCAGGCCATCTCTTCGGATTGCGTGTTAACCGGCAGCCCCAACCTTCGCCACGCCCCGATACCAGTCGTAAATCTGCTCGCCGTTCCAGTGCAGCACGCCCTCGTGCGCGTTCACGTAGTCGTAGATCTGCTCGAGATATTTGATCCGGTGCGGCTGGCCGCTGATGTAAGGGTGGATCGCCAGCGCGACGAATTTGGCGCGGTTCGCACTTTCAGCATAGAGCCGGTCGAACTGGTCCTTCACCATTTGGAAGAGATAGTCGCTGTTGTGGTGCTGGATGATCATTACCGGAATGTCGTTGCATTCGATGGTGTAGGGCAGCGTGACCAGCGGCCCGTTTGCGGTGCGGATCACGGTCGGCTCGTCGTCATAGACCCAGTCGCCGATATATTTGACGCCGGCCGCCGCGAGCAGATCGGGCGTCTCCAGCGTTTGCGTGAGTCCGGGCCCAAGCCAGCCGACCGGTCGCTTGCCGGTGAAGGTCTCGATCATGTCCATCGAGCGATTGATCATTGCGGCCTGGTCGGGCTCTTTGTGAATCGGCCCCTGCTCATAGGCGTGACCCATGAACTCCCAGCCGGCATCGCGTGCTTCTTCCGCCACGCGGCGATAGTCCTCGATAATGCGTGCATTGGCCGACAAGGTCGGGCGGATGCCGAGGCGCTTGTACAGTTCGAAGAAGCGCCAGCAGCCGACCCGCATGCCGTATTCGTGGAAGCCCCAATGCACGACGTCCGGCAGCATCGGCGCACCGGTCGGCGCCGGCAGGAGCTGGCGCGCCATCGGCTTGGCGATGTCCCAGACCTCGTAATTGACGATGGACCAGAACACGATGCGCGCGTCGCCGGGGAGCTTGAGCGGTGGCCGGTCGACGATGGCGGAATAGTCGCAGCGCTCGCGCGGGATCATGGGGGAGGACATGGGGCTACCTCATCACTAAATCGTCACCCTGAGGAGCGCGCGAAGCGCGCCTCGAAGGGTCTGTGAGTCAGAGGTCCTTCGAGGCTCGGCGCTGTCGCGCCGAGCACCTCAGGACGACGGAGCAAAGTTTCTCACGCCCCCGCGGCCACGCGCAAGCCGACGAAACGCTCGAGCGTGGCGGTGTCGGTGGCGAGTTCGGCGGACGGCGCGCGATGTGCGACCGCCCCGCGTTCCAGCACGATGGCATCGGTCGTCAACTCAAGCGCGATCTCCGTGTGCTGCTCGACCAGAATGAAGGCGATGCGCCGGTCGGCGATCAGGAGCTTCATCGCCTCGATCAGTTCCTCGACGATCACTGGTGCCAGCCCCTCGAACGGCTCGTCGAGCAGCACCAGCGCCGGATTGGTCATCAGGGCGCGCGCGATCGCCAGCATCTGCTGCTCGCCGCCCGAGAGCTGGTTGCCCATGTTGCGGCGGCGCTCGTTCAGGCGCGGGAACATCTTGTAGATCGCGGCGAGGTCCCAAGGGCCCGGCCGCGCCGCAACCGTGAGGTTTTCTTCCACCGAGAGCGAGGGGAAAATTTCGCGCTCCTGCGCCACCCAGCCGATGCCGGCG
The DNA here is from genome assembly GCA_035549515.1 of Pseudolabrys sp. Classification (GTDB taxonomy): domain Bacteria; phylum Pseudomonadota; class Alphaproteobacteria; order Rhizobiales; family Xanthobacteraceae; genus Pseudolabrys. The sequence continues at coordinate 11,009 of DASZQT010000339.1, read as the reverse complement.
CGCGCGCGCCAATGCGGCGGGTTGCGCGAGATGTTCTGCCCGCGCCAGACTACGCTGCCGCCGCGCATCTGCGTGTAACCCATGATGGTCATCAAGAGCGTCGACTTGCCGACGCCGTTGCGGCCGAGCAAAGCGAGGCTGCCATTCTCCGGCAGTTCGAGCGAGACGCCGTGCAGCACCATGGCGTCGCCATAGCCGGCGGTGACCTTGTCGAGCGTAAGCAGAGGCTCAGCCATGTTTGCGCGTCCCGAGATAGACTTCGCGCACGCCCGGATCGGCGGCGATCTCGGCCGGCGAGCCTTGCGTGAACACGGCGCCGCCCACCAGCACGATGATGTGGCTGGCGAAGCGGAATACGACATGCATGTCGTGCTCGATGAACAGAAGCGTGAGATCGTCCGACAGGCTTGCCACCACCTCGAAAATATCGCCCGACTCCTCCTGCGGCACGCCGGCGGCCGGCTCGTCGAGCAGCAAAACTTTCGGTTTTGTCGCGAGCGCGAGTGCGATTTCCAACAGCCGCTGGCGGCCATATGGCAATTCGCGCGTGATCTGATAGCAGCAGTCGCCGAGCTTGAGCTTGGAGAGGATTTCGTAGGCTTCCTCGATCGTCTCCTTGTGGTCGGCGATGTTACGCCAGAACTGGTTGGTGATGCCGCGCCGCTCCGCCACCGCCAGCGTCACCGCTTCGAGCGGATTGAGGCCGGCGAACAGCGTGTTGATCTGGAAGGTGCGCGCGAGCCCGCGTTTGACGCGCTGCTGCGGCTCCAGCCGCGTGATGTCCTCGCCGGCGAGGAAAATCTGGCCGTCATTGGGCGCGAGCATGCCGGTCATCAGGTTGATGAGCGTGGTCTTGCCGGCGCCGTTCGGACCGATCAGCGCGTAGCGCGCGCCGACCGGCAATTCGAGATCGATGTCGCGCGAAACCGCGAGCGAGCCGAAGCTCTTGCTCAGGCGGCGCGTGGCTAAAGCGATCGCGCGATCAGCGATCGCGTCTTGTGCTGCATGCGCGACGGCGGTCATTTGCGCCCCCAGCGCGCGGCGATGGCCGACAGGCCACCGAGGATGCCGTTGGGCAGGAAGGTCACCACTGCCACCAAGAGCACGCCGATCCAGAAGTACCAGTATTGCGGCGCGATGCCGGAGAACTGGTCGCGTGCGATCATGAAGATCACCGCGCCGACCAGTCCGCCATAGAGCCTGCCGGCGCCGCCCAGCACCAGCATCACCAGCACATCGGCGGAGCGCTGGAAGCTGATCGATTCGAGCGCGGCGGTCTGCGTAGTCTGCGTCAGCAGCGCGCCGGCGATGCCCGCGATGATCGTGGAGATGGTATAGGCCTTCTGGATATGCGCGCGGCTCGGCGCGCCGATGGCCGGCATGCGCACCCAATTCTCGCGGATGCCGCGCAGCGCCAGTCCGAACGGCGAGTGGATCAGCCGCCGCGCCGCCAGGAACACGACGAACAGCACGGCCAGCGAATAGCCGTAAGCGGTGTAGCCGTAGAGATCGAAATTGAACATGCCGAGCACCGGCCAGATGTCGATGCCCTGGAAACCGTCGCTGCCACCGGTGAGCCAGTGCGCCTGGTTGGCGATCTCGTGCGCCAGAAGGCCCAAGCCGAGCGTGATCATGATCAGCGTGAAATGCCGAAAGCGCGCGACGATGAAACTGGTGGCAAAGCCGACGAGGCCGGCGGCCGCGGCGGCGACGACGAGCCCGACCAGCGGTTCGCCCATCACCAGCTTGGAAAAGATCGCCGCGCTATAGGCGCCGATGCCGAAGAAGGCGGCGTGGCCGAGCGAGACGATGCCGCCATAGCCGAGGATGATGTCGAGCGAGACCGCGAACAGGCCGGTGATGGCGATCTGGCTCGCGAGCGAGAGATAGTCTGGCAGAAAATAGAACGGCAGCAGCGTGGCGAGCCAGAACGCGATCTCGACCGGCCGCCAGCGGCTCGCGTGTTGCAGATAGGCCTGCGGGGTGATGGCGCTTGTTGCTTGAGTCATCGATGGCAGCCCTCACTCCGTTCATTCCCGCGAAAGCGGGAATCCAGCGCTGGGTCCCCGCTTTCGCGGGGACGAGCGGAGTTTGCGTTGAGTGCGCCGCGCATCACCATCACCGCTTCCCGAACAAACCAGCGGGGCGCCACATCAGCACCACCACCATCACGAGATAGATCAGGAACGCGCCGAGCTCGGGGAAATAATATTTGCCCGCAATATCGCTGACGCCGATGAGGCAGGCGGCGGCGAACGAGCCCGCGATTGAGCCCAGGCCCCCGACCGAAACGACGATCAGCACATAGACCAGGAAGGCGAACGAGAAATTGGGATCGAGCCCGACGATGTCGATGGCAAGCGCGCCGCCCAGGCCCGCGAGCCCGGAGCCGAGCGCGAAAGTGACCGCGAAGGTACGGTCGACGTCGATGCCGAGCCCCCGCGCCATGCGCTGATTATCGACCGAGGCACGCACCTGTGCGCCGAAGCGGGTGTAGTCGAGGCCGGCGATCAGCAGCAGCGTCACCACCAGCGCGACGCCGATCAAGAACAGCCGGTACTTGCCGAAGGCGAGCCCGAGGAAATCGGCCGAGCCTCGCAGGAACGAGGGCGTCTGGATCGGCTGCTGCAAGGTCCCGAAGAAATAGGCGGCGACCGCGACCGAGATGAAGGCGATACCGATGGTCAAGAGCACCTGGTCGAGATCGCTGGCGCGATAGAGCCTGCGGTAGAGCGTGCGCTCGAGCACCACGCTCGCCGCGGCGGAAGCGACGAAGGCCACCGGCAGCGTCGCCAGGAACGGCCAGCCCGCCTGATTCATCAAGGTGACGGTGACGTAACCGCCGAGCATGGCGAAGGCGCAATGCGCGAGGTTCACGAAATTCATCAAGCCGAGCGTCACCGTCAGCCCGACCGACAGCACGAACAGCAGCATGCCATAGGCCAGGCCGTCGAAAAGGACGCCGAAGACGGGGGGTAGCATGCGCTCTCTTTATCCCGGTTGCGGATCGCACGACTATAGCGCCCGCGTCCCCCAGCAGGAGTCCCGGTGCCACGATTCCCGGCGATCATAGTCTGGAATCCCGCCCGCATGGAATGTGCGTGACGGGTGCGGCCCTATAGCGCGGAAGGGGCGCCGGCGGGCGGCGCCCCTCCCAGTGGCCCATTCCGCAGCGCTTATTTGTGGGTCGGGTCCTTGACGTCTTTGATGGTGTCGAATTCGACGTTGACGAGCTTGCCGTCGACCTTCTCCACCTTGCGGATATAGACGTTCTGGACCACGTCGCGGGTGGCCGGGTCGATCATCATCGGCCCACGCGGGCTTTCCCACTTCATGCCTTTCACGGCGGCGATCAGGCTGTCGCCGTCGGCCTTTCCGCCGGTCTTCTTGAGCGCCTCGTAGATCAGATGCATGCCGTCATAGCCGCCGATGGCGAAGAAGTCGGGGTTGCGGCCATAGTCCGCCGTGAACGCCTTCACGAAATCCCGGTTCATCGCCGACTGGTGGTTGTGATCGTAGTGCCAGGCGCTGATGCGGCCGAGCGCGAGATCGCCGAGGTTCTTCAAGGCGCCGTCATCGACGGCTTCGCCGGTCGACAGGATGTTGATCTTCTTCGGGTCCATGCCGCGTTCGGCAAAGGCCTTGCCGATGGCGGCGGGCTGCGCGCCGCCGGGAATGAAGACGAAGATCGATTCCGGATTGAGGTCCTTGGCGCGCTGCACAAAAGCGGAGAAATCGGGATTGGCGATCGGCATGCGCACCGAGCCGACGATCTCGCCGCCCGCTTCCTTGAACGACTTCTGGAACCACTGCTCGGCATCGATGCCGGGGCCGAAGTCGGTCACCATGGTGTAGACCTTCTTGGCGCCGCCCTTGGTGGCCGCCCAGGTGCCGAGCGGCTGGGCGATCTGCGGCAGCGTCATCGACACCCGCACGATATAGGGCGACTTCTCGGTGATGACCGAGGTGGCCGCGTCCATGTCGACCATCAGCTTCTTGCCCTGGGTCGCCACGCTCGCCGCGCCGAGCGCTTCCGGCGTCAGCGTGAAGCCGGCCAGGATGTCGACCTTGTCGCGCACGATCAGTTCCTGCGCGAGCCTTTTGGCGACGTCCGGGTTCGGGCCGCCGGTGTCCTTGCGGATGATCTCGATCTTCTTGCCGGCGACCATGTCGCCATGTTGCTTCATGTAGAGCTTGATGCCGTTGTCGATCTGGTTGGTGCCGTCGGCGAACTGGCCCGAATAGGCGGCGACGATGCCGACCTTGATGGTTTCCTCGGCCCGCGCCGCGAACGGCAGGCTGGCCGCCGTCGCGATGGCGAGACCCGCGAACAGGACGTGCTTCATCGTCTCCTCCTGGATGGTTGTGGTCGTGCTGATGTTTGTCCGCGGCAATACGCCGCGAAGCTCATGGCGTTCAGTGCGCGTATTTCCAGTGCGCGAGCGGCAGGCCCGCGACCGGCGAGCGCAGCGTCACCAGCCGGTCGCCTGCGAGCGAGCCGAGGTAGATGGTGCGCAGATCGGCGCCGCCGAAGGCGATGCTCGCCATGTTCTGGATGTGGCGGCCGGTCTGACGATAGAAATGATCGCGCGTCACGCGGCCTTCGCTGAGGTCGCGCTCATGTGCGTCGATCAGTTCCGGCATGCTGTCGGCCCACACGATGCTCTGGCTGCCGTCGGGCGCGACGCGGATCAGACGGTTGCTGATGACGCTGGTGACCCAGATGTGGTCGTGCATGTCGAACGCGATGCCGTCGGCGAAGGTGCCGTGACCGAAGCGCGTGAACACTTCGCGCTGCGACAATTCGCCCGCGGGCGACAAGGCGAAACGCGTGATGCGGCGGCCGAAGGTTTCCGCGACATACATCATCTTGCCGGTGCGATCGATGCGCGCCTCGTTGGTGAAGGCGAAGCCGTCGGCGACGATGCGCGCGCCGCGCTCGTCGATCAGGCAGATGAAACCGTCATTGTTTTCAGGCGCGCCGAGCGCCGTCATCGCCTTGGAGAGCGGATCGGAGCGGGTGGTGACGGTCACCCAGATGCGCCCCTGCTCGTCGTTGAAGACGAAATTGGCCTTGGTGAGCGGGACGCCGTCGACTTCGGCCAGCGACGGCGTCAAAACGCCGGCGGCCGAGAGCGACCACAGGCCGCCGCCGTGTCCCATATTGGCGATCAGGAAACTGCCGTCCGGCAGCAGCGCGAAACCGTTCGGGATGAATTCGTGTCCGTCGACCTTCAAGTCGCCGCCGATGATCTCTTGTTTGCCGTCGGCGGTAATCTTCAGGATGCCGTCACCGCGCTGCGCGACGTAGAGCGTCCCGTTCGGAGCGCACAACACGCATTCCGGCCGCTTCAGGTCGTGACCGACGAAGCCCAGTGTTGAAACATCGACGGAAAGCATGTTCGACGCACTCATAAAACTCGATCCCCTTATCGCCATGGCCGCGCTTAACGCGCCGGAACTTTTCATTTTTGTGCAAGGTTGCGATGGCGCGCGCATGTTATGGGCCGCGACCCGCCTGTCAAACAACCGCCCGCGATTGTTCTAATGAGATGCGCTTGTCATGCCGCGCGCCCTGCAATCTGGGCGTGCTTTGAGCGTCTTGGAATGCAGAAGGGGCGACCGTTGCCGGCCGCCCCTTCAAGGATTCGCGCGTTTGGCGCGAGCGCTTATTTGCGCCCGTGCGTCGGGTCCTTCACGTTCTTGACCGTGTCGAACTCGACATTGACGATCTTGCCGCCGACCTTCTCGACCTTGCGGATATAGACGTTCTGCACGATGTCGCGGGTCTCCGGATCGATCGAGATCGGGCCGCGCGGGCTTTCCCACTTCATGCCCTTGGCGGCCGCCACCAGGCTGTCGCCGTCGGTCTTGCCGCCGGTCTTCTTGAGCGCCTCGTAGATCACGTGCATGCCGTCATAGCCGCCGACCGCGAAGAAATCCGGGTTGCGCTTGTATTCGGCATTGAACGCCTTCACGAAGGCTTCGTTGGTCTTGGAGTGGTGGTTATAGTCGTAGTGCCAGGTCGAGAGCCGGCCGAGCGCCAGATCGCCGAGCGCCTTGACCGCGGTCTCGTCCACCGCTTCGCCGGTCGACATGATCTTGATCTTCTTGGGATCCATGTCGCGCTCGGCGAAGGCCTTGCCGAGCGCCGCCGGCTGCGCGCCGCCCGGCACGAACACGAAGATCGATTCCGGATTGAGGTCCTTGGCGCGCTGCACGAAGGCCGAGAAGTCGGGATTGGCGACCGGCATGCGCACCGAGCCGACGATCTCGCCGCCCGCCGCCTTGAAGGCGCGCTGGAAACCGGCCTCGGCGTCGAGGCCGGGGCCGTAGTCGCTCACCATGGTGTAGGCCTTCTTGGTGCCGCCCTTGGTCGCGAGCCAGGTGCCGGCGGTCTCGGAGATCTGCGGCAGCGTGACGGAGACGCGCACGATATAGGGCGACTTCTCGGTGACGATCGAGGTGGCCGCGTTCATGTCGACCATGAACTTCTTGGCCTCGGTGGCGACGCCGGCGGCGCCGAGCGCTTCCGGCGTGAGCGTGAAGCCGGCCAGGATGTCGACCTTGTCGCGCACGATCAGTTCCTGCGCGAGCCGCTTGGCGACGTCGGGATTCGGACCGCCGGTGTCCTTGCGGATGATCTCGATCTTCTTGCCGGCGACGGTGTCGCCGTGCTGCTTCATATAGAGCTTGATACCGTTGTCGATCTGAGCGGCGGTGTCGGCGAACTGGCCGGAATAGGCGCTGATGACGCCGATCTTCACGGTGCCCGCGGCATGGCCGGCGGACGGCAGCGCCGCCGCGGCGGCGAGCGCAATAACGGCAATGAGCGAACGTTGCATCTTGTGTTTCCCCCTTGGGTTTCGTTGTTCGGAAGCCCTTGGGCGCTAGAATGCCTGACCTTTCCGGCAAAGAAAAGTGCCGCGACGGCGCTCTCGCGGCGCGGCAAAAATTCGCGGTCGAGCGGTTAATCGCCGCTCGATCGTTTGATACCGAACGAATTTGGGGGCGTGGCCCCAGCGCGGGCGTCGTCAGGCCCCCGTCGCGGCGCCGCAGGCGCGAGCGACGATCGCGCCGGCGTCGCGGGACAGCGCGTCGCCGCGCCACGCGACATGCCCATCGGGACGGACCAAGGCCAGCTTGCAGGCATAAAGGTCGCGCGCTTCGGCCTCGTCCACCGTCGCGACTTCGAGCGGAACACCGCGCGCCGCCGCTGCATCCGCCAGTCCGGCGCCGCTCTCCGCATCCTTATCGAAACGCAATAGCGTGAAGCCGCGCTTGAACAGATCGAGGATCGAGCGGCCATCTTTGAGCCAGAGGTGCGGCGCGCGCGCACCGGGCCGCGCCGAGGGCACGATGTCGTCGGGTCGGTCGGGCACCGTTGGCGTGCCGTCGGGGATGCAGATCGGCGAGTCCTCATAGCGATAGCCGAGCTGCAGGCCGACGGTCTGGAACATGGCGCCCACTTTGTTGACGAGCTCGCCGCCGAGCCCGGCGCGCAGGCGCTCGCCCTCATCGCCGGCGTCGTCGATCGCGGCAAGCCCGCCGGCATAGGGGCCGTGCGCCAGGAAGAACTGCGTGGTCATGGCGACGTTGCGATGACCGACCGGCCGCCGTTCCGCATCGTAGCTCGCCAGCAGATCCGGTCCGCCCCAGCCCTGCACGGTGGCGGCGAGCTTCCAGCCGAGATCGACGGCATCGCCGAGCCCGGTATTCATGCCGAGCGCGCCGGTGGGCGAGAGCTGATGCACGGCGTCGCCCGCCAAAAGCACGCGGCCCTTGCTGTAGCGTTCGGCCACCGCACTGCGCCGGGTCCAGATGCTCAAGCCGGCAATCTCGACGTCGATCGGCTTGCCCACCGCGCGGCGCACCAGCGCTTCGCGGTCGATCTCGTCGACGCCGCGCCCGCCGCTGTCGAAGGCCATGACCCGCCACAGTCCGCTCGCCGGATCGATGATCCGGATATTGGCCCACAGCCCTTCGCGGTCGATGCCGAGGAAGAACGTGCCACGCTCCCGTCCGCAATTTTCGAGCAGGTCGGGCGCGCGGAAGAACAGATTGAGCGGATGGCCGAGCACGCCCTTGCCGGTCAGCCCGATGCCGAGCGCCTGGCGCACCATGCTGTTGGCGCCGTCACAGCCGACCAGATAATCGGCGCTCACGCGCGTGCGTTGGCCGCTCGTAAGATCGGTGAGATCGGCGACGATGCGATCGCCTTGATCCTCGAAGGACTCGAGTTTGGTGCGATAGCGGAGCGTGACGGTCGGGAACGACTTCGCGAACTTTTGCAGGATCGGGTCGAACCACATCTGCGAGCAGGCTTGCAGCCGCTCCGGACCGTGTTTGTAGGTGGTGGGCGCGTTGCGCGGCGGCCGCCGCAGCCGCCCAAGCTCGTAGCCGGACAGATTCGTCACGAACACCACGTCGAGCGGCCAGTCGCCGGGAAACGGGCAATCGTGCACTTGGCCCGCAATGCCCCAGCGGCGGCAGAACTCCATGCTGCGGGTATTGACCTCGTTCATCTTGGGCGTGCCGATCGAACCGTCGCCCTGTTCGATCAACTCGCATTGCACGCCGCGCCAGCCGAGATCGCCGGCGAGCGCAAGACCTACCGGCCCGCCGCCCACGATGAGGACGGGTACGTGACGAACTTCCATTACCATTCGCTCCTCAGTCGATGCTGATATGGGCCGCCTTGCCCACGCCGACCCAGCGCTGGTGCTGCTTGGCGATGAAGGCGGCGAAATCGGCCGGCGTGCCGGGATCGACCGTGAGGCCCACCTTGGTCATGATCTCGCGTGTGGCGGGATCGCTCAGGCCTTCGTTCAGGATCGCGTTGATGCGGTTGACGATTGCCGGCGGCGTGCCGGCGGGCGCGACGATGCCGAAGAAGGTATTGGCCTCGGCGCCCGGATAGCCCGCTTCCGCGATGGTCGGCACATCGGGAATGGTCGCCATCCGCGTCTTGTTCAGCACCGCGAGCGCCCGCAGTTTGCCGCTCGAGGCCAGACGGCTGATAATACCGTTGCTCTCGAACGTGGCTTCCACCGCCTGGCTCAGCACCGCGTTGACGGATTCGCCGCCGCTGCGATAGGGCACGCCCGAGAGGTTGGTGCCGGTGCGCAGCATGAACTGCTCGCCGGCAAGATTGGGCAGCGAGCCGCGGCCGCTATGCGCCCAATTGACCTTGCCGGGATTGGCCTTGGCGTAATCGACGAATTCCTTGAGCGTTTTCCAGGGCGAGGCGGGATTGACCGCCAGCACCATGAAGCCTTCCGCGATCTTGCCGATCGGCACGAAGTCCTTCACCGGATCGTAGCCGGCGCTCTTGGACACGGCGGGAATCGCGGCGAGCGTCGAGGTGTTGCCGGTGAACAGGGTATAGCCGTCCGGCTTGGCATGTGCCGCCGCGCGGGCGCCGATGGCGCCGCCGGCGCCCGGCTGATACTCGATCACCACCGGCTGGCCGAGCTTGGGCGCCAGGATTTGCGAGGCGATGCGCGCCGGCAGGTCGTTCGGGCCGCCGGCCGAGGCCGCGATGATGAGCCGGATCGGATGGGTCGGCCAGTCTTCGGCGGCGGCGGGTCCGGCGAGGGCGGCAAGACTAAGCGCGCCGACCGCCGCGACCGTCAGAAACCGTCTGAAAACAAAATATCGGCCTTTGCGATCCCTGGTCATTGCTTCCTCCCCGTTTGGATGCCCGTTTTGGGGCAATTTCGTTACGGCGAGCGAGCCTCGCGTTGCCGGGCGGCACAAGGATTTTTCGGCTTGCGTGCCGCCTGGCGGCATTTCAGACTGAGACGGCAGGAAACCGCCCGAACGGCAAGAAATGTCAAAAAGCCTGGAAACCCGGTCGCTCGACCGGGCGATCACGGTGCTGGAGGTGCTGGCCAAGGAGACGCGGTGCTCGCTGCACCAGCTCCACGAGCGCACCGCGCTGCCGAAATCGACGCTGCGCCGGCTGCTCGGCACGCTGACCAAACGCCACTTGGTCCGCGTCGGCATCAGCGACGGTCTGTACCGGCCCAACATTGCCTTGCCGTGGTCGGCCGATCGCGCCCATGCCGCCCATGCCGTTCATGTCGGCCGCGTGGTCGAGATCGCGCTGCCGCACATGGTGGAATTGACGCGCCGGGTCGGATGGCCGTCCGACCTGCATGTCTACGGCGCCGGGCGCATGCAGATCGTCGAGTCGACCTATTCGCTCAGCCCCTACCGCATGGGCAAGCGCAGCGAGGTCGATGTCGACGTCAACATGTTCGCGGCGGCGGCCGGCTTGGCCTATCTGTCGCGGCTCGATGAGGCCGAGGTTGTCGCGCTCGCGCGGGCGCGGCCGGCTAATCCGCTGCTGGCCTTCGAGCGCGCCGGCGTCAGCGAAGCCGCGCTGCTGGAGGAACTCGCCGGTATCCGCCAGGCGGGCTACGCCTTCCGGCGGCCGGGCTTCAATACGCGTGCGGCGGCGCGACCGTTCAACGGCATGGCGGCGCCAGTCGCTGACCAGTCCGGCGCGGTCGGCGCGCTCACCTTGTTTTGGCCCCGGCAATACATGGACACCGACAGCTTCGCGCGCGAGCACGCGGATGCTTTGCGCGCCGCGACTGCGGCGATTTCGGCCGACCTCGCCCGGCTGCCGTGAGCGCGCGGCCTGTTGCGGGCTAACCGCCTCAAAATGCTCGCATACAAAAAACTTATCCCCGGTCTGCCAAGGCGGGCTTATATTCCTTCGTGTCCGGCTCGGCTGAGGGCGTCATCTAGAGGCGTCTACATGATGGAGCCGCCTTAAATGGGCCGATGACCTGGGTAAACCCGGCATCGGCGATGTGGCGCCCGCGGGCTGGGGAGGACGTAACTCCAGCACCCGGGCGGCGCCGGGGCTCCGCTCGCGGGCACTATGACCCGCCGCCAGGAGCTGGCTGACGATGATGAGCCTTCGGGCTCCTTCGGAAGCGCGGCCCGTCGCTGGTCAAGACGCCACCGTGGCGCGCCGAGAGGCGCCGCACCTTCGA
>DASZQT010000338.1:0-2572 GCA_035549515.1 Pseudolabrys sp. | reverse complement strand
GCATCACATCCGCTGCCGGTACTCGTTGAGCAGGAAATTGCCGATGCGCTTGCCGCGATTGCGCAGCACTTTCAGCACGCCCTGGTCGACGAAATAGGTGAGCAGGATCGAGTCGCGCGTCTTCACGCCGTTATGCACCGGGTCGGCCGAATGCCAGCTATCGTCGCCGACCGCGAAGGCATAGCCGGTATTGGGCGCAAAGCGCATGCGGGTGTGCTTGGGCATCGAGCCGTCCGGCAGCACATCATGGAAGATGGTGCCGATATCGGTCGCGCTCTCGTCCTTGGGCACATAGAGCTGGACCGTGATGCCCTTCCAATGCGTGTCGGTATGCGGCGGGATCAGATAGCCGGGAATGTCGCGGGTCAGGATCGGGATCGGATACATGCCGACCTTGGCGAAATCCGGCCCGAAGCGCTTCGACAGGCCGGGCGCCAGCCGGCGCCTGAATGCCTGTTTGACCTCATCCGAGCAGAGCGCCCGGCCGACCACGTCCCAGAGCGCCCGCTTCTCGGGCGGCAGATTGCGGATGTATTCCGGGAACAGGTCGATCTTGACCCTTGTATGGGTGCCGTCGTCGAGATCGAGCCCTTTGCTGCGGCCGTGCATGGGCCGGTAGTCGCGCGACTGCGGCATCAGCGCCAGGATGCGCGCGTAAAGATCGTCCGGGAACACGTGGTCGAGCTCGAGGTGGAAGAATGGCTTCTCCACCGCGCGCGCGGCGTCGATCGAGCGCGCGATGTACTCCGCCAGTTCTTTTTGTGCCGTCTTGCGCTCCCCGGGGCGCAACATCACCGTCTGGTCCATGGCCTATCCCCTTCCCGTCCGGTTCGGTCCAGTTTCGCGCAAGGCGCTTGCGAAATCCAGGCGCATGGCGACGACGCCGACCGCGCCGTCCCGCGCCGAGTTCAGAACAGTTTCAGGACGCTGCGCCCGGCATATTTGGCCTGATCGCCCAGTTCCTGCTCGATGCGCAGAAGCTGGTTATACTTGGCGGTCCGGTCGGAACGGGCGAGCGAGCCGGTCTTGATCTGCCCGCAATTGGTGGCGACCGCGAGGTCGGCGATGGTGGAATCCTCGGTTTCGCCCGAGCGATGCGACATCACCGCGGTGTAGCCGGCCTTGTGCGCCATCTCGACGGCGGCGAGCGTCTCGGTGAGCGAGCCGATCTGGTTGACCTTGACCAGGATCGAATTGGCGATGCCTTCCTTAATGCCTTTTTCGAGCCGCGTGACATTGGTCACGAACAGGTCGTCGCCGACGAGCTGGCACTTGTCGCCGATCAGATCGGTGAGGATCTTCCAGCCCTGCCAGTCGTCCTCGGCCATGCCGTCCTCGATCGAGACGATCGGATAGCGTCCGACCAGGTCGGCGAGGTACTGGGCTTGTTGCTCGCTTGAGCGTGTTTTTCCTTCGCCCTCATAGATATAGCTGCCGCTTTTGAAGAATTCAGTTGAAGCGCAGTCGAGCGCCAGCCAGATATCGCCGCCCGGCTTGTAGCCGGCCTTTTCGATGGCCTGGATGACGAAGTCGAGCGCCGCCTCGGCCGATTTCAGGTTGGGCGCAAAGCCGCCCTCGTCGCCGACATTGGTGTTCAGGCCGGCCGCCTTGAGCTGGCCCTTGAGCACCTGGAAGATTTCGACCCCCGCGCGCAGGCCCTCGGAAAAGCTCGGCGCGCCGGCCGGCATGATCATGAACTCCTGGAAGTCGATCGGATTGTCGGCATGCACGCCGCCATTGACGATATTCATCATCGGGACGGGCAAGAGCCGCGCCGCCACACCCCCGACATAGCGATAGAGCGGCAGGTCGCTGGCCTTGGCGGCCGCTTTGGCGGCGGCGAGCGAGACGCCGAGGATGGCATTCGCGCCGAGCCTGGCCTTGTTGGGGGTACCGTCGAGATCGATCAACGTTTCGTCGATCTGGGCCTGGCTTTCGGCGTCCATGCCGCCGAGCGCATCGAAGATTTCCCCGTTGACGGCATCGACCGCCTTCAAGACACCCTTGCCGCCGTAGCGGCCCTTGTCGCCATCGCGCAGCTCGACCGCCTCATGCGCGCCGGTCGAGGCGCCGGAGGGAACGGCCGCGCGCCCGAGCGAGCCATCCTCGAGAAGGACGTCGACCTCGACGGTCGGATTGCCGCGGCTGTCGAGGATTTCGCGGGCGATGATGTCGATAATGGCGGTCATAATGTTCCCCGGCTTTTTTGCTGCGCCGCTTTTACAGGATCGAATCGGACGCGCAAAGGGAGCGGGAACCGTTCGCCCGCCGCGGCACGCCGGACATTTTTCTTAGAGCTTTCTTTACTGCGAATTCCAAAATCCAGAACAGCGGCCGATACACGATCGCGCCCGCAATGACGGATGACCGAGCAGAAAGTCTGCATTGGTTCCAACCCTTTGCGATGCCTGTGCAGAGCGGATCACAATACCGCCATCGCGTGGCGTACACGGCGTGTTCCATATTGACTTTTGCCCGGCGCAGCGAAAACTGCCGGACTTAAGCGTCCATCTTTTTTCCGTTATGCGATCATCGTCACGCGACGAGCGGCCGCAGACGAGTGGACGCCAAC
>DASZQT010000337.1:0-4479 GCA_035549515.1 Pseudolabrys sp. | reverse complement strand
AACAGGCGGTCACAAATTCGGCGCGGGCGAGCGGGGCATCTTCGCCTATAGTCCGGCCATGGCAGGCGCGCCGCACATCCTCGTCGTTGACGATCATCGCGAGATTCGCGATCTGGTTTCGCGCGTGCTGTCGAAGGACGGCTTTCGCGTCAGCACCGCCGCCGACGGGCGCGCCATGCGCAAGGCCCTCGCCGACAGCCGCATCGACCTCATCCTGCTCGATCTCATGCTGCCGGGCGAAGACGGGCTTTCGCTCTGCCGCGCGCTGCGCGCCGACTCCAACATTCCCATCATCATGCTGACCGCCAAAGGCGACGAGGTCGACCGCGTCATCGGCCTCGAAATGGGCGCCGACGATTATCTGCCGAAGCCCTTCGGCAGCCGCGAATTGATCGCGCGCATCAAGGCGGTACTGCGTCGCAGCCGTGACAAGACGCCGGAAGCGGATGCCGAGCATCGCGCCAAGCACTATCGCTTCGAGCGCTGGTCGCTCGACACCGGCGCGCGCGAACTCCTGCGCGACGACGGGCTCACCGTGCCGCTCAGCACCGGCGAATACGATCTGCTGATCGCTTTTGTGGAGCGGCCGCAGCGCGTGCTCAATCGCGATCAACTGCTCGATCTGGCGCGCGGACGCTCGGCGGCCGGTCTCGATCGCAGCATCGACACTCAGGTCAGCCGTTTGCGCAAGAAACTCGAGCTCGATGCGAGCGATCCGAAAATTATCAAAACCGTTTGGGGCGGCGGTTACGTGTTCACGCCGGCGGTGAGCCGCGCATGACAAGGTTTTTGCCCAAAAGCCTGTTCGGACAGACCCTGCTCATTCTGCTTGCGGGCCTCATTATCTCGCACGCGGCCGGTTGGTGGCTCTTTACGGCCGACCGCGAGGAAGCCGTGCGCGCGGTCGGCGGTTTTGCCGCCGCGCAGCGCATCACCAATCTGACCCGGCTGGTGCAGGACACCCCGCGCGCCGAGCGCGACCGCATCGTGCGCGCCTTGAGCGACCAGACGTTCCGCGTGGTGCTGGCGTCGCAGCCGTTGCCGATGCCGCCCCCGGACGGTTCGCCGGTCGCGCAGGCGATCAAGGATTTTCTGGCGAGCGAACTCGCGCTGCCGTCGACGCGGCAGCCGCTCGTGTTCGCCCCGCCACCGCCGCCACCGATCTTTCCGGGCCGGCCGCCAATGCGGCACGGCCCGATGATGCCGGGTTTCGGCGCGTTCGGGCCGTTCGGGGCGTTCCGCGAGCTGCAAGTGGCGGTGCCCTTGGCGGACGGACAATGGCTGTCGTTTGCGACCACGCTGCCGGCGAGCGGTCCGGCCTTCTCGCGCCAATTCATGCTGTCGGTGGCGATCATGGCCGCCATCATCCTGGCGGTGTCGATATGGGCAGTGCGCCGCGTCACCGCGCCGCTCGCCTCGCTCTCGCGCGCGGCCGAACGGCTCGGCAACGATTTGAACGCGCCGCCTTTGGCGGAGAGCGGCACGGTCGAGATGCGGCAGGCCTCGCATGCCTTCAACACCATGCAGGCGCGCCTGCGCGGGCTGATCGAGAACCGCACGCGCATGCTGGCGGCGATCTCGCACGATCTGCGCACGCCCTTGACGCTGCTGCGGCTGCGCGCGGAAAACGTCCCGGACGCGCATGAGCGCGACAAGATGCTGGCAACCATCGCCGAGATGGACGCGATGATCGCGGCGACGCTGCAGTTCGCGCGCGATGAGGCGACCGCCGAGCAGCGCCGGCGCACCGATGTCAGCGCATTGGTGGCAAGCGTGGTCGACGATTTCGCCGATGGCGGCGCGCCGGTCAGCATGGCGACGGCGCCGGCCATCGTCGCCGAATGCCGGCCTTCCGCCCTCAAGCGCGCGCTCACCAATCTCATCGAAAACGCGGTGAAATACGGCGGCGGCGCGCATGCCGCGATCCGCTCGACGCCCGACGGTATCGAGATCGTCGTCGACGATGACGGGCCGGGGATCCCGGAAGACGAGCTCAGCCGCGTGTTTCAGCCGTTCTATCGCGTGGAGGCCTCGCGCAGCCGCGAGACCGGCGGCATCGGCCTTGGCCTGGCCATCGCGCTCTCGGTGGTCGAGGGGCAGGGCGGCGCACTCACGCTTGCGAACCGGCCGGAAGGCGGTTTGCGCGCCTGCATTACGCTGCCCGCGGCGGCCGCGGTGAAGGCGTAGAAGGCCAAGTTTTCTAGAGCCGTTTTCCATCGGCTGGAATCGAATGACCCACGGCGTCATGCGCGGGCTTGACCCGCGCATCCATGATGAATTGCAAGGAAACGAGCCTTACATAAGGCTTGCATTCGTGGCCTTGTCTCATGGATTGCCGGGTCAAGCCCGGCAATGACCGCGAACGATAGGCCTATCGGATTTGAGACTACGCTACCTGCTTTTCGCGCCGCTTCAGTGCGACGCCAAATCCGAGCCCGAGCACGAGCAGGATGGCGCCGGCGGTCAGGAAAACCGGCACGGCGGTGAAGCGATCGAACACCACGGCGCCGGCCGCGACGCCGGCGGTCTGCCCAAGATAAAGCGCCGAGGAGAAGGCGCCGAGCGCGGTGCCGCGCGCTTCCGGCGTCATCTGGGTGGCGTTGGTCTGCAATGTGTTGTGCAGCATGTAGAAGCCTAGACCGCTCGCGGTGATGGCGAGCGGCGCGATCCAGGGATGCGGCATGACGGCGAGCGTCACATAGGCGACCGCAAGCACCACCCCGCCGCCGATCGCCAGTCCGACCTGGCCCATCCGGCTCACGAACAGGCGCACGGAGAGGCTATAGATGAGGCCGCCGACCGCGAAGGCGCTGACGAACAGGCCGATGAGCGTGAAGTTGACGCCGAAGCGCAAATGCAGATCGGCGCCGACGAAGGTGAAGGCGCCGAACATCGCGCCGAATTCCATGAAGGCGATCGCGATCAGGGCACGCGCCCAGGGCGAGCGCAGCACAGCGGCATAGCCCGCCACAAAGCCCTGGTGATCGCCCGCCTGCGGATTTTTCGCGCGCGTGATCGGGTTGCGCCACAGCTCGATGACGAGGCCGAGGGTGGCAAGCGCCAACAGGCCGGCGAGCAGGAAGAACACCTTGCGCCAGCCGAACAGGTCGCCGAGCACGCCGCCCATGGCCTGGCCGAACAGTTGACCGAGGATCTGTCCGGACAGGAACGAGCCGAGCACCTGCTGGCGGCGCGCATAGGGAATGACGTCTCCCACGAAGGCGAGCGCCAGCGGGATGATCCAGCCGGTGGCAAGACCGCTGCCGATGCGCGCGGCGACCAGCAGCGGCAGCGTCGACGCCATGCCGCACAACGCCACCATGACGGTCGCGATCGCGGCGGCAATGGTGGCGCAGAGATATTTGCCGAAGCGGTCGCTGACCGGGCCGGCCACCAGTTGCACCAGGCCGTGGGCCAGGAGATAGAGCGTGACCACGATCGAGGTGGCGCCCACGCTGACATTCAGATCGGCGGCGATTTGCGGTAACAGCGAGTCGGTGACGCGCACCATGGCCTGGGCGGCGAAGGCGGCTGCCGCCAGGAATACGATGGCGCGGACGGGGCTGCCGCGGAGAGAAGTATCCGGCACAAGTTGACTCTTTCAGGCGTGGCGGGCTTTGTAGCCGGCGACCGTGGTAACTCAACCGTTCGTCCCCGCGAAAGCGGGGACCCAGAGCGGCATTAATTTGCTGGATTCCCGCTTGCGCGGGAATGAGCGGAGTGTGGATTCGAAGCCAAACCGACAATGATCGATAAGACCTACCAGCCCTCGCAGGTCGAGGGCCGCATTTACCGGACATGGGAAGAGGCGGGCGCCTTCAAGGCCGGCCGGCCCGAGCGCGCCCAGGCCGAGCCCTATTCTATCGTCATTCCGCCGCCCAATGTCACCGGCTCGCTGCATATGGGCCATGCGCTGAACAACACGTTGCAGGACATTCTCTGCCGCTTCGAACGGATGCGCGGCAAGGATGTGCTGTGGCAGCCGGGAACCGATCACGCCGGCATCGCGACGCAGATGGTGGTCGAGCGCCAGCTCATGGAGCGGCAACAGCCCGGCCGGCGCGAGATGGGGCGCGAGAAGTTCCTCGAACGCGTGTGGGCCTGGAAGGCCGAATCGGGCGGCACCATCGTCAATCAGTTGAAGCGTCTCGGCGCGTCATGCGACTGGTCGCGCGAGCGCTTCACCATGGACGAGGGCCTGTCTAAGGCCGTGCTCAAGGTCTTCGTCACGCTTTATAATGAAGGGCTGATCTACAAGGACAAGCGGCTGGTCAACTGGGACCCCAAGCTGCTCACGGCGATTTCCGATCTGGAAGTGGTGCCGGTGGAGACCAAGGGTCATCTCTGGCATCTGCGCTATCCGATCGAAGGCAAGACCTTCAATCCGGACGACCCGTCGACCTATATCGTGGTCGCGACGACGCGGCCGGAGACGATGCTGGGCGATACCGCGGTCGCGGTGCATCCGGAGGACGAGCG
>DASZQT010000336.1:0-25461 GCA_035549515.1 Pseudolabrys sp. | reverse complement strand
CGTCATGCGCGCGGTGATGGCGCTCGCCTCGCAGATACTGGTGCTGCACCACGGCGCGCCGATCGCGCAGGGACGGCCGGCCGACGTCGTCCGCGATCCGGCGGTCATCCATTCGTATCTCGGCGCGGAGGACGTCTGATGCTCCGCATCGAGGATATCGACGTCTTTTACGGCGACGCGCAGGCGCTCGACGGCGTGTCGCTGGAAATCGAAGCCGGCGCAATTGTCGCTATTGTTGGAGCCAACGGCGCCGGTAAGACCTCGCTCATCCGCACCATCGGCGGCATGCACAGGCCCGCGCGCGGCAGCATTTCTTTCCGGGGCCAGGACATCGCCGGCTGGCCGAGCCACAGGGTCTGCAATCTCGGAATCGGCCAGGTCGCCGAGGGACGGCAGGTGTTTCCCACTCTGTCGGTTGCCGAAAATCTGGCGATGGGCGCCATGCTGCCGCGCGCGCGCGCGGCGCGGGCGCGCAATCTCGAACGCATCTACGCACTGTTTCCGGTGCTGACCGAGCGCCGCCAGCAGGCCGCCGGCACGCTCTCGGGCGGCGAGCAGCAGATGCTGGCGATCGGGCGCTGCCTGATGGGCGAGCCTGAACTGGTGATGTTCGATGAGCCGTCGCTTGGACTGGCGCCGGCGGTGGTGCAGACGGTGCTGAAGGCGGTGCGCGATCTCAATCGCGACGGTCTGACCTGCGTGCTGGTGGAGCAGAACGTGGCGGTGTCGCTCAAGCTCGCCAGCCACGCTTATGTGCTGGAGAACGGCCGCATTACGCTCGCCGGCACGGGCCAAGCCCTGCTCGGCGACGACCGGGTGCGGCAGGCCTATCTCGGGCTGTAGGCCCGGCCGAGGCCGCGCGGACGGCGGCGCATCAGATAATCGAGCGCGGCGACCCGCAGGCTCAGCGGGCTGTCGGGAAAGCGCGCGCGCAGCAGTTTCAGCGCCTCGGCGTCGCTTTGCGGCGCGAATTGCATGATCGTGGCCGCCAGATCCTTGCCATCCAGCTCGGAAAACCGGCGCGGTCGAAAGGCTTCGCCCATGGGTCTTGATCTCCTGTGGTGGAGACTCAACGCTTGTCTAAGGCCCCGGCAGCCTCATGTTGACGTACCGGCGTTAGCAAACCGTTAATCAATGATCGTCGCCAGCAAGGTTTCAAACGAGCAAAGCCGGCCGGCGGTTCCACCCGCCGACCGGCTTTTTGCGTTCTGCGCCCGCCTCGGGCGCGGACTTATTTCAGCGGCTGGCCGATGGTCACGGTGAGGGTGCCGACGCCCTCGACGGCGCATTCGAGCTTGTCGCCGGCGACGGTGGCGGCGACGCCGGCGGGGGTGCCGGTCATGATGATGTCGCCGGCGCCGAGTTCGACGATGGTCGAGAGGTTGGCGATGATTTCGGGCACGTTCCAGATCAACTGGTTGAGATCGCCGTCCTGGCGGATCTCGCCGTTGCACTTGAGCGTGATCTTGCCCTTGGTCGGATGGCCGGTCTCGCTCGCCGGCTTGATCGCGCCGCAGGGGGCGGAATGGTCGAAGGATTTGCCGACTTCCCACGGCCGCTTGAGGTCGCGCGAGGCGATCTGCAGGTCGCGGCGGGTCAGGTCGATGCCGACCGCATAGCCGTAGATGCAGTCATTGGCCTTTTCGACCGGGATGTTGCGGCCGCCCGACTTGAGCGCCACCACCAGCTCGACCTCGTGGTGCATGTCCTTGGTCAGCGACGGGTAGGGCACGGTGCCGCCGTCCGGCACGATCATGTCGGCGAATTTGGCGAAATAGAACGGCGGCAGGCGCTCGTCCTGGCCCATTTCGCGGATGTGTTCGACGTAGTTGCGGCCGACGCACCAGATGCGACGAACCGGGAAAACCTTGTCGCTGCCGGCGACGGCGATGGCCGCCTGCGGCGGCGGCGAAATGACGTAATGATTGGCGTCGGTCATGGCGTGGCCGTTTCGAGACTTTCTAATGGTGAAATAATTGCCCGACATCGGGAAAATCGGGCGATGGGAAGTGGCGAGGGTTATCAGGTGCGTGGCGCCGCCGTCAACCGGCGCTCCCCGAGGCCGCGCGCCGGCCCTGCGCGCTCGTCAGCAGCCGACCGTGTCGCCCGCGCGGGCAGATAGCGAGGCCACAATCGCCGGTAGATTGTAGTGGAATCCTACCATCGTCGGGGCTGGCATTGATGCTACCAAGACCATAATTGCCACGCCGAATCGGATTGGGCCGCCTGTTCCCATGCTGATAACGCGTCTGTTCGCGCCGCAATTGCTGGTCTTGTACGTGCTGGTGGGCTCCGCGCTTTACGTGCACTTCCGCGGCCGCCAGCGGCTGCAGTTCGCCCGCCAGATTGTCGACCATTCGACCTTCATCGCGCCCTATAACGTGCTGATGTATGCTTTTTCCGGCGTGCCCAACAAACCGGTGCTGCCGGCCGAGTCGTTCCCGGAATTGAAGACGCTGAGCGACAACTGGCAAACGATCCGCGCCGAGGCGCTCAAGCTGTTCGATGAGGGTATGATCCGCGCGGCGGCCAAGAACAACGACTGGGGCTTTCATTCGTTCTTCCGCAGCGGCTGGAAGCGTTTTTATCTGAAATGGTACGATGACTTCCTGCCGTCGGCGCAGGAGCTTTGCCCCAACACGGTCGCGCTGCTCAAATCGATCCCGACCGTTCACGGCGCCATGTTCACGATGCTGCCGCCCGGGGCCAAGCTGGGCGCCCATCGCGACCCGTTCGCCGGCTCGCTGCGTTATCACCTCGGGCTGGTGACGCCGAATTCGGACGACTGCAACATCGTGGTCGACGGCATCAAATGCTCGTGGCGCGACGGCGAGGGCTTCGTGTTCGACGAGACCTTCATCCACACCGCCGAAAACCGCACCGAGGCGAACCGCGTCATCCTGTTCTGCGACGTCGAGCGGCCGATGAGCAACGGCTTGATGGCGCGGGTCAATCACTGGGTCAGCGAGCACATCGTCAAGGTGTCGCAGGCACCCAACCTGGAAGGCGAGAAGGTCGGCGCGCTCAACAAGGCTTTCGGCGGACTGTATGAGATCCACCTGCTCGGCCAGCGCATGAAGAAGTGGAACCGCAAGGTGTATTACGCGACCAAATATGCGCTGATGATCGCGCTGGTCGGCGTCATCCTGGCGTCGGCGCTGCGGTGACTTTGCACTGCCGCCGAATGCCGAGCTGGAGCAAATTGCGATAGGATCGCCCCGACCTCCGCTCGTCCCCGCGGAAGCGGGGACCCAGTCTTTGCATTACAAAAGAACTGGATTCCCGCTTTCGCGGGAATGAACGGTGCACTGGGCACTGCCATCGAAAGCCAAGGCGGCGCCTAAAGGGGCACGTCGTCCGCGCGTGTCACCCCGCCGACGACATCGCGAGCGCTTGTTCCGCCAGTTCCTGGTTCTTGAACTGCATGCGGTAGAACGAGGCGTAGCGGCCGCCGCGGCGGAGCAATTCGTAATGGTGGCCCGACTCCACCACCGTGCCGTTCTCGATGAAATAGATGCGGTCGGCATGGATGACCGTATGCAGCCGGTGCGCGATCGCGATGGTGGTGCGCGCCTGCGTCAGATGCGCGATCGCCTCCTGCACCTGCCGTTCGGATTCGGAGTCGAGCGCGGCGGTTGCCTCATCGAGCAAAATGATCGGCGCATTGCGGATCAGCGCGCGCGCAATGGCGATGCGCTGGCGCTGGCCGCCCGACAGTTGCAGGCCGTGCTCGCCGACCGGCGTATCGTAGCCGTCCGGGAAGCCCATGATGAAGTCGTGCGCATAGGCCGCTTTCGCGGCGGCGACGATCTCGGCCTCGGTCGCGTTCGGCTTGCCGAAGGCGATATTGTCGCGCACGCTCGCGCGGAACAGGAAAACGTGCTGACCGACATACGCGATCTCGCGCCGAAGCGAGCGGCGCGAGACGGTGGCTATGTCCTGCCCGTCGATGCGGATGGTGCCGGCATTCACTTCGTAGAAGCGCAGCAGAAGATTGAGGATGGTGGACTTGCCGCCGCCCGAAGGCCCGACCAGCGCGGTCATCTTGCCGGCCTCGGCGGAAAGCGTCAGGTCGTGCAGCACCGGCTCGCTCGGCCGATAGGCAAAGGCGACATGCGAGAAATCGATGCCGGCCTCGCTCACCTTGAGCGCCGGCTTGTGGTCCTCGAGCGGCTCGGTTGCCGGCGCGTCGATGATCTCGAACAGCGTGCGCACGTTCACCAGCGCGCTGTTCAATTCGATATTGAGTCGCGCGAGCCGCTTCGCCGGCTGGGTGGCGAGCAGGAAGGCGGTGATGAACGAGATGAACTCGCCCGGAGGCGAGCCGAGCACGATGGTGCGGTAGCCGCCATAGACGATCCCGAGCGCGATGGCGATGCCGCCGAGCGTCTCCATCAGCGGGCTCGAGCGGTTCGCCACGCGCGCCATCTTGTTGGACTCGCGTTGCACCTCGTCGACATGGGCGTCGAACCGCTTCTGCAACTGGTCCTCGAGCGTGAACGCCTTCACCACCGCAATGCCCTGGATCGCTTCCTGCAGGGTCTCGACCACGCGCGTGCCGCCGGTGAACTGCGCTTTGGCGATCGAGCGCACGCGGCGGATCATCTTGCGGAACAGGAGCATCGCCGGCGGAAACACCACGAAGGTGACCAGCGACATCAGCGGATTCTGCACCACCATCACCACCACGAGGCCGACCACGGTGAAGAAGTCGCGGCCGAGCGAGGTGACGATCTGGTTGAGCACCTGGTTCGCGGCCTGCGCGCCGGTGGACAGCCGGTTCGCGAATTCGGACGAGTGACGGTCCCCGAAGAAGCTGATGCGCTCGTTGAGCAGCTTGGCGAACAGGCGGCGCTGGTTCTCGGCGACGATCTTGTTGCCGACGCGTGAGAGGATGACCATGTGCCCGTAGGAGGCTATCCCCTTGATCAGGAAGATGACCATGGTCGCAACGCCCAGCATCACGACGGTGGAGAACTCGCGGCTGAGATAGGCGGTATTGACGAAATCGCTGATCAGGTAGGCTGGCAGCGCGGTGCAGCCGGCTGCGATTGCCATCAAGGTGAACGCGACCGCATATCTACGCCAGTGCACCAGGCCCTGCTCAAGCAGGAGGCGCCGGATCATGGCGACGGCGCCGTAACGCTCGTCGGCGGAATCTGGCAAAATCCGGTTGTTCATCCGCCTTCGCTCGGGCTGCAAGAGACAAGTTCCCACGCGGCAGGAACGCAAGTCTCCTTGCCTGCCCGGCGGCGAAATATCAAGCCAAAAACAGGTAAATGCAGCCCTGCGCCGCGCGGCTCACGCCACCGCGTGGTCGCGCTTGCCCGGCAGCTTGCGTTCCCAGGCCAGCGCGTGCGCGACCATGGTGTCGAGATCCTCGAACTGCGGCCGCCAGTCGAGCGTCTTGTGGATGCGCGCGACATCGGCCACCAAGGCGGCCGGATCGCCCGGCCGCCGCGCGCCGATCTCGACCGGAAAATCGTGCCCGCAGACGCGCCGCACCGCCTCGATCACCTCGAACACCGAGGCGCCGCGGCCGTAACCACAATTGAAGGTCGCGCTGGCGCCGCCGCGCCGCAGATAAGCGAGCGCGGACGAATGCGCGCGCACCAGATCGCTGACATGGATGTAATCGCGGATACAGGTGCCGTCCGGCGTCGGATAATCGGTGCCGAACACTTCGAGCTTCGCCCGCTTGCCGAGCGCGGTCTCGCAAGCGACCTTGATGAGATGGGTGGCGTGCGGCGTCGCTTGGCCGGTGCGCCCGCGCGGATCGGCGCCCGCGACATTGAAATAGCGCAGCGCGACGAAGCGAAGCCCGTAAGCCTTGCCGGAGTCGTGCAGCATGATCTCCGACATCAGCTTGGACGTGCCGTAAGGCGCGATCGGCAGCGTGGGCGCGTCCTCGCGCACCGGGATCTGCTCGGCATTGCCATAGACGGCGGCGGTGGACGAGAAGATGAACTGCTTGACGCCGGCCTTGATGGCGGTGTCGAGCAACAGGCAGGTGTTCATCGTGTTGTTGAGATAATAGCTGAGCGGATCGCGCACCGAGTCGGGCACCACGATGGAGGCCGCGAAATGGATGACGGCCGTGACCTGATGCTCGGCGACGATCTTGGCGACCAGTTCGCGGTCGCCGGTCGAGCCGGCATAGAACGGCACCGTGCCGGGAATGAGGAAGCGGAAACCGGTCGACAGATTGTCGAGCACGACCACCGGCTCGCCGGCGTCCACCAGTTCATGCACCATATGGCTGCCGATATAGCCGGCGCCGCCCGTCACCAGGATTGTCATGGTCGATGCTCTATCTTTGCTCTTAACGTTTGTCGGGCAAGTTCCTAGCGTCTAGTCCGTGAAGGAGCGCTTAGGGCCGGCCGCGAAGAGGCGGGTTATGGCGGCGATGATTAATGCCCGGTATATGGGGCGGTGAGCTTGGGCCCCATGTCCGATATTCTGTTCATCAAGACCTCGTCCCTCGGCGATGTGATCCACCATATGCCGGCCTTGACCGAGGCGCGACGGCACTGCCCGGACGCGCGCTTTGCCTGGCTGGTGGAGGAGGCGTTCGCGCCGCTGGTGGCCCTGCACCCGGCGGTCGGCGCCGTGCTGCCGGTGGCCTGGCGGCGCTGGCGCAAATCGCTGCTGGCGCCGGCGACATGCGGCGAGATCGCGCGCAGCCTGCGCGCGATCCGCGCCCGCCGCTATGACGAGATCGTCGACAGCCAGGGCCTGTTGCGCTCGGCGGTGATCGCCCGGCTGGCGCGCGGGCGCCGCCATGGCTATGCGTGGGGAAGTATCCGCGAGCCGTTCGCGTCGGTGTTCTACGATGTGCGCCACCGCGTCAGCCGCTCGCTGCATGCGGTCGAACGCAATCGCATCTTGACCGGGCTGGCGCTCGGCTATGCGCCGGAAGGCGCCCCCGATTTTGGCCTCGACCGCGCGCGCTTCGCGACGTCCGGTCCGCGCTATGCCGTGCTGCTGCATGCCACGGCGCGCGCCGACAAGCAGTGGCAGGAGCAGAACTGGATCGCGCTCGGCCGTTCGCTGGCGGCGGCGGGCCTTGAACTGGTGTTGCCTTGGGGCACGGCCGAGGAGCGCGCGCGCAGCGAGCGGCTGGCGCGGGCTCTGCCGGGCGCGCGCGTGCCGGAGCGCGCGCCGCTCGATCAGGTGGCCGGACTCATTGCCGGTGCGCGGATCGTGGTCGGCGTCGATACCGGGCTGTTGCATCTGGCGGCCGCGCTCGGCGTGCCGCTGGTCGCGATCTTCACGGCCAGTTCGCCGGCGCTGACGCGCCCGGTCGGCAATGGAGCGATGGTTGTGCTCGGCGGGCAGGGCGCGCCGCCTTCGGTGGCCGAAGTTCAGGCGGCGGTGGAAGGGCTAGGGTGAGACGCTGCTGGCGAGCGAACTCTGATTGGGAGCGAATGCCATTCCGTCATTGTAATGCCGGTCCGTCATTGTGAGGAGCGCTTGCGACCCTCCACGTCATTGCGAGGAGCGACAGCGACGAAGCAATCCAGCCTGGCTTCAAGTCTGCCCTGGATTGCTTCGCCCTTCGGGCTCGCAATGACGAAGGGCGAGTCACATTAGATCGTCAAACAAGTCTCGCCAATGCGGGTTCGAGGCTTCGATCAGCGCGAGTTTCTTCTTGCGCGATCCGCCTTTGATCTGTTTTTCCCGAGTGATGGCTTCGACCATCGTCGAATGTAGTTCATACCAGACAAGCGATTTGCAGCCGTACTGCTTCGTAAATCCATCGGCCACGCCGCTGCGGTGTTGCCAGACGCGCTGCGACAAATTTGATGTCACGCCGGTATACAGCGTGCCGTTTCGATGGCTTGCCATGATGTAGACCGCCGGCTGTCTCGCCATGAGGAAAGGATATTTCCTCGTTGCGAAAAGCGCCAGCAATCCCTCACGTCATTGCGAGGCGCGCCAGCGACGAAGCAATCCAGACTTTTTTGCAGGCTGGATTGCTTCGCCCTTCGGGCTCGCAATGACGACGGGCCCTCACGCCGCGCCGGCGCGCAACAGATCGTGCACGTGGATGACGCCGACCGGCTTGCCATCCTCGACCGCGAACAGCGCCGTCACCTTGGTGGCGTTGAGCAGTTCGAGCGTCTCGCTGATGAGATGATCCGGCCGCACCGTTTTCGGCTTGTGCGTCATCACGTCGTCGACGCGCGCGTCGAGCAGGTCGGGCCGCATATGCCGGCGCAAATCGCCGTCGGTGATGATGCCGACCAGCAGACCCTCGTCGTCGACGATGCCGACGCAGCCGAAGCCCTTGGCCGACATCTCGAGGATCGCATCCGACATGCGCGTGCCGAGCCCCCGCAGCGGCACCGCGGCGTCCTTGTGCATGAAATCGCGCACGGTCTTGAGCAGCGTGCCGAGCTTGCCGCCCGGATGCAGAAGACCGAAATCGAGCGCGGTGAAGCCGTGGCTTTCCAGCAGCGCGATGGCCAGCGCATCGCCGAGCGCGAGCTGCATCAGCGAGGACGTGGTCGGCGCCAGATTGTGCGGGCAGGCCTCACGCGCCTGCGGCAGCGGCAGCACCACATCGGCGGCCTTGGCCAGCGTCGATTCGGCGTTGGCCGTCATCGCGATCAGCCCGATGCGGAAGCGGCGCGAATAATCGGTGAGGTCTTTCAGTTCAGCGGTCTCGCCCGACCACGACAACGCGAGAATGACGTCATTGCTGGTGATCATGCCGAGATCGCCGTGGCTCGCCTCGCTCGGATGCACGAACATGGCCGGCGTGCCGGTGGACGCGAAGGTCGATGCAATCTTGCGGGCGACATGGCCGGACTTGCCGACGCCGGTGACGATCACGCGGCCGCTCGCCTCGCGAATGGTCTCGATGGCGGCGGCGAAATTATCGCCGAGGCCGTTACGCAACGCGGCGGTGAGCGCGTCGATGCCGCCGCCTTCCGCATCGAGCGTGCGCAGCGCGGATTCGATCGCGGCTTGCGCGCGCTCACGGCGCATGTCGGCAGCTTGCGGTTTGGCCATTCGCATTTTCCGTTCCCAATTGTCGGTTTTGATAGCATGGAATGCCGGGCCCGTCAGGCTTGCGTCCTGATTCTCCGTTAATGGCGGGCGGCGGGTGTTAACTTGCCTGAATAAGCACATGATGCACCGTGGCGAGCACAGTCTGCACCGTAACGTCGCCCGTGCGGCGGTGCGATACGGCGGCATTGCCTTCCAAGCGGGCGCGTTGGCGAGCGAGTTCATCGCCCGGCGGCTCCAGGATGGCGGCGACCGGATTAAGCGGCTTCCAATGCCAGGGGCTGGTCGGGCCGAAGATGGCGACGGTCGGCGTGCCGATGGCGGCCGCGACATGCATGAGCCCTGAATCGTTGGTGACCGCGATATCGGCGGCGGAGAGCGCCAGCACGCCGTCGCGCAAGTCGTTGCCGGTGAGGTCGCGCACCGCCGCACCGGCGGCGTCCGCGATCTGTTTTGCAATGGCGGTTTCGTTCGGACCGCCGACCACCCAGATGCCGACACCGTCGCGGGCGAGCGCGCGGGCAAGCTCGGCATAGTGGCCGGGCGGCCAGGCCTTGCCGGCGCCGACGGCGCCAGGGGCCAGTGCCACGATCGGCGTGCGCTCTCGCGCGAGCCCGCGCCGCGCGCGCCAGGCCGCGATGTCGTCGGCCGGCACCTTGAGTTCCGGCAGGGGCCATTCCGCCGGCAGCGTCGCGCCTTTGGGCAAGGCGAGCGCGCCCATCTGGTCGATCATGCGCGGAAGCTGCTGTTCACCGAAACGCAGATCGTTGATGAGGCCGATGCGCATCTCGCCGATGAACCCCGTCCGTACTGGAATACCGGCAAGCGAGGGTGCCAAGGCCGCTTTCCACTTGCGCGACATCACCAGTGCTTGTCCGTACCCCGTCTCGCGCAGCCGCCGTGCGAGCTGCCATTGCAGCGCCAATGCGAGCCGCCGCCGCGGCAGGTCGGCCACAACCGTATTGCGCACCCCGGGCATATAGTCGGCCAGCGGCGCGCACAGGCTGCTACTGACAACGTCGACCGGGCGTTCCGGGTCCAGCGCCCGCAGAACCCGCACCACGGAATGAGCGCGGACGAAGTCACCGATCCAGACATAGGGGACGATCAGGGTCGGCCGCTGGTCGCGTGCTGAAACCGTGCTCATTACTTCGCGGCGAGGTCCGTCCGGCCAAGGTGCTGGCAATCCTGAAGGCGTTAGCCTGCGGCACCACACGCTGTCCAGCCGCATTTTTTACCGTTTCCGGCCAAAAGCTGAGCAAGCCAACCCCGGCATTTGCGCCGCTGCCCGGTCTGGGGCAAAGGAATGCCGCGCCAGGGCGGCGGGGGCAGATAAGGGGCTGGGATGTTCTTGGTCACCGGCGGGGCCGGCTTCATCGGATCGAACGTGGTGGCGAGCCTCAACGAGGCGGGCGCCACCGACGTTACGGTCAATGACTGGCTGGGCACCGGGGACAAATGGCGCAACCTCGCCAAGCGCCAGCTCGCCGACTTCGTGCCGCCGGCCGACCTGATGCGCTGGCTGGAAGGCCGCAAGCTCGACGCCGTCATCCACATGGGCGCGATTTCCGACACCACCGCCGCCGACGGCGATGCGGTGATGGAGAACAATTTCCGCCTGTCGCTGCGGCTGCTCGACTGGTGCACCACCACCCGCACGCCCTTCATCTATGCCTCCTCGGCGGCGACCTATGGCGACGGCGATCAGGGCTTCGTCGACGACTGGTCGCCGGAGGCGCTGCGCGCGTTGCGCCCGCTCAATCTCTATGGCTGGAGCAAGCATCTGTTCGACCAGACGCTGGTCGACCGCTACGTGAAGAAAGAGAATCTGCCGCCGCGCTGGGTCGGGTTGAAGTTCTTCAACGTCTATGGCCCGAACGAGTATCACAAGGGCGCCATGGCAAGCGTGCTGTCGAAAGTGTTCGGCGGCGCCAAATCGGGACAACCGGTGCGCCTGTTCAAGTCGCATCGCGAGGGCATCGCCGACGGCGAGCAGCGGCGCGATTTCATCCATGTCGACGATGCGGTGGCCGTGCTGCGCTGGTTCGTGGACGACAGTTCGGTCAACGGCATTTTCAATGTCGGTACCGGGCAGGCCGAGAGCTTCCGCGATATGATCGTCGCCATGTTCAAGGCGCTCGGGCGCGCGCCCAACATCGAATACGTTGACATGCCCGAGAACATCCGCGGCCAGTACCAGTATTTCACGCAAAGCTCGATCGAGAACCTGCGCCGCGCCGGCTACGATGCGCCGTTCACTCCCCTGGAGACAGCGGTCGCAAGCTACGTCAACGGCTATCTCGATCGCGACGACCGCTACCGGTAAAGCCAAACGCATGTTCGATTTCGACAAGCATCTTTCCGACCTCGCCGGCCAGACCGTGCTCTGCATCGGCGACCTGATGCTCGACGAATTCGTCTATGGCGAGGTGTCGCGCATCTCGCCGG
Organism: Pseudolabrys sp.; assembly: GCA_035549515.1. Taxonomy (GTDB): domain Bacteria; phylum Pseudomonadota; class Alphaproteobacteria; order Rhizobiales; family Xanthobacteraceae; genus Pseudolabrys. The sequence continues at coordinate 13,998 of DASZQT010000336.1, read as the reverse complement.
AAGCGCCGACCCCGGTGATCGCCTGCAAGCGCAGCGAACTGATGGTCGGCGGCGCCGGCAATGTCGCGCGCAACCTGGTGGCGCTCGGCGCGCGCTGCATTTTCGTCGGCGTGGTCGGTGACGACGAGGCCGGGCGCGCGCTCACCGCGGCGCTGACCGACGCGCCGCTGATTGCGTTCGAACTGGTGGTCGATGCCGCGCGCGCGACCACGCGCAAGGTGCGCTTCGTCTCCGAGCACCATTCCACACATCTGTTGCGTGCCGACTGGGAGAATGCCGGCCCGGTCGATGCCGCGGCCGAGGACGCTCTGATCGGCCACGCCGTCGCTGCGATGCCGGCAGCCGGCGCGGTGGTTTTGTCCGACTATGCCAAGGGCGCGCTCACCCCGCGCGTCATCCGCGCGGTGATCGATGCCGCCAATGCGCTCGGCAAGCCGGTGGTGGTCGATCCGAAGGGGCGCGACTATTCGATCTATCGCGGCGCCACGCTCATCACGCCCAATCGCCAGGAGCTTGCTGACGCCACCCATCGCGCGGCGCGCAGCGACGACGAGATCGCGTCGGCGGCAGGCGAACTCTGCCGCGCGCTCGACGCCCGCGCCGTGCTGGTCACGCGCAGCGAAGCCGGCATGACGCTGGTGGGCGAGGGCGCGCCGGTGCATGTGCCGGCCTATCCGGTGCGGGTGCGCGACGTGTCGGGCGCCGGCGACACGGTGGTGGCGGTGCTCGCCGCCATGCTCGCGATGGGCGCCGATTTCGAATCCGCCATGCGCGCGGCCAATGCTGCCGCCGCCGTGGTGGTGGGCAAGCGCGGCACCGCGACGCTCACTGTCGCCGAACTGCGCTCGCGCATCCTGCCGGCGGCCTCGCTCGCGCCGGAAGAAAAGATCGTGTTCGACTGGGCGCAACTCGATGAACATCTCGGCCCCTGGCGCAAGCAGGGGCTGCGCATCGGCTTCACCAATGGCTGCTTCGATCTCCTGCATCCCGGCCACGTGAAGCTATTGGCCGGCGCACGCGCGGCCTGCGACCGGCTGGTGGTCGGTCTGAACGGCGATGCTTCGGTGACGCGGCTGAAAGGTGCGGGCCGCCCGGTGCAGACCGTGCAGGCGCGCGCGGAAGTTCTCGCTGCGCTCGAGGCCGTCGATCTCGTGGTGGTGTTCGACGAGGATACTCCGGCCGAATTGATCGCGCGGGTGAAGCCCACCATCTTGGTCAAAGGCGGCGACTATACGCGCGAGCAGGTGGTCGGCCGCGAGATCGTCGAGGCGCTGGGCGGTCAGGTGATCCTGATCGATCTGGTGCCCGGCCATTCCACCACCTCGATGGTGGAGCGCTCGCGCAATGGTGGGCCGGGCTGAGCGGATCGCGCCGCGTCGTCATTGCGAGGAGCCCTGAAAGGGCGACGAAGCAATCCAGAACCGTGCAAGTGACTCCTGGATTGCTTCGCCCCGCTGCGCGGGTCTCGCAATGACGGGTCAATTGCTAGCTTTTGCCCTCGCGCGTGATCGGCTTGCTCTCCGGCGGCTGCCAGCCCTGGATCGTCTCGTAGCGCTTGGCGTAGCGGTAGAAGGTGCCTTCGAAACTGCCGAAGGCAATGACGAAGCCGGCCCAGCCGTCGATGAATCCGAGCTTGAAGATGTAGTGCTTGATGAAGGCCCACGAGGCGTGGCCGAACGCGCTCGCCATGCTCACCCGCTTGCCGACGAGCTTGGGCGCGCCGAGCGTGGAATAGCGGTTGAACTTGTCGATGACCTGCTCGAGATTGCGGAAGGGGAATTGCCAGATCGCGTTCTTGAGCGTGCCGAGCGGCTTGCCGCTCAGATTCTCGTAGCCCTCGTGCACCGGCAAAAGATTGTAGCGCATGCTGCCGTTGCGGAAGAGCTGCGGCTGCCGGTAGTTCGGATACCAGCCGGAGCCCTTGATCCAGCGGCCCATGAAATAGTTTCGGCGCGGCACGCGGTAGACATCGAACGGCGGCGATCCGGCGATCAGCGTCAGGATCTCGTCGCGCACCGCCTCGGTGCAGCGCTCGTCGGCATCCAGGCTGAAAATCCATTCGTGTTGGCAGGCCTCCAGAGCGCGATTGCGCAGGTCGCCGAAGCCATTGAACTGAACCTGCACCACGCGGGCGCCGAGCGCGGTTGCGATCTCGGCGGTACGGTCGGTGCTGAAGGAGTCGACCACCACGACTTCGTCCGCCCACAGCACGCTCGACACCGCCGCGGCGATTTTTTCTTCCTCGTTGAAGCTGAGGATATAGGCGGTGATCTTGGACATGATGCGGTCGTGCGAGCGGTTAAAAAGCGCGCGCAAGCTAGCATTGCCCCAGCGCGCGATACCAGCGATTTGTCGGCCCCATCGGACGCCGCGCGGGCATTGACCGTTCAGCCCATGAACATGTATGCTCACGGCATGAACATGGTGGGGGATTCGGCGGCGGTGTTTGTGTCCTCCCGGCATGCGTGATCGGACGCGAGGGAAAGCAGCGCAGGCCATGGCGCGCAACGGCAATCTCACCGAGACGGTCGAACTGCTCGACAATGTCGCCGGGCAGGAGGCCCCCAATCAGCGCGCATTGGCGCGCAAGCTCGGCATTTCGGTCGGCCTGGTCAACGCGCTGGTGCATCGCGCGGTGCGCAAGGGCCTGATCAAGATCAAGCATGTGCCGGCCCGGCGCTACGCATATTACCTCACGCCGAAAGGCTTCGCCGAAAAAAGCAAGCTGGTCGCCGAATATCTCGACCGCTCGCTGTCGTTTTTCCGCACCGCGCGGCAGGAATACAGCGACGCCTTCGCGCGCTGCGCGGCGGCCGGGCACAAGCGCGTCGTGCTGTGCGGCGCCGGCGAACTGGCGGAGATCGCCACGCTCGCGGCCTATGGTCTCGATGTCACGCTCACCGCGGTGCTCGATGTCGAAACCAACCAGGCGCGCATCGCCGGCCTGCCGGTCATTCGTTCGCTCGACGAGATCGAGTCCGGCGACATCCTGGTGATCACCGACGAGCGCAATCCGCAGGAGACTTATGATCGTCTGGCGGCGAGCGTCGCGCCGGAGCGCGTGCTGGCGCCGCCGTTCCTGCGGATTTCGCCCTCGCTGCAGCCTGACATGGGGCGATCCTGATGTGCGCATCCTGGTTCGTCGTGCAGACGCAGCCGCAGGCCGAGGCCAAGGCCAAGCGTCACCTGATCAACCAAGGCTTCGCGGCCTATCTGCCGTTCTATCGCCGCAAGGTGCGCCACGCGCGCCGCAACGAGATCGTGGCGCGGCCGCTGTTTCCCGGCTACCTGTTCGTGCAGATCGACCCCGACCTGCAGCGTTGGCGCTCGATCAACGGCACCGTCGGGGTGCGCTGCATTCTCGCCGACGGGGAGCGGCCGCGCGCGGTGCCGGACCGCGTGGTCGAGGAGATCGTGGCGCGGCAGGACGACACCGGCGCGGTGAAACTTTCGGCGCCCGCTTTCTCGCCGGGGCAGGCGGTGCGGCTGCTGGCGGGGCCCCTGGCCGAAGTGGCGGCGCTGTTTGAGGAAGCGCGCGACGACAGCCGCGTCATCCTGCTGCTGTCGCTCTTGGGCCGCAAAGTGCGCGTGCTGGCGCCGGTCGACGAAGTGGTGGCGGCGGCCTGACGCGATTTGGCGTCGGGTGTTATTGCGCGCAACGATTGCAGCCGCTTGTTGCGGAACCACCCCATGCGGGCTATGGGATCGGCCGTCTTTGAGGGCACGACGGTGAACACGCGACTTCCACACGAGACAGCCGGCATTGTGCGGATGCCGGTCGCGGCCGCACGCGCGGCCGCTCGGGGCGTGCTGTGACGCTGGTTACGCTCGTCACCGGCGCGGCCGGCTTCATCGGCTTTCACGTTGCGCGCCGTTTGCTGGAAAACGGCCGGCCCGTGGTCGGGCTCGACAATCTCAATACTTATTACGATCCGAAGCTGAAAGAGGCGCGGCTCGCCGAGCTCGCCAAGCATCCCGGCTTTCAGTTCGCCAGGCTCGATCTCGCCGATCGTGCCGGCATTGCCGCGCTGTTTGCCGAGCACCACTTTGCCCATGTCGTGCATCTCGCGGCACAGGCCGGCGTGCGCCATTCGATCGTCGATCCGCAGGCCTATGTCGACGCCAACCTGGTCGGCTTCGCCAATATCCTCGAAGGCTGCCGCCACAACGGCTGCCGGCATCTCTTGTACGCATCATCTTCGTCGGTCTATGGCGGCAATACCAAGATGCCGTTTTCGGTGCACGACAATGTCGATCACCCGCTCAGCCTCTATGGCGCCTCGAAGAAGGCGAACGAGTTGATGGCGCATTCTTACGCGCATCTGTTCAAGCTCCCGACCACCGGCCTGCGCTTCTTCACGGTCTACGGTCCGTGGGGCCGGCCGGACATGGCGATGTGGCTGTTTGCCAAGGCGATGTTCGCGGGCGAGCCGATCAAGCTGTTCAATCACGGCCAGATGCGGCGCGACTTCACCTATATCGACGACGTGGTGGAGGCGGTGGTGCGGCTGATCGAGCGCGCGCCGCAAGGCAACCCGAACTGGTCGGGCGCTGCGCCCGATCCGGGGTCGAGCCCGGCGCCCTGGCGCGTTTACAATATCGGTAACAACAATCCGGTGGAACTTCTCGAGGTCGTGCGCCTGCTCGAACAGGCGACCGGCAAGAAGGCCGTTCGCGAACTGTTGCCGATGCAGCCGGGCGACGTGCCGGCCACCTATGCCGATGTCGCCGACCTCATGCGCGAGGTCGATTTCAAGCCGTCGACGCCGATAGGCGAAGGCATCCGCCGCTTCGTCGACTGGTATCGCGCATTCCATCGTATATAGTGGGCTCGCACGCGCGTGGCGGAACAAAGGGCATGGCGGAAATGACGGCTCCTACGCTCGATACGTTGAAGGTCAAGCTGTTCACCGACGGCGCCGACAAGGCGCAGATCGTCGAGATGGCGAAGCACAAATGGATCGCCGGCTTCACCACCAATCCGTCGCTCTTGAAGAAAGCGGGCGTGAGCGACTACGAAGCCTATGCGCGCGATCTGGTGGCGGCGGTGCCCGACCGGCACATCTCGTTCGAGGTATTTTCCGACGACATTCCGGAGATGGTGGCGCAGGCGCATGTCATCGCCGGCTGGGGCAAGAACGTCTATGTCAAGCTCCCGGTCAGCAATACGCGGGGCGAGACGCTGTTCGATGCGGTGCGCGCGCTTTCGCATGACGGCGTCAATATCAATTTCACCGCGATCTTTACCACCGAGCAGGTCGCGCGCGCGGTAGAGGTGCTCGACGGCGGCGCGCCGGCCTGCGTCTCGGTGTTCGCCGGCCGGCTTGCCGATTTCGGCATCGATTATCGTCCGATCATGCAGGACGCGGTGGCGCGCGCGCGCGGCACCAAGAATATCGAAATCATCTGGGCCTCGACCCGCGAGGTGTTCAATGTCGTGGAAGCCGACGCCATGGGCTGCCACATCATTACCGCGCCGGCCGATGTGCTCAAGAAATTGCCAAGCCTCGGCAGCCAGACGGGCGCGGAACTCTCGCTCAACGCGGTGAAGGCGTTCCGCGACGATGCCGTCGCGGCCGGGCTGCGCCTTGCGGTTCCCGCTTCGCGCGCGGCCGAGTAGCGAGCCTCGCGCGCCGGTCGCCATAAAGGTTATTTCGACTTTATGGCCAAAGCTGTAACGCTTTGAAGCAAAACGTGTGCGGTTTGCTTGCGGCCCGTGTCGCCAGCCGTGTATGCCCATGCTAGGGACAAATGGGAACCGCATGGCGGGCTAGGGGTAACGTTAACGCATGAGCCAGGATGCAACACCGAGCGCGGAACGTCCGCTGCGGGTAGGGGTCGTCGGCGTCGGCGTCATGGGCAGCAACCATGCGCGCGTGTTCGCGGGCCTGCCCGGCACCGAGCTGGTCGCGGTCGCCGATCCCGACGCCAAGCAGGCCGACTTTGTCGCGCGCACGCTCGGCTGCGCCGCGGTCGCCGACATTGACGCGCTGCTTGGCCTCAATCTCGACGCCATCACCATCGCCGCGCCCACGCACCTGCATCGCGATGTTGCGCTCGCGGCCATCGCGCGCGGCACCCATGTGCTGGTGGAGAAGCCGATCGCCTCGACGGTGGAGGAGGGCAACGAGATCCTCGCCGCCGCGCAACGCGCCGGCGTCACCCTGATGATCGGCCATGTCGAACGTTTCAATCCGGCGGTCGAAGCGGTCAAGGAAGCAATCCGCAACGAAGACATCCTCTCCATCGCCATCACGCGGGTCGGCCCGTTTCCGCCGCGCATGTCGAATGTCGGGGTGGTGATCGATCTTGCGGTGCACGACATCGACTTGATCCGCTGGTTCACCGACTCCGATATTGTCGAGGTGCAGCCGCAGCTTTCGAGCGCGGTGGCCGAGCGCGAGGACATCGCGCTCTTGCAGTTCCGCACCGCCTCCGGCGTGCTCGCGCACATCAACACCAACTGGCTGACGCCGTTCAAGGCGCGCAGCGTGACGGTGGCCACCCGCCGCAAATATGTGATGGGCGATCTGCTCACCCGGCAGGTGACCGAGTGCTTCGGCTTCCAGCCGGACGGCAGCTATTCGATGCGCCATCTGTCGGTCGGCCACGCCGAACCATTGCGCTCCGAATTGCTCGCCTTCCTGCGCGCGGTCCGCACCGGCGAAGCGCCGGCAGTCACCGGTGAGGAGGGCGTCGCCAGCCTCGAGATCGCAACCCGTTGTCTTGCCCTCGGCTCGCCGGCGGGCGCGCGCGTGCAACAGAAGGCCCCGCGCGTCGTCGTCGGCTGACCGCAGCTACCTGGACATTGCCATGAATGTGAGACCGCAACCGCCGAGCATTCCCTTCATCGACCTCGCCGCTCAGCGCCGTCGCTTGGGCGCGGCGGTCGATAGCGCGGTGGCGCGCGTGCTCAACCACTGCCAGTTCGTGATGGGACCGGAAGTGCGCGCCTTCGAGGCCGAGCTGGCCGAATTCGGCGGCGCGCGCCATGCCGTCACCTGTGCCAGCGGCACCGACGCGCTGGTGCTGGCGCTGCGCGCGCTTGAACTCGGGCCGGGCGATGCGGTGATCTGTCCCTCATTCACCTTCTGCGCCACCGCGGAAGTGGCGGTGCTGGTCGGCGCCACGCCGGTGTTCGTCGACGTCGACCCGGTGACCTTCAATATCGACGCGAGCGGCATCGCCGGCGCGGTCGCAAGCGCGAAGGAAGCGGGCCTTACGCCGAAGGCGATCATTCCGGTCGATCTGTTCGGCCTGTCGGCCGATCACGCGGCGGTCTCGGCCGCGGCCAAGGCGCACGGCCTGTTCATCGTGGACGATGCCGCGCAAGGCTTCGGCGCGACCTATCATAACCGTCGGCTCGGCAGCTTTGCCGATCTGACTTGCACCAGCTTCTTTCCGGCCAAGCCGCTCGGCTGCTACGGCGACGGCGGGGCGGTGTTGACCGACGACGATGCGCTCGCCGACGCGCTCAAGAGCCTGCGCGTGCACGGGCAGGGCAGCGACAAATACGACAATGTGCGCATCGGGCTTGCCTCACGCCTCGACACCATCCAGGCGGCGGTGCTGAGCGAGAAGCTCAAGATTTTCCCGGACGAGATCGAGGCGCGCAACCGCATCGCCCGCCGCTACGCGCAAGGTCTGAGCGACGTGGTCACGGTGCCGACCGTGCCGGAAGGCTACACCTCGGTGTGGGCGCAATACACGATCCGCGTCGCCGGCGGCCGGCGCGACGCCTTCGCGGCCGCGCTCAAGGCGGAGGGCATCCCGACCGCGATCTATTATCCGATCCCGCTGCACCGGCAGGTCGCCTATAAGCACTATCCGGTCGGCAGAGCGGGGCTGGCGGCGAGCGATAAGCTCGCGGGCGAGGTGATCAGCCTGCCCATGCATCCCTATCTCGACGAGCCGACGCAGGACCGCATCATCGACGCGGCCCGGCGGGCCTTGGCCTGACTTCCTGCCGTCAAGCCGCCACGGCTCGCGCCACGCCGTCGAGCTCGCGCGCCACGTCGTCGGGCAGATCGAGCGCGGCGGCCGCGAGATTCTCGCGCAAATGCGCGACCGACGAAGTGCCGGGGATCAGGAGAATGTTGGGCGCGCGCCGCAGCAGCCAGGCGAGCGCGACCTGCATCGGCGTCGCCCCGAGGCGCGCGGCGACATCCGACAAGGTCGACGACTGCAGCGGGGAAAAGCCACCGAGCGGAAAGAACGGCACATAGGGAATGCCGGCGCGCGCCAGATCGTCGATCAAGGCATCGTCGTCGCGATGCGCCAGATTGTACTGGTTCTGCACGCAGACGATCGGGACGATGCGGCGGGCGGCCTCGATCTGCGTCGGCGTGACATTGCTCAAGCCGATGTGGCGCACCAGGCCCTGGCGCCGCAGCTCGGCCAGCACCGTGAGCGGCGCCTCGAGCGAGCCTTCGGCGGGACCGTGCACGGCGAACATGCTGCGTAGGTTGACGACGTCGAGTACATCGAGACCGAGGTGGCGCAAGTTGTCGTGCACCGCCTGCGTGAGCTCGGGCGGCGACATCGCCGGCAACCAAGAGCCGTCGGCGCCACGCCGCGCGCTGATCTTGGTGACGATGACGAGATCGTCGCGATAGGGGTGCAGCGCCTCGCGGATGATCTGATTGGTGACGTGCGGCCCGTAGAAGTCGCTGGTGTCGATGTGGTTGACGCCTTGCGCCACGGCCTCGCGCAGCACGGCGAGCGCGGCGTTGCGATCCTTCGGCGGCCCGAACACGCCGGGTCCGGCAAGCTGCATGGCGCCGTAGCCGAGGCGTTTCACGGGACGGTCGCCGAGCATGAAGCTGCCGGCGCGATCGATCTTGGTCATGGTGCATCTCCCTTTACGGTCGATGCCGAGATAGACCTTGTTCGTTTGCGCGATAATCGTCCGCAATCGGAACAGGCTGTGCGACAGGCCGAACAATGCCGGGCCGCTGTCCCCTCGAACCTGATCTAGTCAAGTGGAAGCACTTGCCAACGGGACGGCGGGCTCCCTCTCCCCGTCGGGGAGGGTTGGGGCGAGGGGGTTCCCGATTTACTGAGTCTATAACCCCTCACCCGGCTCGCTCCGCTCGCCGGCCTCTCCCTATGGGAGAGGTGAAGAGAGCTTGCGGCAAGGCACGATTCAATCGCGCCGGATCACGCTCTCCGATGCGGTCGAACCTCACTCCCGCTTGTAAATATCGTCGAGCCTTACGATGTCGTCTTCGCCGAGATAGCTGCCGGTCTGCACTTCGATGAGTTCGAGCGGGATGCGGCCGCGATTGGTGAGCCGATGCACTTCGCCGATCGGGATGTAGATCGATTCGTTTTCATGCACCTCGCGCACGCGTTCGCCGAGCGTGACCTCGGCGGTGCCGCGCACCACCACCCAATGCTCGGCGCGATGCTGGTGCTTCTGCAACGACAGCATGCCGCCGGGAGTCACCACGATGCGTTTGACCTGGAAACGTTCGCCCATGTCGATCGATTCGTAGTAGCCCCAGGGCCGGTGGGTGCGCTTGTGGTCGGTCGCCTCCGGCCGCTTGGCCACTTTGAGCTTGGCGACCAGTTCGCGCACTTCCTGCGCGCGCGCGCGCGGCACCACCATCACCGCATCGGACGTGCTCACCACCACGAGATCCTTCACGCCGACCACGGTCGTCAGCCGGCCGTCGGAATGGATCACGCAGTCCCGCGTGTCCATGCTCACGACCGGACCTTGCAGCACATTGCCGTGCTCGTTGGGCGGGGTGATGTCGAACAAAGCGTCCCAGGACCCGATGTCGGACCAGCGGAAATCGCCCGCCACCACGGCGGCGCGGTCGGTCTTTTCCATCACGGCGTAGTCGATCGACTTCTGCGGCGCGTGCGAAAAATCATCCGGATCGAGGCGCAGGAAACCGAGATCGGAAGTCGCCTTGGCGGCGGCACCCTCGACCGCCGCCGCCATCGTCGGTTCCAGCCGTTCCAGTTCCGACAGCAGCACGTCGGCACGGAACAGAAAATTGCCCGAATTCCAGAGATAGCCTTCGCGCACATAGCGTGCCGCGGTCGCGGCGTCCGGCTTTTCGACGAAGCGGGCCACCCGGCTCACACGGCCGTCGCAGATCGGTTCGCCCGGCAGAATATAGCCGAAACTTGTCTTCGGTTCGGTCGGCTTGATGCCGAAGGTGACGATGGAGCCTTGCTCCGCCGCCGCGCGGCCGGCCCGGCAGGTGGCGCGGAAGGCGTCCGGATCGAGGATGATATGATCGGCGGCGAGCGCCAGCACCACCGCCTGCGGATCGCGCGCGCGGGCAATGGCGGTGGCCGCCGCGATGGCCGGGCCCGAATCGCGCCGCTGCGGCTCGATCACCACGGTGGCGTCGACGCCGACCTCCTCGGCCTGGCGGCGCGCGAAGAAGTGGAAATTTGGCCCGGTAATCACGATGGGGGGCGCGAACATCGGATCCTGCACCCGCAGCAGGGTTTCCTGGTAGGTGGAGCGATTGCCCACCAGCGGCAGGAACTGCTTGGGCAAAGCGTCGCGCGAGACCGGCCACAATCTGGTTCCGGCGCCGCCTGCGAGCAGGATCGGGATGATCGGCGAGGGCATTATGGTCCGAGTTTAGGATTATCCAGCTTTGACCTTGGCGGGGCCGTTGCGGGCTGCTCTATGGTGGGGCCACTGAATCGTCTTAAGGCAGTTTCTCCGTTCTGACTATCGCTATCGTTGCGTAGGCCCGAATGCCGCGCCCGCGCGCCGCCATCGCCCATGACCGTCCGGACCCGATGATCCAGCGAATTCTCACTGTCGGCGGTTTCACGCTGCTCTCGCGGCTCACCGGCTTCATCCGCGACATCATCCTGGCCGCGGTATTGGGCGCGGGGCCGGTGGCCGACGCGTTTTTTGTCGCGCTGCGGCTGCCAAACCATTTCCGCGCCATATTCGCGGAAGGCGCTTTCAACGCGGCCTTCGTGCCCTCTTATGCCCGCATTCGCGAGCAGGGCGGGCCGGCGCGCGCCGCGCATTTCGCCGACCACATTTTCACGCTGCTGCTGGTGAGCCAGCTTTTCCTGCTCGGCCTTGCGCTCGCCTTCACCCCGGCGGTGATCGACCTGCTGGCGCCCGGTTTCGCGCGCGATCCGGAACGTTTCGCGCTCGCGGTCCAACTGACACGCATCACCTTTCCCTACCTGTTGCTGATCACGCTGGTCACGCTCTATGGCGGCATCCTCAACGCGCTGCAGCGTTTCGCGGCGGCGGCGGCGGCGCCGATCCTGCTCAATTTTTCCCTCATCGTCGCGCTGCTGCTGGCGGTCTATTTCCCCAATGCCGGGCAGGCGGCGGCCTGGGGCGTGCTCGTCTCCGGCGTGCTGCAGGCGCTGCTGGTGGGCGGCGATACCTGGCACGTGGGTGTGCTGCCGCGGCTACGCCGCATGGCGCTCGACGCCGACGTGAAGCAATTCTTCCGCGCGCTCGGTCCGGCGACCGTCGGCTCGGCCGGCGTGCAGCTCGCGCTGTTCGCCGACACCATCATCGCGAGCTTTCTGCCGGCGGGCGCGCTGTCGGCGCTTTATTATGCCGATCGCCTCAACCAGCTTCCGATCGGCGTGATCGGCATCGCCGCCGGCACCGTGGTGCTGCCGGAAATGTCGCGGCGACTGGCGGCCGGTGACGGGCCGGGTGCATCGCACGCGCAGAACCGCGCGGTCGAATTCACGCTGCTCTTGGCGATCCCCTGCGTCGCCGCATTCTTCATCATGCCCGACCTCATCATGCGCGCGCTATTCGTGCGCGGCGCTTTCACCGATGCCGATGCGGTGGCCGCCGGCCATACGCTCGCCGCTTATGCCTTCGGGCTGTTGCCCTTCGTGCTGATCCGCAGCGCGGTCGCCACCTTCTTCGCGCGCGGCGATACGGCGACGCCGGTGAAGGCGGCGCTGATCGCGGCCGCTGTTAATATCGGCTTCAAGTTCTTGCTGATGGGTCCGCTCGCGCAGGTCGGTCTCGCCTTCGCGACTTCGATCGGCGCCTGGATCAATCTCCTGCTGGTATACTGGTTCGCCGCGCGCGCCGGCCATGTCGAAATCGACAAGCGCTTGCGCGAATCCTTCGTCAAATTCGCCATCGCCGGACTGGCGATGGTGGCCGTGCTGTGGCTGTTGCAGGCACCGGTTGCGCACTGGGTGGATAGCCGGCACGGCCTGCGCGATTTGGTCGCGCTCGCGGTGCTCGGCGGGTTCGGCGCGGCGGTCTATGGCGGCGTCATTCTGGCATTGTTCGGGAAAAGCTGGCTCGAGCGTTTCGGCGGCCTGCGCCGCAAGTAATCGGCGCCGCAATGTTGCGGAACCGGCGAAGTGGACATAGCTACCGCCGGACGCTATGGGGAACGGTCGGGCTTATACGATCTGAAGCACAGATGTTCATGACCGCGAACCTGGCCGTTTCATCAGTTTCGTTGATGCGTCGCGCGGGCTTTGTTGCGGCGTCGCTGGTCCTTGCGACTTTGGTCGCAAGTTGCGGCGAGGGGCAGCAGCAGAAGGCGGGTGCGCCGCCACCGCCGGCGGTGACGGTCGCCAAGCCGGTCAAGCGCACGGTGACCGACTACGACGAGTATGTCGGCCGCTTCGTGGCGGTGAACCGCGTGGAAGTGCGCGCCCGCGTCTCCGGCTATCTCGACAGCGTCGACTTCAAGGACGGCCAGAAGGTGAAGCAGGGCGACCTCCTGTTTACCATCGACAAGCGCCCGTTCCAGAACACGCTCGACCAGTCGCGCGCCAACCTCACCTTGGCGCAGTCCAATCTCGCCTTCACGAAAGCCGACTACGAGCGCGGACAACAGCTCGTGAAGGACAAGACCATCACCGAGCAGGTGTTCCAGCAGCGCTCGCAGGCCTTCCGCAACGCCGAGGCCGCGGTCGCGGCGGCCACGGCGGCGGTGCGCCAGGCCGAGCTCGACCTCGAATTCACCGAGTTGCGCGCGCCGATCAACGGCCGCATCGGCGACCGCCGCGTCTCGCCCGGCAACCTGGTGACGGGCGGCAGCGGCGGCAACACGACGCTGCTTGCCACCATCGTGTCGACCGACCCGATCCATTTCGAATTCACCTATGACGAGGCATCGTTGCTGCGCTACGAACGCATGGCGACGCAGGGCCACGACATCGCCAGCCGCGAAGGCGGCGTGCCGGTGTCGCTCAAGCTGATCGACGACAAGGACTTCATTCATCATGGCCGCCTGGATTTCGTCGACAACGTCATCGACACCCAGACCGGCACCATTCGCGCGCGCGCGGTGTTCGCCAATTCCGACGGTCTGTTCACGCCCGGCATGTTCGCGCGCGTGCGGGTGGCGGCATCGACGCCGCACGAGGCGCTCCTGGTGCCGGACGTCGCCGTCGGCAGCGAGCAGACGCGCAAATTCGTCTATGTGGTCGACAGCAGCAACACCGTGCATCCGAAATACGTCACGCTCGGCCAGCTTTCCGGTAGCCTGCGCGTGATCAAGGAGGGGCTCGGACCGGACGACGTCGTCGTGGTGAACGGCATGGCGCGCATCAGGCCGGGACAGAAGGTCAATCCGCAGGAAGAGAAAGCGCCTACCGCCGGCCAAGGGGCGAACGGCAAGGCGCCGCCGCCCAAAACCAACTGACCCGGACGAATTGAGCGGACGACATGCGCATTTCGCATTTCTTCATCGATCGTCCGATCTTCGCGTCGGTCGTCTCCATCATCTTCATCATCCTCGGCGGCGTCGCCTTCGTGACCTTGCCAGTCGCGCAATATCCGGAAATCGCACCGCCGATCATCAACGTCACCGGGCAATATTCCGGCGCCAGCGCCGAGACCGTCGCCGAAACCGTTGTCGCGCCGATCGAGCAGCAAGTGAACGGCGTCGAGCACATGCTCTACGTCTCCTCGAACTCGACCGCCGACGGCAAATTCACCATTTCGGTGACCTTCGATGTCGGCACCGACCTCGATATTGCGCAGGTTCAGGTGCAGAACCGCGT
>DASZQT010000335.1:0-31676 GCA_035549515.1 Pseudolabrys sp. | reverse complement strand
TCTTGGTGCCGGAAGCCACCTCGTCAATTGCCACTTGGCGCCGCTTCAGCTCTTCCATACACTTTATATAGTTTTGGTAGTCCGGCTCCTTATCCATCGATCACATCCTAAACACCCCGAACCTTGTCTCCGGCACCGGCGCGTTCAGCGCCGCCGAGAACGCCAGCACCAGCACGCGGCGCGTTTCGCTTGGCGCGATGATGCCGTCGTCCCACAGCCGCGCCGTCGCGTAATAGGGATTGCCCTCGGCCTCGTAGGCGTCGCGGATCGGCGCCTTGAACTCCTCCTCCTCGACCTGCGACCATTTCTCGCCCGCCGCCTCGATGTTGTCGCGCTTGACGGTCGCCAGCACCGAGGCCGCCTGCTCGCCACCCATCACCGAGATGCGCGCGTTCGGCCAGGTGAACAGGAAGCGCGGCGCGTAGGCGCGGCCGCACATGCCGTAATTGCCGGCGCCGTAGGAGCCCCCCACAATTACTGTAATTTTCGGTACCTGCGCGCAAGCCACCGCTGTCACCATCTTGGCGCCGTCCTTGGCGATGCCGCCGGCTTCCGCCTGCCGCCCGACCATAAATCCGGCGATGTTCTGCAGGAACAGCAGCGGAATGCGGCGCTGGCAGGCGAGCTCGATGAAATGCGCGGCCTTGAGCGCGCTTTCCGAGAACAGGATGCCGTTATTGCCGAGAATGCCGACCGGCATGCCGTGCAAATGCGCGAAGCCGGTGACCAGCGTGGTGCCGTACAAGGCCTTGAACTCGTCGAACTCGGAACCGTCGACCAGCCGCGCGATCACCTCGCGGATATCGTACTGTTTCTTGAGATCGACCGGCACCACGCCGTCGAGCTCACCGGTGTCGAACTTCGGATCGCGCGGCGCACGCAACGCGATGTCGACATTCTTGGCCGTATTGAGATTGGCCACGATCCGGCGCGCGATGCTCAGCGCATGATGATCGTCCTGCGCCAGATGGTCGACGACGCCCGACTTGCGCGCGTGCAGATCGCCTCCCCCTAAGTCCTCCGCGCTCACCACCTCGCCGGTCGCCGCCTTCACCAAGGGCGGACCGCCAAGGAAAATGGTGCCCTGGTTCTTCACGATGACGGTCTCGTCCGACATCGCCGGCACATAGGCGCCGCCCGCCGTGCAGGAGCCCATTACCAGCGCGATCTGCGGAATGCGCAAAGCCGAAAGCGTCGCCTGGTTATAGAAGATGCGGCCGAAATGCTCGCGGTCGGGAAAGACCTCGGTCTGGTGCGGCAGGTTGGCGCCGCCACTGTCGACGAGGTAGATGCAGGGCAGCCGGTTCTCGCGCGCGATCTCCTGCGCGCGCAGATGCTTCTTCACCGTCATCGGATAATAAGTGCCGCCCTTGATGGTCGAGTCATTGCACACCACCATGCATTCGCGGCCCTCCACGCGGCCGATGCCGGCGATCAGCCCGGCGCCGTGAATGGCGTCGTCATACATGCCGTTCGCGGCAAGCGCCGACAGTTCGAGAAACGGCGAGCCGGGATCGATCAGATTCATCACGCGCTCGCGCGGCAACAGCTTGCCGCGCGCGACGTGACGCTCGCGCGCGCGCGCCGGTCCACCGAGCGCGGCCGCCGCGCGGCGTTCTTTCAATTCCTCCACCAGCGCACGCATGCGCGCGGCATTGGCGCGGAATTCGTTTCCATCGGTGTCGATCGATGAAGCCAGAATCGGCAACGGTTCCTCCCCTTGCTCAAACGCAAAGGTGCCTTGATGGAACCGGGAACGCAATGGCGCGGACGGAACCAAAAAAATTCGGAACGGTTGCTGGCGCGCGACGTTTTCGTCACGTGTTTGCGCAGTCGCGCAGTCGGGGACGTCACGAGGAAAATTTGGACCCAAGGAGGATTCCATGCGGAAGGCACAGCTATTTTCGACGGTTGCGGCCGCGCTCTTGATGAGTGCCGGCATCGCTTCGGCGCAAGCCGTTCACACCGAGACACAGGCACCCGCGCGCGCTCCCGCGGCGCAACGAAACGCGCCGGCGGAAAAGACCGCGCCCGGAATCCATAGCGGCGCGATGCAGCGCAGCGAACGCAAGGGCGCGGAAACCACCGGCCAGGCTCCCAATGAAGGCGCCAATGGGCGGCCCAGCAAGCCGATGGCGACCGGCGGCGACAACACCGGCTCGGACCGCGCGAAGGGCAATCGGGATGAACCCTCGAAGAACGAGATGAACAAGTCCGAGCGTCGGAACAAGTCCGAGCGCGAAGGGATGAACAAGTCCGAGCATGAAGGCTCGAACAAGATGGGCCGGTCCGAGAGCGAGCGTTCGCAGTCGTCGCATGAGCGCTCGAGCGAGCGCAAATCCTCGACCACCACCGGCCAGGGCGCGGCCGCCGGGCGCGCCGCGCTGTCGAACGAGCAGCGCACCAAGATCACCTCGGTGATCAAGCACCAGAACGTGCGCCGGGTCGATCGCGCGAGCCTGAACGTGTCGCTCAATATCGGCACCCGCATTCCGGCGTCGGCCTCCGTGCATTTCTATCCGCTGCCGGCGGAAGTGGTCACGGTCTACCCGGAGTGGCGCGGCTACGACTACATCCTGGTCGGCAGCCAGATCGTGATCATCGCGCCCGACACGCACGAGATCGTCTACATCATCGAGTCATAAGCCTTGTCGCGAGAGGTGGGAACGGCCGTTAAATTTGCGGCCATTCCCTCCTTGCTCCTTCGCGGCCGTTCATCGAGCGCAGCGATGCGTGTCGGCGGCGGCGCGGAGGACCCGGCGCGGTCCGGAGCGACGACGTTTCGTGACGACGTTTCGTAATGAGAGAAGTTTCGTAACGAGAGCACGAGAGGAAAGGAACCCCCATGAACAAGGATCGTATCGAAGGCAGTGTCGAACAGGCCAAGGGCGCGGTGAAGGAAGCCGCCGGCAAGGTAACCGGCGATACCAAGCTCGAGACCGAAGGCAACGCGCAGAAGGCGGCCGGCAAGATCCAGAATGCCGTCGGCGGCGCGAAGGACGCGGTCAAGGAAGCCGTCGAGGATTGACGGCGCTAGGCCGGCGTCGCGAATTGGAAAACCCGGCGCATGCGCCGGGTTTTCTTTGCCGGCATCGCAATTCCTTTTCCGCACCGCGCGAAAGGCGCGGCCGACGCGGCGCTGTCAAGGCGGTGGCGGCCGCCACCACGACCCGACCTCCCACCGGCTTTGGCGCCGGCGAGCGGGGCTGCCATCACATTTTCGCGTCTCGCCCGGCCAAACGGCCCGTGCTTTGCTTGCAGCCGGTCTCGTCCAGGGCCAGCGCATGTCACGCCGAACCGAAGTCAGTGCCGGTATCCTTGCCTTTCGCCGCCGCGATAAAGGGGGAATCGAGCTGTTGCTCGCCCATCCGGGCGGCCCCTATTGGCGCAATCGCGACGAAGGCGCCTGGTCGATCCCCAAGGGATTGGTCGAAACGGACGACCTTTTGGCCTGCGCCCGGCGCGAGTTCAACGAGGAAACCGGGCTCTCGGCCGCCGGGCCCTTCGTGCCGCTCACCCCGCAGCGCCAGAAGAGCGGCAAGACCGTGCATGCCTTCGCCTGCGAAGGCGATTTCGATCTCTCCGGCTTTTCCAGCAATTCCTTCGAGATGGAATGGCCGCCGCGCTCGGGCAAGCAGGCGAGCTTCCCCGAGGTCGACCGCATCGCCTATTTCAAGCTCGCCACCGCCCGCCGCAAGATCCTGCCCGGCCAGCGCGCCTTTATCGAGGAACTGGTGCACAGGCTGAACGGACAGGCCCAGGAAGAAAGCGGCGAATAGGCTTCGGGGCCCTGCCTTTCGCCCGCTTCGGCGAATCCGGCCGGGGGCCCATGCCGACATTCACATTCAAAGCGTGCAACGCATTTCGATACCACCTAGTGTACTTTTTTTTCGTCGCCGGCCCGCCATCGGCCCGACCAGGACGGAGCTGCGATGTCCGAAATTGGGCTCGATTTACCGGCCTTCCCCGGTCAGCACACGGTGCCCGAGATTCTGGCGGACCCACGATTTCCGGCCGCGCGCGCGGCCATGGTCGAGGCCATGCTGGCGCTTTACGAGCACGACCCGTTTCTCAACCGCCTCCTGCTCGAAGTGGGCCGCAATGTCGTTTTCGTCGTTATCATGTGCCTCGATGCGGCCTACGACGAAGCCAACCGAGCCACTTGGCCTACCCTGTCCGCCGTGACCCAGGCGATGGCCGCATTCGGCATCGCCAGCCCACGCCGTATCGCAGACCTGGTCTCCCGTCTGGTCGAGACCGGCTATATCGAGCAGGCCGAAGCGCCCAGCGACGCCCGCGTTCGCTTGCTACGGCCGACCGATAAGATGGTCGCGCTCGATCAGGACTGGCTGGTCGCGCACTACGCGCCGCTGCAAGCCCTGTTTCCCGATCCGGGCTACCGGCCGATCATGCGGCGCGACCGCAATTTCCAGCGCAGGCAACGGCTTGCGGCAGTGAGCCAGTTCCCGCTTGCCGGCAAAGTGATGGCCCGCAATGAGGCGATGATGCACTTCATGAGCCGCGAGGCCGGCATCATGGTGGTGATCAAGCTCCTGCACCTGGCGGGGCCGAATGGCGATACCACGCGCCAGATCGCCTATACCGACATCGGCACCCGCTTCGGTGTTTCGCGCACGCAGGTACGCAAGCTGTTGCAGGAGGCCGAAGCCAAAGGCCTGGTGCGGCTCGAGCGCGGGCGCATGTTGTCGGCGCAGCCGACCCCGGCGCTCATCAGCGCCTTCGATCGTCTGGTCGCCGATACAATGGCCTCACATGATTTCACGTTCAAACTGGCGTCCGACGCGGCGGCGCCAGCACGCCGAGAAACTGCGCGTTGAGCTCCGTCATATCCCGGCCGCGGCGCGGTAGGCCGCGGCCGGGATTTGCGTCGTCTAAGCCCTCACCTCCTGGCGCTGGAACGCGACGTAACCGCCGACGAACAGCAGGATGGTGCCCGCGATCAGGCCGACGATCTGTGGCCACGCCACCATCAGGCTGTCCCACAGCGGCAAGGGCGAGCCCATCACCGCGCCTTCGAGCTGGCTCAAATAAACCGGCCCGAGCGTGCGGGTGGTTGGGTTGAGCAGCGCCAGCACGCATTCGCCGAACAGCGTCGAAGGCGACAGCCGCGCCAGCATCTGCCCCGTGATGAGCAGCGCTTCCTGATTGTCGGCCGGCACAACGGCCTCGGCGACCGCCGGCGCCAGCGCCGGCCAGATCACGGTCAAGAACAGCCAGATGCCGAGCGTCACCAGCGCGGCGGTCGCCGCCGAGCGAAACACCACCGACATCAGCATGGCGAGCGCGAGCCACACCCCCGCATAGGCAATCGTCACCACCAGGAAGATGAAAGCGCGCGCCATCTCCTCGCCGCCCGGCGGCACGCCGAGCGTGATCAGCCCAAGCCCGATCACCAGAAGCCAGAGCGCGATCAGGCTCACCGACAGCGTCGCCAGCGCGGCGATGAATTTGCCGAACAGCAGCGCGTCGCGATAGATCGGCTGCGACAGGATGCGCGACAACGTGCGCCGGTTATGCTCGCCATTCACCGCATCGAACCCGAGCCCGATCGCCATCAGCGGCACCAGGAAGCTCAGGAACGACACGAAGGACGGCAGCGGATCGCGCGATGTGGTGAACAGGCGCAGGAACAGGAACGGGTCCTGCGCCGTCACGTCGCGGATCTGCTGGATCGCCTCGTAGACCGCGGTGAGCGCGACCAGCACCACCAGCCATTCCAAGACGCGCATGCGCGCGCTTCCGAAATGATCGGACAGTTCCTTGAGCGTCACCACGCCCAGGCCCTGCCAGGGCGAGCCTTCACGCGGCATGGCGCACCCCCTCGCTCTGGAAATAGCGGGTGTAGATGGTCTCGAGGCTAGGATGATCGAGCGAGAGCTGCTGCAGCCGCCCGCCGGCCGCGACCACTTCGGCCGCCGCCTCTCCGCGCAGATCGCGATCGCAGGCGATGCGCCAGCGCCCGGGCGCCGGCTCGTCCACGCCGCGCACGCCGGGCAGCGCGGCCAGCCGCTTGCCGATGCCGGAGCCGCCCACCGCCTCGACCTCGACCGCGAAGCCGCCGCCGAGCACCTGGCGGCCGAGTTCGGCCACCGTGCCCATCAGGACGATGCGGCCGTTGTTGAACAGCGCGACGCGGTCGCACACGCTCTGCACCCGGTCGAGCAGATGCGACGACAAGAGGATGCTGACGCCTTGCGCCTTCAGCGAGCGGATCAGTTCGAGCAGTTCGACACTGGCCTGCGGATCGAGGCCGTTGGTCGGCTCGTCGAGGATGGCGATGCGGGCATCCTTCAGCACGATCTCGGCGAGGCCGAGGCGCTGTCGCATGCCGCGCGAGAAGGTGCCGACCTTTTTATTGGCCACCTCGCTCAAGCCGACGCGCGCCAGCGCCTCGGCGATCTTGCGCTGGCGGGTGGCAAGCGCCATGCCCATCAGCCGCGCGCTGTAATGCAGGTTATCGGCGGCGCTGAGGTTATCGTAGAAGCCGACCGTATCGGGCAGATAGCCGACCCGCCGCTTGACCGCCAAGGGCTCGCGCATCGGATCGTGCCCGAATACGCGCGCCGTCCCCGCGCTGATCTCGGACAGGCCGAGCAGCATCAGGATGGTGGTGGTCTTGCCGGCCCCGTTCGGCCCCAGCAGGCCGAAGATTTCACCGGCCGCCACGCTGAAGCTCACCCCATCGACGGCCTTCGCCGTGCCATAGCGTTTGGTGAGGCCTGTCGCCTCGATGATCATCTTGTTCATCATCGTCACCGCCGGCCGAAGCGCGCGACCGCGCCCACCATGATCAACAAGGCGGCGCCGATGATGCCGACGCCGGCAATGCCCCACATGGTCGACGTCGCCACGGTAACGCGGAAATTGGCGCTGCCGTTCTCGCCGCGCGCGGCGGCGTTGAAGCCGGTCACATAGTCACCGGCGATCGCTTTCTCCGGCGGCGTGATCAGCGCCTGCACTTCCTGGTGCTGATTGGGCGCGATGCGCTCAATGCTCTTGGGGTCGAAGGTCACCTTCCAGCCACTCGGCGCATTGGCGGAGAGCTGCACATTCTCAGCCGGCGCGGTGCCGGTATTGGTGACGACCACCGGCACCGAGCTTTCGGTCCCGGCCGTGGCATGGGCCGAGAGAAGCCCCTCGCGGCCGGCCAGCGTCAGCTTGGGCTCGCCGGTGATGTCGAGCGCGACCGTGGCGCTGGCCTTGGCGTCACCCGCGCCGATATGCACCGTCACCGGATAATGCCCGGCATCGACCGTATCGGGCGGCGTGACCTTGAGCTTGACGTCCTTGGACTTGCCGGCATCGACCGGGATCGCGGTCAGTTGCTGCGAGCCGTAGGCCTCGGTGAACGAGGTGTCGAAATTGCGCGGCGCGTCGGCGGCGAGGCTGACCAAAAGCTTCTTGCCGCTGTCGTTCTTGATGGTCATCGTATATTCGAAGCTCGACCGCGTGGAGCCGCGCAGCTCCGGCAGTTCCGAGGTCAGGGCCAGTTTGGCCGGCAATTCCTTGGCGAGTGTCACCGCGACCGGCAGCGACACGTGCTGGCTGGCGCCGTCGGCGGTCACGGTCAGCGTCTTTGTACCGACCTTGGCGTCCTTCGGCACATCGAGCCGCAGATCGAAATTGACGCTGTCGTCTGTGGCCGGCATGGCGGCTTCGACCGGCTGACCGCCGCCCAAGAGGGTCGCAGTCCAGCCTGGCGGCGTGCCGGTGACGGCGAGCGTGAGCCGCTCCGGCGCGAGGTCGTAATTGCGCAGCTTCAGGCTGACCGTCGATGTTGTGCCGGGCTGCACCGTCACCGCCGGATAGTCGGAGAGCAGATAAAGCCCTTTGACGTCGGGTTTGCTGTCGGCCGCACAGGCCGGAACGGCAAAGGCAGAAAGAGCGGACAGTGCGACAGCGAACGCAATAAGGCGATGTGTCATGGCTATGACCCCACGCGGAGCGCGCGCGCAGCGCGTGCGTGCTCCGTCTCGAAACGTCTCCCCCAATGTGCAGACACGGCGACGAGCCTGCGTAGCCGCGCCGTGAAAAGATGACGCGATGGTGCCCACAATCGTGACAAAATTTTGGATCATTCGCGCCGCAAGGCGCCAAGCCGAATTATGCTGGCGGACAACGAAAGGCAATACGCTACAAACTGTTACGCGCGCGCTCTCGACCAATCACGGCCGCGACATTACCAAAGCGTAATCGGCACGCGCGTTTTTATGCGACGGCAACGCCGCGCACCAGCGGCCAATCGGGCTCGTTGTGCCGCATGATCCACGACTCCTTGAAGGCGGCGGCGGTCCATTCCTGCCAGGCCGGCAGCGCCATCACCGCATCCATATAGGCGCGTGTGTCTCGCCCGACCGGCAGCGCGTAGGTATGAAAGCGCGCGACCACCGGCGCATACATCGCATCGGCGGCGCCGAAGGCGCCGAACAGGAACGGACCCGGCTTGTCGGCATCCTGCGCGAAGCGTGCGCGGCAATCGGCCCACATCGCCTCGATGCGGTGCACATCGTTGAGCACTTCGTCCGGCTGCGGCCGCGCCTTCACCGGCAGCCACAGGTTCATGGTGCAATGCTTGCGTAAGGGCTGGAAGCCGCCATGCATCTCGGTTGCCACCACGCGCGCATGGCTGCGCGCGCGGGCGTCGCGCGGCCACAAGCCCGCGTCCGGAAAACGCTCGGCCAGATGTTCGAGAATGGCGAGCGATTCCCATACATGCTCGTCGCCGTCGATCAGCACCGGCACTTTGCCCGTGGGCGAATAGCGCAGCACCTCATCGCGGCTGCCCGGCTCGTAGAGCGGGATCACTTTCTCCGCGAACGGAATGCCGGCGACCTTCATGGCGATCCACGGCCGCAGCGACCACGACGAGTAGTTCTTGTTGCCGATGATGAGGGTGAGAGACATGGAGGAGTCCGTTCATGGATCTTCATCGAGGCGCCCGACGCGGGCGCTCTTCACCTCTCCCCGCATTGCGGGGAGAGGTCGGTCGCCAAAGCGTCAGCGAAGGCGACCGGGTGAGGGGCCGTGCAAAAGCCCCTCACCCGGCTCGCGCCTCCCGGCGCTCGCCACCCTCTCCCCGTAAGAACGGGGAGAGGGAAAAAGCGTAACCGCCGCCGCACGTACAATTATCAAGCTTTCTTCGCCTCCCCAGGCGCCAGCTCTGGCGCCTCCACCGGTCCGCCCAGCTTCTTCCAGGCGCCGAAGCCGCCCCTGATATGGGCGACCGGCTTCAGCCCCATGCGGTGTGCGGTCTGCGCGGCCAGTGCCGAGCGCAGGCCACCGGCGCAAAAGAACACGTATTTCTTGTCCTGCGCGAAGACCGGCTTGTGGTACGGGCTCTGCGGATCGATCCAGAACTCCAGCATGCCGCGCGGGCAGTGGACCGCACCCGGCACCCTGCCCTCGCGCTGCAATTCGCGAAGGTCGCGGATGTCGATGAGCACGGTGTCGTCGCGGCCGGCGAGCTTGATCGCTTCCTCGGTCGGCAGCGTTTCGATCTCGCGCTCGGCGGCCTCGCACAGCGCCTTGTATCCGGTGGTGATGGTCTGCGGCATGGTTCCTCCTGTCGCTCCTTTATGTGGCAGACCCTCGCGCTCCGCTCAAGCGCCGGCGGCCAGTTGAAGGCTGCCGCCCGAGCGGGCACCATCGGCCGCCTGCACCGACTCGGGACGACGCCCATGGCCGCGCTGACCCTGCCCGACCTCATCGCCTTCGCCTGGTTCATCGGCGCCTGGCTCGCCTATTCGGTGGTGATCGAGCGCACCGAGAAAGGCCGCGTCAGCCTCAACTCCCTGATGAACGCCTATCGCGACGAATGGGTGGAGCGCCTGCTCGACCGCGAGATGCGCATGGTCGACGCGCAGGTGACCGCCGCCCTGCAAAACGGCACGGCCTTTTTCGCCTCCACCAGCCTGATCGCCATTGGCGGCGCGCTCACGCTGCTGCGCTCGACCGAGCAGATATTGCCGGTGATGTCGCTGTTGCCGTTCAACGCGCGGCCGACGCCGGAATTGTGGGAATTGAAGATGCTCGGGCTCACCGTCATCTTCGTCTATGCCTTTTTTAAATTCGCCTGGTCGTACCGGCTGTTTAATTATTTCGCCATCATGGTGGGCGCCGCACCGCCGCCGGCCGAGAAAGACACAGCCGACGCGCAGGCCTTCGCGCATCGCGCCGCACGGCTGTGTGCCGACGCCGGACGCCATTTCAACCGCGGCCAGCGCGCATTCTTTTTTGCGCTCGGCTATCTCGGCTGGTTCTTAGGCCCGATCCCGTTCGCGCTGTCGACCGCCGGCATCCTGGTGGTGATGTGGCGGCGCCAGTTCAATTCCGATGCACGCAAGGCCTTCGCCGCCGGCGCGCTGCAATAAGCCTTGCGGTTCAGGCGGCCGCCGCCAACTGGCTGCGCGCCCAACTCACGATCTGGCGCGCGCTCATGGCACCCGAGATGCGGCCGATGATGCGGCCGCCGCGCATCAGCAGCATGGTCGGCAGCGCGGACACCCCGAGTTCCGACGCGATCCTCGGCTCCTCGTCGGCATTGAGCTTGATGAGGCGAATGTCCGGCTCGAGCTCGGCCGCCGCCTGCTCGAACATCGGCGCCATCGAGCGGCACGGCCCGCACCAGGCCGCCCAGACATCGACCAAGAGCGGGATGTCGTTGGCGCGGCGGTACTTGTCGAATTGCGCGCCATCGGCGGCGACCGGATGGCCGTCGAACAGCGCGCGATGGCAGGCGCCGCAGCGCGCGTCCTTCGCCGGCCTGTCGGCGGGCACGCGGTTGACGGCGGCGCAATGCGGGCAAACGATCTGGCGAATGGCGGCCATGGCTGCGATCCTTTGGACACGATCCTTTTGGGTCAGCCCAGCCGTCGGCTCGCGCCAATTTGGCAGGCTGCGCCAAACTAACGCTTGGCGCCCGCAAAAGTGTTGCTTTGGATCAAAGGCTCAGTCGCACTGCGCCAGGAATTGCTTGAGCGACAGGTCGCTGCCCGGCAGCTTCGTCTCGCACGCCTGCCCGGCCCTGCACTGCGCCATATAGGACCCGTGCGCGATCAGGGTCGTGGTGCCGGTCGACATCTGCATCTGAAACCGCCAATCGTGCGCGGTGGGTTTCAGGCTGCCGATGCCGCGCACGGCGGCGAGCGCCGTCTTCTGCCCCTTCGGTACGAAGGTGATGTAGACCTGCCCGTCGGACGTCACGCTGCCGAGCATGGTCGCGCAGCTCAAGCTCGCCTGCGGCTTGCCGCCGACCTGGCGCGTGAATACCGCCGCCGTACGGCCCCAGAAGTAGCCATACCGATAGCCGGTAATGTCCCACACGGTCTGATCGACCACGCCGAACACTTTTCCGGTTGCGAGATTCATCTCGACCGCCGGCAGCGTCTCGGCCGGCACGTACCATTGGCTGTGGCCGAGGAAGCTGTATTTGACCATGTCGGGCGCATTCGGCACCACCGGCTCGGCGCCGGCCGCTACGCTCAAGAGGCAGGCGGCAGCGAAAGCGCAGCTTACCAGGGTTGAACGAAGCATCCCCATGTCGCTTTCCCTGATGGGCCGAGGAAAGCGTGCAGCGCCCCTCGGCCGCCCGCGCCTACCCTTTCCGAAACGGAGCGGCCGGTGCAAACCTACATCGCCTTCACGAGGCAGGTGCCGGCGGCTTCCGCGGCCGCTTGCGCGCCCGAGCGCCCGACTTTGCCCGCGAACACAAGCGAGCGGGTCTTCGAGCGCACGATGTCGCGTAAATTGACGCCCGGCGCCACCGAACCGATCGAGTCGGCATAGATCAGCTTGCTTTCCGCCGACAGGCCGGCGGCGCATTTGTCGGCGGCGGCGCGGTCGGCAAAGCACGGCACGGCGGACAGCGACACCACGGCGAAAGTGCCGGCGGCGAGCAGAAGCGACGTATTACGCATCGGATAGGTTTCCTCATGCTACAGCGCCCGCCGACATGCCTCTGCGAGTCGGCGCGGCAGCTCTTGGCCCCCGCGCCAGTCTCTCACTCATTCGGATGACATGCCAGCGACATCGGCCGGCGGCGCACAGCCTAGCCGCGCCGCCCAGCGCTATTCCGCGGCTTGCAGCGTCGGCGGAAGCCGGTTCTGCGCGCTGACCAGGCGCTGCATCACTTTGAGATCGCGATCGGTCAATCGCAGGCAGGCATCGGTCCAGATCTCGACGATGCGGTCGAGCTCGTCCATGCCGAGCGGATTGACCGTGCGGCCGGCCTCGTACACGCCGCGGATGCCGGCGTGGCGGCGCTTGTTGCGCTCCATATAATCGCGCGCCGCGGCGATGCCCTGCCCTGGCTCGGCCAGGATGTGCACCAGCCCGAGCTCCTTCATCTCCTCGGCGCTATAGCTGCGCCCGCTCAGCATCATCTCTTCCGCAAGCGCGGCACCGACCCGGCGCGCCACCAGACTGTAAGCGCCCATGCCCGGGAACAAACCGAACAGCGCTTCCGGGAAGCCGAACTTGGCGCCGCGTTCGGCGATGATGACGTTGAACGACAGCAGCGACTCCAAGCCGCCACCGAGTGCGTCGCCCTGTGCGACGCCGATGGTAATGATGGGCAGGTCGAGCGCGCTGTAGAAGCCATGCAGAACGCGCACACATGATCTGCCATAATCGATCAGCGCCTGCCGGTCGCCTTTGCGGATCGAGGCCGCGAAGTGATCGAGATCGCCGCCCAGGCTGAACACACCCGGCGTGCGCGACCCGGCTACCAGATACCGTAACTGATCGGGCGTTTCGGCAAACTTCGCTGCCACGCCGCGCTGCAGCGCGTGAATGTCGTCGAGCAGCGCCGAATTATAGCTCGGCCGGCCGCGCGGACGCATGAAGGCCCAGAGCGCGCCGATCTCCGCATCCCAGGATACCTCAAGCTGCTCCAGCGCGAACAGCCGGCGCGCGTCTTCTTGCGCCTGTTGTTCCGCCTGCGCCTGCTGGTCGATGCGAAGCTGTTCGATACGCGCGGCTTCGAGCCGCGCCGGGCTGAGCGGCGGCGCCTTCGCCGTCCACAGCTCGAAAGGGCTTGCTTCCTTCGCCCGGCCGTTAACGGCCGCCGGACCCAGCAGCGCGGGATAAGTCACGGTTTGATTGACCGCATATGCCTTCGGCAACGCTGAGACTGCCATTGCATGCACCGCATTCACTATTTTTTTACCTTAACAGAATCTTGCGATGCGAACAACGCGCATTCGCGCATGGCGCGAGTGAAAACAGAACATTGCCGCGCCGGGCGTCGCCGCCCTGCGCGCAATATCCCGCGTGCCATCAGGATTAAATGTAGATTAACCATGATTGCGGCTTTTTGCCGGTCGCGCGGGGAGCGCCGCCTGCCGCTCGGCCATTGGCCGACTACAAACCGCCACGCGAGCCGTCTCCCAGGCGGCAGCAGGACACCTGTCATTCGTGCGGAAACAATTTCCTAAAATGGCGCGGGACGCGTTTGCACCGCGTTCACCAGACGCGCCGATTACCCTCCCCGTTTGCCACCTATTGAACAAGTGCCCGTACTATGCCGGCCTTCGAGGTAACCGCCAGTCCCATGCTCATCCGCAAGCTGATCGAGACCCGCAGAACAGATGCTGCGCTCCCGCCGGAGATTCGCGCAGCGCTGATCGAGTCGCTGTTCGCGCCGATCTCCTCGCTCACCATCGGCGCCGTGAATTGCTCGATCATCGGCATGGCAGTGGCCATGAGCGTGGGCGATGCCTGGATCATGGGGACCTCGGTCGCCATCCTCGCCGTCGGCATGCTGCGCGTCGCTTCCGCCGTGCTCTACCGGCGGCACAAGAACGCGGCCGACAAGCCGCTCGTCACCAACCGCTGGGAACGCGTCTATGAGGCGGGCGCCTGGATCTTCTCCGGCCTGCTCGGCCTGTTGTGCTGGCTGACGCTGACCCATACCAACGGACCGGCGCTGCAAATGGCGGTCATCACCACCGCCACCGGCTATGCCGCCGCCATCGCCGGGCGCAATGCCGGGCGGCCGTTCATCGCGCTCGGCCAGTTCACCTTCATCATGCTGCCGATGGTGATCGCGCTCTTGATGTATCCCAACTGGATTCACAAGGCGCTCGGCTTCGTCGGGCTGTTGTTCATCTACGGGATGACCGACATCACGCTCAGCATCCGCGACATCATCATCCAGGCGCTCACCATGACGCGCAAGGAGGCCGCACTCGCCGCCCGATTCGAGGAACAGGCCAACCGCTTCGACATCGCGCTCAACAACATGTCGCACGGCCTGTGCATGCTGGATGAGCACAATCGCCTGCAGGTCTGGAACGAGCGTTTCCTCGAATTGCTGCATCTGGAAAACGCGCCGATCCGGGTCGGCATGCGCATTCCCGAGTTGATCCGCCACTCAATCCGAGCCGGCAATTACAAGACCCGCAACGTCAAGGCGGTGTTCAAGGATCTGGCGCGCAGCCTGCAACAGGACCGTTTCGACCAGGTGCACACCTCGCCCGACGGCGACCGCACCTTTGCGCTCTCGCGCCGCACCATGCGCGACGGCGGCTCGGTCATCATTCTCGAGGACGTGACCGAGCGCAAACGCGCGCAGGAGCGCATCGCGCATCTCGCCCGCTTCGACGAATTGACCGGGCTGGCCAATCGCACCCAGTTCCGCGAGCGCATCGACAGCGTGCTCACCGCGGTACGCAGGGGCGACAACCAGATCGCCGTGCATCTGATCGACCTCGACCGCTTCAAGACCATCAACGACACGCTCGGCCACCCGATCGGCGACAAGCTGTTGCGCCAGGTGGCCGCCCGCCTGAGCACCGTGATTGGCCCTTCCGACATGATCACCCGGTTCGGCGGCGACGAATTCGTGGTGCTGCAAACCGCGGCGGCGCGCCGACAGGACGCCGAATGGCTGGCGCAGCGGCTGGCGCAGGCGCTCGCCGATCCCTTCGACATCGATGGCCATCGCATCGACATCGGCGCATCGGTCGGCATCGTGATGGCGCCGTCCGACAGCAGCGACGCCGACGAGCTCTTGAAGAAGGCCGACATGGCGCTCTACAGCGCCAAGAAGAACGGCGGCGGCCACCGCTTTTTCGCCGCCGAGATGGAGGACGCCGCGCAGGCGCGCCGCGCGCTCGAGCTCGATCTGCGCGAAGCGCTCAACTCTGAACAATTCGAATTGCACTTCCAGCCGCTGGTCGACCTGCGCACGGGCCGGATCACCACCTGCGAGGCGCTGCTGCGCTGGCGCCATCCCGAGCGCGGCCATGTGCCGCCCTCGACCTTCATCCCGGTCGCGGAAGAGACCGGACTCATCATCGCGCTCGGCGAATGGATCCTGAACCGCGCCTGCACCGAGGCGGCGACCTGGCCGAAGGACGTCAAGGTCGCGGTCAATCTGTCGCCGGTGCAGTTCCGCGAGAGCAGCCTGGCCTTCCATGTCTTGTCGGCACTCGCGCGCACCGGTCTGCCGGCGCATCGGCTGGAATTGGAAATCACCGAGCGGGTCTTGCTGGAAGACAGCGAGGATACGCTCGCGATCATGCAGCAGTTCGAGAATCTCGGCGTCGCCGTCTCGCTCGACGATTTCGGCACCGGCTATTCCTCGCTCAACTACCTGCGCAAATTCCCCTTCCACAAGATCAAGATCGACCAGTCCTTCACACGCGATCTCGGACAGAACAGCGATGCCTGCGCGATCGTCGCGGCGGTGGCCGGCCTGGGCGCCAGTCTGCACAAGACCGTGGTGGCCGAAGGCATCGAGACCGAAGCGCAGGTGACCTTGGTGCGCGCGCAAGGCTGTCACGAGGGGCAAGGCTATTATTTCAGCCGGCCGATGAGCGGGGTCGAGATCCGCGGCCTGTTGCAGGCGTCCGCCGCGCGCGCGCAGAAGGTTGCTTGAGCGGCATGCGGCTCGTTCCGCTGGGCGCGCTCGTCGCGCTGCTCTTGCCCAATGTCGCCGCCGCGCAATCGGGAACGTCGGCGCTCGATGCCCTGGTCGCGGCCTACCCGGACGCGCTCGCGCGCCATGACGACAGCACGCTTTATTGGCGCGATGGCACCCGCATGGCGGTGTCGGATGGCGCGGCCGACAAATCCTTCCGGCAGCGCCTGCGCAATGCCTCGATCCTCGATCAATTCCGGCTTGCCTATCCGCGCGGCGCGCTTGCGCGCCCGCCCGGCGTGAACGACGATCCCGGCCGCTTCCGCAACGAAGCCTTCTTCGACAAGCTCTATGGCGATTGCCGCAAGGGCGAGGTGAAGCGCCATCTGGTGCCGGTCGTCTGGCTGCCGAAGAGCTGGGGCAAGAAAATATACGTCACCGGCGTGAACGGCGTCGCAGCAAGGCTTGAAGCGATCTCGCGCGAGATTGACGCCCTGCCCGCCGCGATCAAACGCGCGGCCTATCCGGTCGCCGGCGTCTATGCCTGCCGCCCGGTGAAGGACACCGGACGTCCGAGCATGCACGGTTACGCCGCCGCCATCGATCTCAATGTCACGCGCTCGGACTATTGGCTGTGGCAGAAGACGAGCGGCCCGACTGTCTATCGCAACCGCATGCCGCAGACGGTTGTCGACATCTTCGAGCGCCACGGCTTCATTTGGGGCGGCAAATGGTATCACTTCGACACCATGCATTTCGAATACCGGCCGGAGCTCATGGGGCTGAGCGGCCAGCCTTCACCGGCAACGCAACGACCGCCATCCGGCCCCAGCTTGCAGCAATAATCTTTTGGCGCCGGATTTTTGCAATTGATTTGCCTCAATCTTGCTGGATGCTTCGTGGCTAATTTGATGGATATCCGGTTGCGCCTCATACCCGCCGGTGCGCGGGGGAAAATCGAAAATCAAGGAGTTCGAGCATGACCAGTCGACTTCGCATGAAGGTCGCGGTGGCGCTGTTCGCTCTTGGCCTTGCGCCATTGGCGACCAGCGCATCCGCGATGCCGCGCGCCGATGCGCTCGCGGCCAAGAACATCGCCGCGAGCCATGTCGAGACCGTGCAATATCGCGGCGGCGCGCGCTGGCGCGGCGGCGGCGGCAATTGGAATCGCGGCGGCTGGCGCGGTCGCGGCTGGTACGGCCGCGGTTGGTATGGCCGCGGCTATTACGGCCCGGGCTGGGGCTGGGGTGTGGGCGCCGGCTTCGTCGGCGGCGCCATCCTCGGCAGCGCGTTGGCGGCGCCCTACTACTACGGCCCGGGCTATTATGCGCCCGGCTATTACTATGCCCCACCCCCGGGCCCCGCGCGCCGGTGCTGGGTCAGGACCGACGATCGCGGTTACGGCTATTGGGGTCTTTGCCGCTAGCCGATCCCCGCGGTATCGAGCTTGCATTTACGCCGGGCTTCCGTTCACGGGCGGAGCCCGGCGTTTTCGTCCGGCCCTTCAGCTCACAGCCACATCGCTCACGCGCATCTGCACGCGCGCTTCGCCTTGCCAGCGGTCGACAGCGATATAGCCCGCGACATGCATCCGCCGGCCGCGATTGTCCAACAGCGCCTTGCCAAGCGGCGTGCCGACGGCACGGAATGAAATGGCGTTGACGAACTTGCCGTCGCCCGACTTGAAGCGCAGGCGGATGTGGCTTTCGCCGACCGGGTCCGCATAGGCCAGCGTATGCGCGGGCAACGCCAGCATGGGCTCGGGATTGCCGGCGCCGTAAGGGCCGGCGCGCGCCAGCATCTCGGCGAGTTCGAGGGTAAAGCCGCCCGCGCTGACCGCGCCATCGATGGCGAGCGCGCTGTCGCGCCGCGCCATCTCGACCGGGCCGGCCAGCGTTTCTTCCAGGTAGGCGCGGAACGGTCCTAGCGCCTCCTTCCGGAGCGTGATGCCGGCCGCCATCGCGTGCCCGCCGCCTTTGACCAGCAGGCCGTCGCGCACGGCCGTCCGCACCGCGGCCCCGAGATCGACGCCGGCGATCGAACGGCCCGAACCGGTGCCGATACCGCCCGGTTCGAGCGCAATGGCAAAGGCCGGCCGGCCGTAGCGCTCCTTGAGCCGCGCCGCCACCAAGCCCACCACGCCGGGATGCCAGCCCTGCCCGGCCGTGACGACGACCGCGCCCTTCTCTTCCAGGCCGAGCGCGGCGAGCGCTTCGGCTTCCGCCTCGGCGACCGTCGCCTGCTCGATCGCCCGGCGCTCGTGATTGAGCCGATCGAGCTCGGCGGCGATGCGCGCGGCTTCGCTCGGGTCTTCCTCGAGCAAAAGCCGCACGCCGAGATCGGCGCGGCCGATGCGGCCGCCGGCATTGATGCGCGGACCAAGGAGAAAACCGAGATGCCATGCTTCCGGCGGACCGGACAGGCGCGCGGCATCCATCAGCGCGGTCGCGCCGATATGCTCGCGCCGCTTGAGCGCGATCAGGCCCTTGGCGACGAAGGCGCGGTTCAGCCCTTTCAGCGGCACCACATCGGCCACCGTGCCGAGCGCGACCAGATGCAACAGCGACAACAGGTCGGGCTCGCTGCGCGCGGCCGTCCAGAAGCCGCGCCCGCGCAGGTCGCGCGTGAGCGCCACCAGCGTCAGGAATACCAGCCCGACCGCGGCGAGATGGCCGAGTCCGGAGAGATCGTCGGCGCGATTGGGATTGACGATGGCCTGCGCGAAAGGGAGCGCCTCATCGGCCTGATGATGGTCGAGCACGACGACATCGAGGCCACGTTTCTTCGCCTCCTCGAACACGGCATGGCTGGTGGTGCCGCAGTCGACAGTGATTAGCAGCGTCACGCCCTTGTCGGCGAAGGCACGAATGGCGTCGACATTCGGACCATAGCCCTCGAAAATGCGGTCCGGGATATGCACCAGCGGATCGAGCCCGCAGTGCCGCAGGTAACGGCACAACAGCGCCGAGGCGGTGGCGCCGTCGACATCGTAATCGCCGAAAATGGCGACGCTCTCGCCCTTCACCACCGCATGCGCGAGCCGCGCGGCCGCCGCTTCCATATCGGTGAGCGTATGCGGATCGGGCATCAGCCGTTTGATGGTCGGATCGAGAAAGGCCTCGACATCGTCGGGCTCGACGCCGCGGCCGGCGAGCACGCGCGCGAGCAGTTCGGGCAGGCCATGGCGCTGCGCGATCGTCAGCGCGCGCGCCTGCCCGCGCGCGTCGAGCCGGTCACGCCAAGTCCGCCCGTTCGCGGATTGCTCCACGCCGAGAAAGCAGCGCTCGCTTGCATTCAATACCGCTGCCGGCAAAGCCGTCATCGCCACAAGCCTGTCAGGCGGACAGTGCGGTCCGCCGGGAATCGTTCACGCAGAAGAAACCCCGAGTGTGGCGTAAGCTAATAGCCCGCGCCAGCGCCGCAAGAGACGCCTGGTGCGCCCGCACGCTTACGGCTTTTTGTTGTAGCCGTGCTTGGTCATCACCGATTCGATCTTTGTGTTGAGGTCGCTGCGGAAGGCCTGCACATGCGGCGCCAGTTGCGCGTAGACGTCGCTCATCACCTTCGGCATCAAATCCAACGCCTTCTTGCCCGTCGGCGTGCGGTAAAACGCGATCATGTCACGCAATTCCTGCGCGGTGAAATTGCGGGCATAGACCGAAGGCGCGTCCTTCATCACCTCGCCGGTAAAGGTGGCGAGCGACTGCTCGAACACCGTCTTGAGCTCGGCGAGCGTCGCCTCGTCGACCTTACTTTTGAATTGCGCCTCGATATTGGGCCAGATTTGCGCCGTGAGTGCCCGGCTCAACTGCACGATGGTGTCGCCGGTCATGATGCCGGCGAGTTCCTGTGCCGCCGCCATGGCCTCCGGCGACGGGGCATTGTCGGCGCGCGCCGGCGCGGCAAGGCACGCGCACAGCATCGCTGTTGCGATCAGACGTTTCATGAGCAGCCCCCTATAGCCCTTGGACGGGCGCGGGATGACAAGCGCCCGGTCAATCCAGGTGAAACTTCGCGAGTTGGCGGTGCTCGGCCATCACCCGGCGCACGGTGCCGGTGACGGAGCGCATCACCACCGTCTCGGTCTCGATCACGTCCTTGCCGAATTTAACGCCCGAGAGCATGGCGCCGGTAGTGACGCCGGTGGCGGCGAACAGGCAGTCGCCGCGCACCATGTCCTCGATCTCGTATTTCTTCTTCGGGTCCTTGATGCCCATCTTCGCGGTGCGCTCACGCAGTTCCTCGGTGTCGATGATGAGCCGGGTCTGCATCTGTCCGCCGATGCAGCGCAGCGCGGCCGCCGACAGCACGCCTTCCGGCGCCCCGCCGATGCCGAGATAGATGTCGATGCCCGTCTTCGGCTCGGCGCAGTGGATGACGCCGGCCACGTCGCCGTCGCTGATCAGGCTCACCGCCGCACCGACCTTGCGCACGGCCGCGATGATGTCGGCATGGCGCGGGCGGTCGAGCAGGATGGCGGTGATCTCGCTCGGCTTCACGCCCTTGGCCTTGGCGAGCGAGAGGATGTTCTCCTCCGCCGGGGCGTCGAGATCGATGACGCCCTTCGGATAGCCGGGGCCGATGGCGATCTTGTCCATGTAGCAGTCGGGCGCATGCAGAAGCGTGCCGCCGTCGGCCATGGCGAGCGTCGCGATGGCGCCCGGCATGTTCTTGGCGCACAGCGTGGTGCCTTCCAAGGGATCGACCGCGATGTCGACCTTCGGCCCGCTCTTGTTGCCGACCTTCTCGCCGATGAACAGCATCGGCGCTTCGTCCATCTCGCCCTCGCCGATCACCACGGTGCCGTCGATCGGCAGCTTGTTGAGCTCGCGCCGCATCGCGTCGACCGCGGCCTGGTCGGAGGCCTTTTCCTTGCCGTGGCCGCGCAGCCGCGCCGCCGACACCGCGGCGCGTTCGGTCACGCGCACGATCTCCAGGCTGAGAATGCGCTCCAGCAGCATGTCGGGCTGGACGGTAATGGACGCCATGAGATCGCTCCCCTCAAGATAACGCGGCACGCGGCGCCGCATCTGGCCGCCGCGCCGGCCGCTTATTACGCTAATTCTTCTCGATCCGGATCACTTGCGGCCGGCCCGAGATCACCCTATCGCGCCCCACCGCCGCAAGGGCCTTGCGCACGGCGTCTTCTGTGGTCGCATAGGTAATGAGGATAACGGGGACGGAGCCCCCTTTGGTCCCGCGCTCGGGCGCCCCCTTGGGGTGGCGCTGCACGATCGATTCCAGCGAGATTTCCTGCTCGGCGAGGCGCGTGGCGATGCTCGCCGCGGTTCCCGGCTTGTCGCGCGCTTCCAGGCGGATGTAGTAGCCGCCCTCGTGGCGCTGCATCGGCGCCTTCTGGACGCTTGAAAGCCGCGCCACCGGCCGGCCGAAAGGCACCACCTTGAGCCCGCGCGCGACGTCGGCAATGTCGGAGAGCACCGCCGAGGCGGTCGCCATGCCGCCTGCCCCCGGCCCGATCAGGGTCAGGGGATTGATGCCTTCGGCATCGATGGTGACCGCATTGGTCACGCCCATCACCTGCGCGATGGGCGCGTCCTTGCGCACCATGGTCGGATGCACGCGCTGCTCGATGCCTTGCGGCGTCTTCACCGCCACGCCCAACAGCTTGACCCGGTAGCCAAGCTCGTCGGCGGCGGCGAGATCGGCCGGCTGGATCGAGGAAATGCCCTCGACATAGATGGCGCGCTCGTCGACCTTGCTGCCGAAGGCGAGCGAGGCGAGGATCGACAGCTTCTGCGCGGTGTCATGGCCTTCGATGTCGAAGGTCGGATCGGCTTCGGCGTAGCCGAGCTTCTGCGCCTCCTTGAGGCAATCGGCGAAGGCCAGCCCCTCCTGCTCCATGCGCGTGAGGATGTAATTGCAGGTTCCGTTGAGGATGCCGTAGAGGCGCTCGATCCGGTTGCCGGCCAGCCCTTCGCGCAGCGTCTTCACCACCGGGATGGCGGCGCCGACCGCAGCCTCGAAATTGAGCGCGGACTTGTGCTTCTCGGCGAGCGCGGCGAGCTTGACGCCGTGCTTGGCGAGCAGCGCCTTGTTGGCGGTGACAACCGACTTGCCGGCACCAAGCGCGGCCTCGACCGCGGCCTTGGCCGGATCGCCCGAGCCGCCCATCAATTCGACGAAGCAGTCGATCTCGCTCGAACGCGCAAGCGCGCTCGGGTCGTCGAACCATTTCAATTTCTTGAGCTCGACGCCGCGGTCCTTGCCGCGCGAGCGGGCGCAGACCGCGACGATCTCGATCGCGCGCCCGCAACGCGCGGCCAGCGCTTCGTGGCGATGCGCCACCTGGGCGATCAAGGCGGCGCCGACCGTGCCCAAACCGGCGACACCCACTCTTAGCGGCGGAACCATGCAGAATCCGTGGTGAATGGCTCAGCGCCGTTGGGCGAGCGGGACGACGTTGTGGAGCTGTTCCGGCGCGGTCTCGAAGAAACGCCGGACATTGCGGGCGGCCTGGCGGATGCGCTGCTCGTTCTCGACCAGCGCGATGCGCACATAACCCTCGCCATATTCGCCGAAGCCGATGCCCGGCGACACCGCGATATCGGCCTTCTCCACCAGAAGTTTGGAGAATTCGACGCTGCCCAGGCTCTTGAACGGCTCCGGGATCGGCGACCAGGCAAACATCGAGGCACGCGGCGCCGGAACGTGCCAGCCGGCGCGGTCGAAGCTCTCCACCAGCACGTCGCGCCGGCGCTTGTAGATCGCGCGCATCTCCTTGACGCAGTCGTCGGGGCCGTTGAGCGCGGCCGCCGCCGCCACCTGGATCGGCGTGAAGGCGCCGTAGTCGAGATAGGACTTCACGCGCGCCAGCGCCGCGATGATGCGCTCGTTGCCGACCGCGAAGCCCATGCGCCAGCCCGGCATCGAGAAGGTCTTCGACATCGAAGTAAATTCGATGGCGATGTCCATCGCGCCCGGCACCTGCAGCAGCGAGGGCGGCGGATTATCGTCGAAATAGACCTCGGCATAAGCGAGATCGGACAGGATCAGGATCTCGTGCTTCTTCGCGAAGGCAACGAGGTCCTTGTAGAAGTCGACGCTCGCCACGTAAGCGGTCGGATTGGCCGGATAGCACACCACCACCGCGATCGGCTTGGGGATCGAGTGGACGATGGCGCGCTCGAGCGTGTGGAAGAAGTTGGGCGTCGGCTCCGAGGGCACCGAACGGATGGTGCCGCCCGCCATCAGGAAGCCGAAGGCGTGGATCGGGTAGCTCGGGTTCGGCACCAGCACGACGTCGCCGGGCGCGGTGATCGCCTGAGCCACATTGGCGAAGCCTTCCTTGGAGCCGAGCGTCGCGACGATCTGCGTCTCGGGGTTGAGCTTCACCCCAAAACGGCGCTCGTAATAGGCGGCCTGGGCCCGGCGCAGGCCGGGGATGCCGCGTGAGGCGGAATAGCGGTCGGTGCGCGGCTTGCCCAAGGTCTCCTTGAGCTTTTCGAGCACATGGGCCGGCGCCGGCAGGTCGGGATTGCCCATACCGAGGTCGATGATGTCCGCCCCGGCATTGCGAGCCTTCGCCTTGGCCTTGTTCACCTCTTCGAACACGTAGGGTGGCAAGCGGCGGATGCGGTAAAATTCTTCCATCGTCTCAGACCTTCAAGTCGCCTCGGTTCTGCCTTACGCCCAATGGTCCCAACCCTGCGGGACCTTGGCGCTGGCTGCCCTTTCCAGCCGGCAGGCGTTACCCCGGCTGGCTTTTATCATGGGTTGGTCCCCGCGCCAGTGTTCTCACGCTTTTTGGTGTCCGCCGGATGCTCTTTCGCTGCCGGTGCGGCCTTCTTGCGGGCCGCCGGCGGCTTGCCACCGCCCTTGTGTTGCTCCTGGCGGTCGCGGACGGCCTCCAGGTCCTTCTCCGCCTTGAGCACGTCCTCGTCGCTCATCGGCCGGGTTTCGCGCGGCGGCGGCATGTCGTGGACGGCCGGGTACTGATAGGGCGTGGCCGGCCGCGCCGGAGCGGCTGCCGGCAGTCCCCCGAGCGTCGGCGGCAGTTGCTCCATGCTGGAGCCCGCCGCCCCGCAGCCGGACAGCGTCAAAGCGCCGGCCAAGGCCAGCGCCGCGGTTCCGATCGGGGCTTTCCGCATGCTCCGCATTACCTGTGGAAGAGGACGAGAAATCGTCGCAGACTCAATGAATTATAGCATAACGGCCGTAGCCGGCTATTATGGCTTCAGCATGGTCGGGGAAAATCGCGCTGCCGGGCGCCGTTCACCCCTGCCCTGCGCCGAATTGCACCTTGCGACGAGCGGCGGTCCGGGCCACCTCTCGTTTGCGTGGGATCGACGGATATGACGGATGGAAACGCCTGCACTTGACCCGGCCAAGATCGGGATGGCTAAACCGGCCAAACCTGGGGTGACACCGAACGCGGCGGCACAGACCGCCCCGCCGAAGGCTGTCGATTACGAGGCGCTCGGGCGCAACCTCGCCCGCATGGTCGAGGAAGGTGGCAAGGCGCTCGCCGCCTATATGAAGCCGCGCGAGGAAGGCCGCATCAAGCCTGATCTCGGCGAGGACTTCGCCGACATGGTCAAGACCTTCGGCCAGGTCGCGGATTACTGGCTGTCCGACCCGCAACGCTCGGTCGAACTGCAGCACAATCTCGGCGGCGCCTATCTCGGCCTGTGGGCGAGCACGGCGCGTCGGCTGGCGGGTGAGGAAGCCGCGCCCGTGGTGGCGGCCGATCCGCGCGACAAGCGCTTCGCCGATCCGGAATGGTCGCAGAACCAGTTCTTCGACTTCCTCAAGCAGTTCTATTTGCTGACCGCGCAATGGGCGGAGCGGCTGGTGAAAGACGCCAGCCTCGACGAGCGCACCCGCAAGAAGGCGGAGTTTTATGTGCGGCAGATCACCAATGCGATCTCGCCCTCCAACTTCGTGCTGACCAATCCCGAGTTGTTGCGCGAGACGCTGTCGTCCAATGCCGAGAATCTCGTGCGCGGCATGCATATGCTGTCGGAGGACATCGCGGCCGGCGAAGGCCATCTCAAGATTCGGCAGTCCGACCCGTCCATCTTCGAGGTCGGGCGCAATCTGGCGCTCACCCCCGGCAAGGTCGTGTTCCAGAACGAATTGATGCAACTGATCCAGTATCAGGCGACCACCGAGCAAGTGCTCAAGGTGCCGCTTCTGATCGTGCCGCCCTGGATCAACAAGTTCTACATTCTCGACCTGACGCCGGAGAAATCCTTCATCAAGTGGTGCGTCGACAACGGGCTAACCGTGTTCGTGATCTCCTGGGTTAACCCGGACGCGCATCTCGCCGAAAAGAGCTTCGAGCAGTACATGCGCGACGGCGTCATCGCCGCCATGGACGCGGTCGCTGAGGCGACCGGCGAGAAGAAAGTACATGCCATCGGCTATTGCGTCGGCGGCACGCTGTTGTCGGTCACCCTCGCCTATCTGGCGGCCAAGCGGCGCAGCCGCGTGGTCTCGGCGACGCTGTTCGCAGCGCAGGTCGACTTCACCCATGCCGGCGACCTGATGGTGTTCGTCGACGAGGCGCGCATCAAGCAGCTCGAAGCGCATATGAAGAACCAGGGCTATCTTGAAGCCTCGCGCATGGCGAATGCCTTCAACATGCTGCGATCGAACGACCTGATCTGGCCCTATATCGTCAACAACTACATGCGCGGCAAGAAGCCGATGCCGTTCGATATTCTGTACTGGAATTCCGACGCCACCCGCATGCCGGCGGCCAATCACTCATTCTATTTGCGCAACTGCTATCTCGATAACAAGCTCACCAAGGGCGAGATGGAGATCGCCGGCGTCAAGCTCGATCTCCACAAGGTCAAGGTGCCGGTCTACAATCTCGCCACCCGCGAGGACCATATCGCGCCGGCCAAATCGGTGCTGCGCGGCTCGCGCTTTTTCGGCGGCGAGGTGAAATATGTGCTGGCCGGCTCCGGCCATATCGCCGGCGTGGTCAATCCACCGGCCAAGCCGAAATATCAGTATTGGAGCGGCCCCGCCCCGTTCGGCGAAGACGTCGAGGCCTGGATGGCGAAGGCGACCGAACACCCCGGCTCGTGGTGGCCCGACTGGCTCGCGTGGATAAAGAGCCACAATGGCAAGACCGTGCCCGCGCGCGAGATCGGCGGCGGCAAGCTGACGCCGTTGGAGGACGCGCCCGGCTCCTATGTGCGGTTCAAGAGCTGGACCTGAGCCGGCCTGCCGCGCTCGCAACTGGCGAACGCCTATCTGCAACAGCCGTCGCGATAAAAAAAGTGCCGGTCGAAAAGCTCGACCGGCACTCAAGTCTTTCGGTTCAAGTCTTGGTCGGGAAGTCTTGGTCGGGAAGTCTTGGTCAGTAAGTCTTGGTCAGGACGTCTTGGTCGGGACGTTTAGTCGGCAGGTCTTGATCAGCAGATCTCGCTCAGAAGGAAACCGTCGCGCCCAAGAGCCAGGTGCTCTCCTTCGTGCCGACGAAATGGCCCCCCGGCTGATTGGGATCGATGCCGAACTTGTTCACCCAATAACGATAGCCGCCCCAGATCGAATACATGTTCGGGCGCATGCCGAGCCAGGGCCCGACATCGAGACTGAGATTCTGCTGCAGATAGTATTCGGTGGTGCGGGTCAGGCCCGGCCCCGGATTGCAGACCTCGCCGCAACCCTTCGGACCATGGATGGTGCCGAAGAATTTGTAGGTGAGCGGCAGCCAACTCGGCATGAAGCCGAGCGGCTGCACATACAACCATTCGAAGCCCCAGGTCGTATCGAAATCGACATCGCCCGACGGATTGACCGCCGGCCAATAGGACACCGCGAAACCGTCGTGCTGCCATTCCTTGTAGACGGTCGGCGTCAAATTGATAAAGCCGTTGTAAGGCGTGGCGAAGCTGAACTGGATGCCGGCTTCGATCGACCGCTTGGCCGAGCTCAGCGCGGTGTTGTCGGTGTTGAGGTCGGCGCCGACCATGAGCGACACGTCGGTCAGCGGGCCGTAGGAGAAGGCCTTGGTGTTGAACACCTCGTTGAAGCCGAACGTCGAACGGAAGAAGCCGTAGATCTCGGTATAGGGCGCGCAGCCGGTCGCCGGTTGCCCCAGCAGACCGCAGGGTCCGGATGGAGTCTGGCCGCTGGTCGCCTTCAGCCAGTCGATATTGATGAAGTTGGTGCCGTACTTCCACACGTCGAAATGGGTGTAGGACAGCACGTGCTTGGGCGTCGCGCCGGCGCCCGGATTGGTGGCCTTGAATTCGTAGTGGTAGCTGACCGAGTTATCGTTGACGATGAAGAACGGCGCCTCCGCCGGTTTTTTCAGGACCGGGGCCTTTTTCGGCAGGTCTGCCGCGCTGGCAGCCCCCACGCTCGCCACAACCAGCAAGGCGGCAAGCGCAACAGAACGACAGGACATAGTTGGATCCCCCACGAGTTGAACGGTAAAAACAAACCGCAGGAGAACTATGCGAGCGTTCGAATTTCTCGGAAGTCCGAAGAATTCGCAGGCCTTGGCGCGAAATACATCGGAGCTATCAAGATTAAGGCAGCGGTGCCTGGTTGCCGACGAATCCGCGGCTGCGCGCCGGTCAGCGCAAATCGTAGAATCATACCGTCAAATCGCGACGTTTCGTCACAATGTGGTCATAGTATACAGTCGGGCCGCCCACCCCTTAGATCGACTAAATTTCAGGCAACGGCGTTTTGCGGCCATTGCGATTCCATTTCCGATGTGACGCGAATGCAACATTTCGTCCGCCGCATCGGGTTTTTGGCCGTCGGAACGGCGACAGAAACCCAGAGCAGCAATGTTGAATTGCAAACAGCACGGCGATGACACGCCCAACAATTCGCCGGGCCGCTCGAATGTGACGCAATCCTTGCCGGCTTGTTGTGCACAGCTGTCCTGAGACCATGCGCGGCGCCGGCCACGACTCGTCATTCGAAATCGCCGGCGCCCTCGCCGATTCAAGCCACGAGCTTCACCGGCACCTTCAGATAGCGCACGCCATTGGCTTCGGCCGGCGGAAATTTGCCGGCGCGCATGTTGACCTGTATCGACGGCAACAAGAGCAGCGGCGCCGCGAGCTTGGCGTCGCGCGCCTCGCGCATGGCGACGAACGCATCCTCGCTCACGCCTTCGTGCACATGGACATTGCGCGCGCGCTCCTCGCCCACGGTCGTCTCCCAGGCATATTGCTCGCGCCCGGGCGCCTTGTAGTCGTGACACATGAACAACCGTGTCTCGCTCGGCAGCGACAGAATGCGTTTGATCGAACGGTACAGCGTGCGCGCGTCGCCGCCGGGAAAATCGGCGCGCGCGGTGCCGTAGTCCGGCATGAACATCGTGTCGCCGACGAAAACCGCATCGCCGATCTTGTAAGAGACGCAGGCCGGCGTATGGCCGGGCGTATAGATGACTTCGCCCTCGATATTGCCGAGTTTGAAGCGCTCGCCGTCCTTGAACAGGTGGTCGAATTCGGAGCCGTCGCCCGACACGTCGGTGGCGTTGAACACCGGCCGGAAGATGCGCTGCACGTCACGGATATGCTCGCCGATACAAATGGCAGCGCCGGTCTTGAGCTTGATATATGGCGCACCGGATAGATGATCGGCATGGACATGCGTTTCGAGCACGCGGGTGATCGTAAGCCCCAAGCGCTGCGCCTCCGCCAGCAGGGCGTCGGCGGAATGCACCGTCGCCTCGCCGCTGCGCTGGTCGAAATTGAGTACCGGATCGATCGCTATCGCATCCTTGCTGGCCGGGTCCCAAACCAGATAGCTCACGGTATTGGTCGGTTCGTCAAAGAAGGCTCGGATTTCGGGCTTGGATTTGCCCTCGGATTTGCCGGTTGCGGTCATCGCATCCTCCAGTTTGGCGTCGTCCAGCTCGATCTTGACTTATATATTAGCTCTACCTAATATTAGGAGCAGCTAATTCAATATGGTTCCGGCCAACCCATTATGTCCACTCAAGAAAACCTGTGTGAGCCGACCAGGGGTGGCGATGTCGGTCTGGCCGAGCTCGAACGCAAGGCAGCCGAGGCCGCCAAGCTCCTGAAACTGCTGGGCAACGAGCACCGGCTGCTGATCCTGTGCCGGCTGTCGCTGCGGCGTGAAATGTCGGTGAACGAACTGGTCGAGGCCGTCGGCCTGAGCCAGTCGGCGCTGTCGCAGCATCTCGCGAAATTGCGCGAGGATGGACTGCTCGGCACGCGGCGCGATGCGCAGACCATTTTCTATCACCTGGCCGACGCCAACGCGATCCGCCTGCTCGCGCTGCTGCGCGACATCTACTGCCCGTGAAGCGAGCCCGACGAGCGTTCACGACGATCACCAAAGGAAGAAGCACCATGAGCAAGCTCGAAACCATTACGCCCGCGCGCGCCGCCGAACTCGTCCGCGATGGCGCCGTGCTGATCGACATCCGCGAGACGCACGAACACGCGCACGAGAACATTCCGGGCGCCCGCCACCATGCGCTATCGCAGATCGACGCCCGCCATCCGGTGCGCGCCGGCGATACCGTGCTGATCTACCACTGCAAATCCGGCGCGCGCACCAATATGAACGCGCGGCGGCTCGCCTCGGTTTCCGGCAATTGCGACGTCTACCTGCTCGGCGGTGGCCTCGATGCCTGGAAGCGCGCCGGTCTGCCGACCTCGGCCAGCGCCGGCCGCCCGGCCGGCGATCGACCCGCCGACCAGGGCGGGCTGCTCACCAAGCTGTCGGGGCTATTCCGCTAAACGGCCGCGCCGTCCCCCGCTTACTCCGGCTCCAACTCCCAGAAATCGATGGCCGGGTCGGGCGAGGCCGCTTCCTTGTAGTGCAGCGAGGCGTATTTGCCGGCGTGATAGACGAGCGGCGGGCGGCCATCGTCGCGCAGACCCACGATACGGCCGATGAACAGCGTGTGATCGCCGCAGTCGTGCTGCGCCTCCACCATGGCCGCCACCGCCGCGCACACGCCTGCGAGCACCGGCACGCCGTGCATGTGCTCGAACAGCAGAT
This sequence comes from Pseudolabrys sp., assembly GCA_035549515.1. Classification (GTDB taxonomy): domain Bacteria; phylum Pseudomonadota; class Alphaproteobacteria; order Rhizobiales; family Xanthobacteraceae; genus Pseudolabrys. The sequence continues at coordinate 1,813 of DASZQT010000335.1, read as the reverse complement.
CGGGCCGGTCAACGCCCTGACCCGCGAAATGCCGGCTGATCGCCTCCTGCCCCTGCGCCAGGATACTGACGCCGAAATGTCCGGCCCGTTGCAGCGCGCCGTAGAGGCGCGCCTTTTTGCCGACCGACACGATGCAGAGCGGCGGCGCGAGCGAACCCGACATGAAGGCATTGGCGGTCATGCCACGCACGCCACCTTCCGCCTCCGCCGTGATGACCGTAACGCCGGTGGCGAAGCGCCCCATCACGCGGCGGAACAGCTTGCCGTCCACCGGCGCCAGCCTGTCGTCCACTTCCATTGTCGTCTCGCGGCCGCGAACTGTGCCGGCCCGCCGCCTTTCTAGCGCCTGCCCACTCTGAAACAAGACTTATGGGCAGCGGCCGCCCGGAAAAAGCCCACCCGGGGCGCGCCCGGCAAGCGCCGTCAAGAAAAACCACGGGAACAAGGGCGCGGCCGCGGGCCGCCGCGCGCGACAGGGGGCGGTCTTTCCCCTAAGCTCGCGCCCGTTTCACCCGGCGGGGAGCGGTCGATGACCAAGGAACTGTTCTGGCTGACGCTGACGGTCGCGCTGACCGGGCTGTTGTGGATACCCTATGTGCTCGACCGCTGCATGGTGCGCGGGCTGATGGGCGCGATGGCCAATCCCACGCGCGGCGACACGCCGCAATCGGGCTGGGCGCAGCGGCTCTATTTCGCGCACACCAATGCGGTCGAGAACCTGGTGGTGTTCGCGAGCCTGGTGCTGATCCTCGATGCCGAAGGCCGCTCGACGCCGGCGACGGTTGCCGCCTGCGCGGTGTATTTCTGGGCGCGGCTGGCGCATGCGGTGGTCTATGCGCTCGGCATCCCCGTGCTGCGCACGCTCGCCTTCACCATCGGTTTTATCGCGCAGGCGGTGCTGGTGCTGGCGGTGTTCGGGGCGATGTGAGGCGGCTTCGCACACCCAGGTCGTCATGGCCGGGCTTGTCCCGGCCATCCACGCCTTCCTATTTGAAAAAGAAAGACGTGGATGCCCGCGGCGAGCGCGGGCATGACGAGGCGAGCCCATGCGCCCGCTCAGTTAGCGGCCCGGCCCGCTCCACAATCGCCCTCGCCTCCGCGCTGCGCGGCAAGAGGCCGAAGGCCGCGCCGCCGTCGCCATCGAGCCGCGAGGCGCAGAAGGCGTCCGCCACGTAGTCCGGCGCGTGCTTGACCAGCAACGCCGCCTGCAAGGCCAGCACCAAGTCGCGCGTGAGCGCGCGCGCCTGCGCCTCGTCATTGCGCTCGGGCGATGAGAGGCGCTGAAAGAGCCGTTCGGCAAACACCGTCACCCGCGCATCGCCGGTATCGAATTCGCGCTTGAGCACGTCGGCAATGTGCGGCGTGCGGCCGAGAGCGCGCAGCACGTCGAGGCACATGACATTGCCCGAGCCTTCCCAGATCGAATTCACCGGGGCCTCGCGATAGAGCCGCGGCAGCACGCATTCCTCGATATAGCCGGAGCCGCCCAGCACCTCCATCGCCTCACCAATCAGAAACGGCGTGCGCTTGCAGATCCAGAACTTGGCCGCCGGCGTCACCACGCGGCGCAGGGCGAGCGAGGCCTCGTCGCTCTCGTCATAGGCGCGCGCGAGCCTGAACGTGAGCGCGGCCGCTGCTTCCGATTCAAGCGCCAGGTCGGCCAGCACCGTGGTCATCAGCGGCTGGTCGATGAGCTTCTTCTGGAACGCGGTACGATGGCGCGCGTGATGCACCGCCTGCGCCAGCGCCGCGCGCATCAGGCCCGACGAGCCGATGCAGCAGTCGAGCCGCGTGTAATTGCCCATCTCGATGA
>DASZQT010000334.1:0-3898 GCA_035549515.1 Pseudolabrys sp. | reverse complement strand
ATAGAAGGCGAGCCCGGTGCCAAACAGCATCAAGGCGATACCGACGGCGATGTCGTTGACGCGCGGCAGGCTGCACAGGCCGGCGTGCAAGCTGCCGAGCAGCGAGCCGGTGATGCCGGCGACAACGACGCCGAGCCAGGGCGAGCCGGTGAGATAAGCGGTGCCGTAGCCGCTCATCGCGCCCATCACCAGCGTGCCCTCGAGGCCGAGATTGATGCGGCCGGAGCGCTCGGTCAGGCATTCGCCCAGGCTGACGAACAGGAACGGCGTCGATACGCGCACCGCACCGCCGAGCACGGCGAGCGGCACGCCCCATAATCCGATGCCGGCATCCGCCATGGCTCAGCCCTCCTTGCGCCCGAAGATTCGAAAGCGGCCGTAGAGCGTTTCGCTCATCAAGACCGAGATGAAGATCATGCCCTGCAGCACCAGCACCGACGCGTCGGGCAGCCCGAGCCGGCGTTGCAGCAGACCGCCGCTGGCATTGATGCCGCCCATGAGGATCGCCACCGGGATAATCGCCAGCGGGTTATGCCGCGCCAGGAACGACACCAGGATGCCGGTGAAGCCGTAACCGACCGCAAGATTGGCATTGGCGCGGCCCTGCACCGCGGCTACCTCCACCATGCCGGCCAGGCCGGCGGCGGCCCCCGCCATCAGACAGGTGAGCATGATGAGACGGCCGACGCCCAAGCCCACGATCTTGGCGGCGCGCACATTGCCGCCGGCGATGCGCGCGGCAAAACCGAAGGTGGTGTGGAAGATCAGCACATAGGCAAGTCCGGCGGCGACGAGGCCGAACACGAAGCCCCAATGCACTTCGGTGCCCGGTATGGTGCCGATCATGTTGGCGGCGCCGATCTCGCGCGTCGACGGCTTGTTGAGGCTGGCCGGATCGCGCATCGGGCCTTCAACCAGGAAATTGAGGATCGCGAGCGCGATGTAGACCAGGAGCAGACTGGAGATGGTCTCGTTGACGCCGCGATATTGGCGCAACGCCCCCGACAGTGCGATCCACAGGCCGCCGCAGATCATGCCGGCCGCAGCCATCGCGACATCGACCACGATGGGCGGCGCACTCTGTAGCACGAGCGCGGCCGCCGTGGCGCCGAGCGCGCCCATCAGAAGCGCCCCCTCGCCGCCGATGATGACCATGCCCAGTTGCGCCGGCAGCGCCGTGCACAGTGCGGTGAGGATCAAGGGCGCCGCGCGCGTCAGCGTGTTCTGCCAGGAGAACCAGGTGCCGAAGGCGCCTTGATACATGTAGAAATAAAGATCGGTCGGATCCTTGCCGAACAGCGCGACGAAGATACCGAAGGCGGCGAGCGCGCCCAGAAGCGCGAGCGCGGGAATGACAATGTATTCCGCCACGCCGCCGATATTGCGCCCGAGCGCCCTCTTCGGGCCCGAATTGGATGGCCCGCCGTCCATGGTGATCGCCGGCGCGGCCGGCAGCGCGACCGCGGCTAGCTGATCGCCCGTGGCTTGCGGAGCGGAATCGGGCGCGGGGGCAGCCTTGAAATCCGACGTGATTGCCATTCCGAATGACCCCCTGCCCCGAACCTGCCCGCGCCCGCTCTCACCTGCCCGCATCGCATCGTAAATCGGGCTTGCCCGTTTCACGTCTCAGAGAAAGTCGAGCGTGCCCGATCTACGCGTCAAAGAAAGCCGCGCTCGCTCAACCTGCGCATCGCACCAACAAACCCAAACAAGACGGGGCTCGGCGCGGGCTGGATCAAATTCGCGATCGCCGCCCGCGCCGACCTCACACCCCCGCCCCGATCATGACGTCGCGCCGATCACGCCTTCGACCAGATAGTTCATCTTTTCGAGCTCGGGATCGGTCTGTCCGCGCGACACGCCGCTCGCGATCACGACACCGCCCTTGTTGTCCTTGATCGGGCCCTTGAAGATCGCGTAGCCGCCGGCCATCAGCTTGGCCTTGACGTCGTCGGCGTGCTTGCGCGCCTTCTCGGACACCATCGAGCCGTAGGGCGAGACCTTCACCAAGCCTTCCTTGAGGCCGCCGCGATAGAAGTTCGGGATGCTCTCGCCGCTCGTGAACATCTTGACGAACTTCGGATAGAGCGCCTCCCAGTTCCATTCGGCGCCGGTGAGATAGGCTTTCGGCACCAGGGGCGCGGCGCTGACGTGATAGCCCGACACCATGGCGCCGCGGCGGGCGGCGTTCTCCATCACGGTCTTCGGACCGTCGACGTGGCAGGTGAGCACGTCGCAGCCCTGGTCGATCAGGCTGTTGGTGGATTCGGCTTCCTTGACCGGCATCGACCAGTCGCCGGTGAAGATCACCTGCAGCGTGGCGGTCGGGTTGGCGAGCCGCGCGCCGAGCAGATAGGCGTTGATGTTGCGCAGCACCTGCGGGATCGGCTTGGCGGCGACGAAACCGAGCTTGCCCGACTTGGTCGAATAGCCGGCGACGATGCCGGCGATGTATTGCGCCTCGTCGATATAGCCGAAATAGCTGCCCGCGTTCTTGGGGTCTTTGTCGGTCCACAGGCCGCCGCAGTGCTCGAAGCGCAGCTTCGGGTACTTCTTGGCCATCTTGATCATGTGCGGGCTGTAGTAACCGAACGAGGTCGGGAACAGGAGCGAAGCGCCGTCGAGATTGATCATCGACTCCATGGTCTTTTCGACCGCGTCGGTCTCCGGCACCTTCTCTTCTTCGACCACCTTGATGCCGCTCATCTTCTTGAGAGCGGCCGCGCCGACCGCATGAGCCTGGTTGTAGCCGTAGTCGTCGCGCGAGCCGACATAGATGAAGCCGACGGTGGTGTCCTTGGCAAAGGCCCGCGTCCCGGGCAGCGTGCTCGCCAGCGCCGCAAGCCCTGCCCCCTGCAACAGCCGCCGGCGCGACAATGAAGCGATCGTCATTTCCCTCTCCCTGTTTCCGTGATGCCCCCCACCGCGCGGCCTTTCCGCGCCATTGGCTGCGGGGGATGCGACCCATCACGGAAAGAAGTAACGCAAGCCCCGTGCCAGTCGCGAGAGCATGCTCGGGGCTATCAACCCATTGTTTTATCTGGTATTTTTGTCGTTACGCCCGACCCCGAGGCAAACCCATGCCTACGAAATCGGCACAGGCGCCGAATTGTATGCAATGTTACCCGGCTTGGCCTCGGTTACCCGCCTGAGCCGTGGTCGTACGCCGTGGTCGCATCGAGTACGGAGTCCGGTGGCCCAGCCTTCGGCTAAAACTTGGTCCCGTCTGGGCGCGATCCCGATTCGCGGCGCGAGCCTAGCCCATGGCTCGAGCGCCGCTCACGCCAGCGCATCGCCAGAGCGGACTACCACAGGTTTTGCCGTGAAGACTTGCCCGCGCCGGGCGTCGGGCGTCGGCCGGCCCGCAACGGCTCATGCCGCCGGGCGCCGTTTGGCGGCATGCGGCATTTCGGCGGAGGCAACTTCGGAACGCTCGCGCCGCTCGGCCGCCGGCGCGACCCGATCGAAAGTGGCGGGACGCACGGTCACACGGAAACCGCTGTCGGCGAGGTCCTCGAACTCGATGCCATGCGTGCGCCATACCTGCTCGATCGCGCGCGCGGTCGCGCGCCGCGGATCGGTGTCGCCCTGCTCAAGCTTGTGGATCGCGCGCTGCGTGAGACCGATTCGGCGGCCGAATTCACTCTGACTCAGACCGATGAGCGCGCGTGCCATACGCAGCTTGGCGGCAAAGGCGCGGCGTTCGAGCCTGATCACATCCGCAAGATCGCGGGAAACTTGCTCGCGAGAGATTTGCTCGCGAGAGATTTGCTCGCGGGAAGCCTGGGACTGCACGGTTGGCATCGGCATCGGCATTGACTCACCGTTCAGTAACGTAGCGTTCTTAACGGGAAGTCCCCCGGCGGTTTCCCGCCGGGGGTTTTGCATCAAGCAACAA
>DASZQT010000333.1:0-19019 GCA_035549515.1 Pseudolabrys sp. | reverse complement strand
GGCGACCGCTTCCGGCGCGACGTCGACGCCGTCGGTACGCATATAGGTGATAAGGCCGACCGTCTCGCCGCCGATATCGATGCCTTCATAGAGGCGCTGGGCGAGGCGCATGGTATGGGCGGGCGAGAAGCCGAGCTTGCGTGAGGCTTCCTGCTGCATGGTCGAGGTGGTGAAGGGCGGCGGCGGATTGCGCCGCGCGGGCTTGGCTTCGACCGAAGCCACCTTGAAGATCGCGTTTTCGAGATCGCGGGTAAAGGCTTCCGCCTCGGCGCCCGAGCCGATGTCGAGCCGTTGGATCTTCTTGCCGTCGGCGCCGATGAGGCGCGCCTCGAACACGTCATTGCGCGGGGTCGCGAGCGTCGCGGCGATCGACCAGTATTCGCGCGCGACGAATTTCTCGATCTCCAGCTCGCGGTCGCACACCAGCCGCAGCGCCACCGACTGCACACGGCCGGCCGAGCGCGCGCCCGGCAGCTTGCGCCACAAAACCGGCGAGAGGGTGAAGCCTACGAGGTAATCGAGCGCTCGGCGGGCGAGATAGGCGTCGACCAGCGCGGCGTCGATCTTGCGCGGGTTCTTCATCGCCTCCGTCACCGCCTGCTTGGTGATGGCGTTGAACACCACGCGCTCGACCGGCTGGCTCTTGAGCGCCTTCTTTTCCTTGAGCACCTCCAGGACGTGCCAGGAGATCGCCTCGCCCTCGCGGTCGGGGTCGGTGGCGAGGATCAGCTTGTCGGCGCCCTTGAGTGCCTGCGCGATGGCGTTGACGCGCTGGTTCGACTTGGGGTCGACCTCCCAAAGCATGCGGAAATCGGCTTCCGGATCGACCGAGCCGTCCTTGGCCGGCAGGTCGCGGATATGGCCGAACGAGGCCAGCACCTCGTAGCCGGGTCCCAGATATTTATTGATCGTCTTCGCCTTGGCGGGCGACTCAACAACGACGATATTCATGAAAATCCAATGGGTTATCCGCCCGACCAAGGCCTTGTCATGGCGGAATCGGCCGCCCGCCTTGGCCGGAACATGGGGAAGCCGACCCCACCTGTCAAATCAGGTGGCATTCCGAACGGGTCTGAACAGGCGATTTGGGCGGGAGGGAGGCGGCGAGTTGTACACCGGATTACAACTTAAAGATGTATTTATTGGTTAACACACTTTTTATGCTTACACCACTGCTGCAACCATGTATTTGTGTCGGTGGGGGGCTGTGCCCGGCTCGTCAAAAATCCGTTGGCCCAGAATGCAAATGCCCGAACCTCATATTAGTGAAAGCAATGGCCGCTCGGCGGTAGCCAGCTATGTTGCGTCGCTCTCGGCCGATCTTGCCGGCATGGCGCGCAAAACCGGCCTCGAAACCCTCGGTTACCTGCTCGAAATGGTTCGGCTCGAGGCCGAAAGCGTCACCCGGCATAACGGGCCGCCGAACGGCAAGCGCTGATCACTGCTTCCCGACGCCGAGCTTCTCAAGCAGCAAAGCGGTGGGATTACCATCCGGCGGCATGCCGAGCTTCTTCTGTTCGGCGCGGATATCGTCGCGCAAGTCGAAGTCGATATGGCCTTCGAAGTCGTTCACTTTGTGGCCGAGTGCAGCCAGCTTCTTTTGTAACGCAATGCGGGCGTCGCGCGAGAGCGGGCGGTCGTCGGCCGGCCATTTGGCCTTGATCGCCGGGCCACCCGCCATACGGTCGGCGAGATGGCCGACCGCGATCGCATAGGCATCCGAGTTATTATATTCCTTGAGCACCGCGAAGTTGTCGGTGGCGATGAAGGCCGGGCCCTTGGCACCGCTCGGGAAGAACAGGATGCCGTTGCCTTGGACCGGGAACGGCTTGCCATCGGCGCGGCGCACACCGAGCTGCTTCCATTCCGCAAAGCTGGCGCGGCTCTTCATCAGATCGAAGCCATGCGGCACCTCGACCTCGAAGCCCCAGGGCAGGCCGTGCTGCCAATTCCATTTGCGCAGGTAATTGGCGGTCGAACCGAGCACGTCAGGCACGTTGCTCCAGATATCGATATGGCCGTCGCCGGAAAAATCGATGGCATAGTCGACGACATTCGACGGCATGAACTGGGTCTGGCCCATCGCGCCGGCCCAGGACGACACCATCTTGGCCCGGCCGATGCGATCATCCTGCATGATCTTCATCGCGACCAAGAGTTCGTTGCGAAAATAGGGATGCCGGTATTTCACATAGGCGAGCGTGGCGAGCGAGCGGAACACGTCCCAGCGGTCTTTCTCCGCGCCGTAGTCGGTTTCCATGCCCCAGAGAGCGAGCAGCACCCAGCGTTCGACCGCGAATTTCTTTTCGACCGCGTCGAAGGTTTTGGCAAACTCTTTGGCCTTGGCACGGCCATGCGCGATGCGCCCTTGAGAGACGATCGAATTGACGTAGTCGCCGACCGGCTTGCCATATTCCGGCTGCCTCTTTGTCGCGGCGATCACGCGGGGATCGGGCATCAGGCCCTTGAGCGCGAGATCGAAATTGGCGCGGCTGATGCCCTTGGCCTGCGCGTCGGGCCAAAGCTCTTTGACGAAGTCCGCGAAAGATGGCTCCGCCGCGCGCGCCGGCGCGGCAAGCAGCGCCAGCAGGATCGCTAGGACAGAGGCGTATCGGAAGCTCATGCGCGGTCCGTTGCCGTTCGATTCGAACGGCAGTCTACACCAGCGACACCAGACCGCCGCCGTGGCGTTCGAGCCGTCCGGCAAGTTCCAGTTCCAACAGCACCGTGCGCACCACCGCAGGCCGGGTGCGCGATAGCCGCACCAGGTCGTCGAGCGAGACCGGCGTCGGGCCCAACAGCGCGATGATGCGGGCGCGTTCGTCGGCCGCCGGCTCGCTATCGAGCGGGGCGGGGGGCTCGCCCGCGGGTTCCTCAATCGGTAGACCGGCGTCGCGGCCGAGGATCGGGGTCAATGCCGAGATTACGTCGGCGGCCTCCGTCACCAGGATGGCGCCTTGCTTGAGCAAGCCATTGGTGCCTTCGGCGCGCGGGTCGAGCGGAGAGCCCGGCACCGCGAACACTTCGCGGCCCTGTTCGCCGGCCATGCGCGCGGTGATAAGCGAGCCGGAGCGGCGCGCGGCTTCGACGATCACCACGCCGATCGACAAGCCCGAGATCAGCCGGTTGCGGCGCGGGAAGTCGCGTGCGCGCGGCTCCCAGGCTAGCGGCATCTCGGAGACGGCGGCGCCCATGGGCAAAATCGCCTGCAACAATTCAACATGCTCGGCGGGATAGATGCGCTCGTGCCCGCCCGCGAGTACGGCAATGGTGCCAGTCGCGAGACTCGCACGATGCGCGGCGGCGTCGATCCCGCGCGCCAACCCCGACACGATGCCGAACCCGGCCGTCCCAAGATCGCGCGCCAGCCGCTCTGCGAATTTCAAGCCGGCGGCCGAGGCATTGCGCGAGCCGACGATGGCGACCAGCGGCAGTGCCAGCGCCTCGGCCTTGCCCTCGACCGCGAGCAAAGGCGGCGCATCGTCGATCATCATAAGGCGCGCGGGATAGCCCAGCTCGCCGAGCGCGACGAATTCGATGCCGCGCGCACGCGCCGCCTTCAGTTCACGTTCGGCGTCTTCGCGTGAGCAGATGCGCGTGCCGCTCGCGCCGCCACGGCGGGCGAGGCCGGGCAGTGCCTCGAGCGCGGCGCGCGCGCCGCCGAAATGATTGATGAGATCGCGAAAGGCGCGCGGGCCGACATGGTCGGAGCGGATCAGACGCAGCCAGTCGAGCCGTTGCTCGTCGGAAAGTCGCACCCGTTCGCTCAACGCACACGCCCCCACCTAACCCGGCCGATAGCATTGCGCAGGGCGCTCGGCGGCACAACCTGAAATAGCGCGTTGCAACCGGCGGACTTGCGCGGCCGACCTGCTTTCGTGGATCATGGTGACGACCGATCGAGCAGGCCGCGGACGAGGCCGGCGGTCAAACCAATGAGCAGACATGACGAAACCAGCGACGGTTAAGAAAACCACGGTTAAGAAAACCACGGCAAAAACGGCAAAGCCAAAAGCCATCAAGGGCGGGAAAAAAACCGGGCCCGGTTCACCCACGCAATTGATCGATATCCATATCGGGCAACTTGGCGGCTGGCGCGGTGAGACACTCGCCCGCGTGCGTGCGCTGATCAAAGCGGCCGATCCCGATGTGGTCGAGACCTTGAAGTGGCGCGGCGTTCCGGTGTGGGAGCACGCCGGCATCATCTGCACCGGCGAGTCCTACAAGGACAAAGTGAAATTGACTTTCGCCAAGGGGGCGTCGGTGCAAGATCCGGCCGGCCTGTTCAATGCAAGTCTCGACGGCAATATGCGGCGCGCCATCGATCTCGTTGAAGGCGCCAAGGTCGACGAAAGAGCGTTCAAGGCGCTCGTGCGCGCGGCCGTCGCCCTGAACATATCCAAAGCCAAGCGCTGAAGGTCTAGCGGCAGACGAACTACGCCGATTTCGCGCCGATCTTGCCTTCGCTGCCGTTCAAGAGGCGCGCGATATTGGCGCGGTGCATGATCCAAAGCAGAACAGTGAGGACGAGGAACAGCACGGCCGTTTCGGGCTGATTGAAATACCACAGCATCAGTGGCGTCAGCGCGCTGGCGACCAGCGCCGAGAGCGAGGAATAGCGAAACAGCACCGCGACAAACAGCCAGATCGCGCAGAAGATCAGCGCGCCCGGCCAGTAAAGGCCGATCAGGAGGCCGATATAGGTGGCGACGCCCTTGCCGCCCTTGAACTTCAGCCAGACCGGAAAAAGATGGCCGAGGAAGGCGCCCAGCCCGGCGACCAGCGCCGCCTGGTGGCCGGCATAATGCGCGGTCGCCAGCACCGCCACGGTGCCCTTGAGGGCATCGCAGACCAGCGTCGCGAAGGCGAGGCCCTTGCGTCCGGTGCGCAGCACATTGGTGGCGCCGATATTGCCCGAGCCGATCGTGCGCACGTCCGGCCCGCCGGCCGCGCGCGTGATGATCAGCCCGAACGGGATCGAGCCGAGCAGATACCCGAAGGCGAGGGCGAGCGCGAGGATCATATGATCTCGTACACCGTGCGCCCGGCCACGATGGTGCGCATGACCCGGCCCGACATGCGCGCCTCGTCGAAGGGCGTGTTCTTGCACTTCGATTTGAGTTCGACCGGATCGACCACCCAGGGCAGATCGAGATCGAGCACGATCAGGTCGGCCGGCGCGCCGGGGCGCAACGTGCCGCCCGACAGGCCGAGAAGTTCCGCCGGCCGTGTCGACATCGCGCGCAAAAGCGTTTTCAGCTCGATCTCGCCGCTGTGCACCAGGCGCAAGCCGGCGACCAGCATGGTCTCCAACCCTATGGCGCCGGGGGCTGCTTCCGCGAACGGCAGCCGTTTGGTCTCGACGTCCTGCGGATTGTGGTCCGACATCACCACGTCGATCAGCCCGTCGGCCAGCGCTGCTACCAGCGCCTTGCGGTCGTCCTCGGCACGCAAGGGCGGTACCAGCTTGAGGAAGGTGCGGTAGGGCCCGATGTCGTTTTCGTTGAGCGTGACGTGATTGATCGAGGCCGAGGCGGTGATCTCCAATCCGGCGTCCTTGGCCCGGCGCAGCACCTCGAGCGATTCCGCGCAGGTGATGGAAGCGGCGTGATAACGCCCCCCCGTGAGCGCCACCAGCCGGATGTCGCGCTCCAGCATGACGGTTTCCGCCGCCTTCGGGACGCCGAGCAGGCCGAGGCGGGCGCCGAACTCGCCTTCGTTCATCACCCCGTCGCCGACCAGGTTCGGATCCTCGGTGTGATGCACGATCAGCGCGCCGAAGTCGCGCCCGTAAGTCAGCGCGCGGCGCATCACCTGCGCATTGATGACGCTCTTATCGCCGTCGGTGAAGGCGACCGCGCCGGCTGCCTTCAACAGGCCGATCTCGGTCATCTCGGTGCCTTCGAGGCCCTTGGTGATGGCCGCCATCGGATGCACATGCACGACCGCGGTGTCGCGCGCGCGGCGCAGCACGTAGTCGACGGTCGCGGGGTCGTCGATCGCGGGCGTGGTGTCGGGCTGGCACACGATGGTTGTGACGCCGCCGGCGGCGGCGGCCTGGCTTGCCGAGGCGAGCGTTTCGCGATTGGCCGCGCCCGGCTCGCCGATGAAGGCGCGCATGTCGATCAGCCCCGGCGCCACCAGGCGGCCGCGGCAATCGATCACCTCGGTGCCTTCCGGTACGCCGGCAGCCCCGATCCCGGTCTTGGCCTCGCGCACCACGCCGTCCGCGACCAGCACGTCGCCGACGATGTCGAGGTCGCGCGAGGGATCGAGGATGCGGGCATTGGCCAGCAGGATCGGGCGGCGGTCGGAAAGCATCAGCGCGCGTCCTTACGCATTCGGCAGGTTCCGCGAGAGCGCTTCCAGCACCGCCATGCGCACCGCCACGCCCATCTCGACCTGCTCGCGGATCACCGAACGCGGGCTGTCGGCGACGATGGAGTCGATCTCGACGCCGCGGTTCATCGGTCCCGGATGCATCACGATGGCGTCCGGCTTGGCGAAGGAGAGCTTCTTCTCGTCGAGCCCGTAGTAGTGGAAATATTCGGAGACCGACGGCACATAGGAGCCGTTCATGCGCTCGCGTTGCAGGCGCAGCATCATCACGACATCGGCGCCGGCAAGCCCCGCGCGCATATCGCGCGCGACCTCGACCCCGAAACGCTCGATGCCGGGCGGCAGCAGTGTGGAGGGCGCCACCACGCGCACGCGTGCGCCCATGCAGTTGAGCAGAATGATGTTGGAGCGCGCGACGCGCGAATGCAGGATGTCGCCGCAGATCGCGACCGTCAGGCCTTCCAGGCGGCCCTTGTTACGGCGGATGGTCAAGGCGTCGAGCAGCGCCTGCGTGGGGTGCTCATGCGCGCCGTCGCCGGCATTGATCACCGAACAGTCCACTTTACGCGCGAGCAACTCCACTGCGCCGGAGGCGTGATGGCGCACCACGATGATGTCGGGGTGCATGGCATTGAGCGTGATCGCGGTGTCCATCAGGGTCTCGCCCTTGCGCATGGACGACGAAGATGCCGACATGTTCATCACGTCGGCGCCCAGCCGTTTGCCGGCGAGCTCGAACGAGGACTGGGTGCGGGTCGAGACTTCGAAGAACAGGTTGATCTGGGTGCGGCCGCGCAGCGAGGTGCGCTTTTTCTCGATCTGGCGGTTGAGCTCGACAAATTCCTCGGACAGGTCGAGCAGGCCGGAAATGTCCTCGCGCGTGAGGCCTTCAATCCCCAACAAGTGGCGCTGGCTGAGGACGAACGGTGGTTTGGGCGCGATGGTCATTAAAGCAATGTCTATAGGCGAAACCCGCCGGGGCCGGCAAGGGCGGGCGCCCCGCCGATCCACAAGGCAAAGGTGGGCGGGGCGCCCGGCATTTGTGCGCTAGAACGAGGCTCGTTGCGTCAGGACGGCCATTGCCGACTTGCGCGGCAGTCGCGTGCCGCCTGCGTAATTCTGCGTAGCTTGCTGCGACTCCAAATGCGAATTCGCATCGCGCGGTGGTGCGATGAGACGCCGGCGCGCTGTTTGCGGCTTTGCGCAACACATCGTGAACGCGCCCGCCGGTTTTGTCGGAACTGGCATTGCGCTTTTGGTGTTGGCGGGGCCGAGGACCCAAGGGGAGCGGTTAACAAATCTTGCCAGTTCAGGAGGTGTCATGAAGACCGTTCTCAAATATGCGACCGTAGCGGTCGTCGCCGGCGTGCTCGCCGTCGCATTCTCGCCGATGAGCGATGCCAAATCCGTCAAGCACGCTTATCGTGCCGGCCCGGCGGCCGCCGCCGCCCTTGCCGCGGATGCAGCGGCCGCCGGCTATTACTATGGCCCCGGCGGTTACTACGAGCCGTCCGACTATCGCTACGCCTATGCTCCGGGGCCCTATCCCTACGGCGCCAACGCTTATGCCTATGAGCCCGGCCCTTATGCCTATCAGGGCGGGCCGTATGCCTATGAGCCCGCCGACATGAGCGGCTACGGCGCCTATGCCTACACGCCCGGTTTCTATGCCGCCGCCGGCGGGATGTCGTGCGTCACCGAGGGCACCTACGGCAAGCCGCTCGACTACGCCGCCTGCTGACCGCGCGCCGGTTCACCGACCCATGAGAGGGCGGGCCCATGGGTCCGCCCTCTTTTCGTTTGCGGCATGCGCCGCGCGCCATTGTTGAAACCGAAAAATGTTCCGGTTCCGCCGCAACTCATCGTGAAGCCGCTCTTGCTTTCCACCGGAACGGTCGCCGCGTTCATGGGTTGAGGTGCGAGGACACCGATTGCGTATTGTCACAAAGGACGGAGGCATAACCATGAGAACCCTATCCAAGATCGCGACAGTGACCGCTCTCGCCGGCGCGCTCGCGGTTGCGACGTCGACCGCGAGCCAGGCGCGCTGGGGTCGCGGCGCGGCCGCAGCTGCCGGGTTTGCCGCCGGCGCGGTCGTCGGCGCCGGCGTCGCCTCGTCGGGCGGCTATTATTATGGTCCGGGCTACTATGCGCCGTATGGCCGGACCTATTACGCGCCCGGCCCCTACGCCTACGCGCCGCGTGGCTATTACGGCTATCCAGGCGAAACCCCGGCGCAGGCCCGTTCCGGCATGTCCTGCGCGACGCAGGGCACCTACGGCAAGCGCATCGACTATAGCGCCTGCTAGAAAGCCTGCGCGACAGATCGCGAGCGGGGAGGCGGGCTTCGGCCTGCCTTCTCCTTTTTCTGGGCAATCGCTTTTTCTGGGCAATCGCTATGCGGGCGCGTCGCGCGCCAGCCGGTCGAGCGCGCCTTGCAGGATGAACATGGCGGCGTGCTGGTCGATCACGGCGGCGCGCCTGGCGCGGCTCACATCGGCGGCGATCAGTTCGCGCTCGACCGCCGCGGTCGACAGGCGTTCATCCCAGAATGCGATCGGCAGGTCGGTCAGCTTGGCGAAATTGCGCGCGAAAGCGCGCGTGGATTGCGCGCGTGGACCCTCCGAACCGTCCATATTGATCGGCAGGCCGAGTACGAAGCCCGCCGCATTGCGTTCGGCCGCCAGCGTGAGGATGCGTTGCGCATCGGCGGTAAAAGTCTTGCGTGCGATGGTCTCCACGCCGGTCGCCAGCCGCCGGTCGGGATCGCTGGCCGCCACCCCAATCGTCTTGGTGCCGAGATCGAGCCCGATCAACACGCCGCGCGCGCCGAACCGCGCAGCCATTTCCGTCAGCGGTCCGCTGGCCATCGCCCGTTTTCAACCTTTGCCGCTCGTCATTCCGCCGTCATCTTGTAGCACGCAATCTCGCGATTGCGTGTGCTAAGCTCGCCCTTGGGCGCGCGCCCTTTTTCGGAGTTACTCACCATGCAGATCACCTGGTTCGGACACTCGGCCTTCCGGCTCGACTTCGCGGGCAAGGCGGTGTTGATCGATCCGTTCTTCACCGGCAACCCGGCCTTCACCGCGGAACGGGCGGCGGCGATCGCCGGCGTCACCCACATCGTGCTCACGCATGGGCATGGCGACCATGTCGGCGACACACTCGACATCGCCAAGGCGACCGGCGCGCCCGTCGTCACCAATTACGACCTCTGCATGTGGCTGGCGGCGCAAGGCCTGGAGAAATTCGACCCGATGAACACCGGCGGCACCACCGATCAGGGTGGCTTCACGGTGACGCTGGTGCGCGCCGACCATTCCTCCGGCGACATTAGGGACGGCATGCCGGTCTATCTCGGCAATCCTTGCGGCGTCATCGTCAAGGCGCCGGGCGAGCCGACCATCTATCACATGGGAGATACCGATATATTTGGCGACATGGCGCTGATCAACGAGCTGCACAAACCGAGAATAGCGTTCGTGCCGATCGGCGACCGTTTCACCATGGGTGCGGCAAGCGCGGCACACGCGGTGAAGCATTTCCTCACGGTCGACGCGGTGGTGCCTTGTCATTACGGCAGCTTCCCGATTATCGATCGAACAGCCGACAAGTTCGTGGCCGCGATGAAGAACGGCACGACGCGCGTCATCGTGCCGGACGTGGGCAAGCCATTTGACCTCTGAGCGCGGGCAGGGAGAACGCCATGCATAGCCATTCCATCGACTTCTGGCAGCATCCCCATTTGTTCCTGGGGGCCAAGCACGAGCGCCACGAGCGGCGCACCTGGTTCGTGGTCGCACTGACCGTCGCCATGATGGTGGCCGAGATCGTCGGCGGCAGCATCTATGGTTCGATGGCCGTGGTGGCCGACGGCTGGCACATGGCGACCCATGCCGGCGCGCTCACCATCGCCGCGCTCGCCTACCGGTTCGCGCGCCGTCACGCGCACGATCCGCGCTTCACGTTTGGCACCGGCAAGTTCGGCGAGCTCGCGGCCTTCACCAGCGCGGTGATCCTGGCGTTGATCGCGGCGGCGATCGGCTATGAGGCGATCACGCGCCTGTTTACCCCGGTCGCCATCGATTTCGCGCAGGCCACCTGGCTGGCCGCGCTCGGCCTTGCGGTCAATCTCGCCAGCGCCTGGTTGCTGTTCGACAGCGACCACCATCACGGTCACGCGCATCCGCACGAGAGCCATGACGACCATGACCATGACGACGACCACGACCACGACCATGCGCATGACCATCATCATCATCATCACGGCCATCACAGCCATGACACCAACATCCGCGCCGCCTATGTACATGTGCTGGCCGACGCGCTGACTTCGGTGCTGGCGATCGCCGCGCTCGTGACCGGCCGCTATTTTGGCTGGGTGTTCATGGATCCTTTGATGGCGCTGGTGGGCGTCGCCGTCATCCTGAGCTGGTCGGTGGGCCTGATCCGCTCATCCGGCACGGTGCTGCTCGACATGGTGCCCGACCGCCATCTGGCCGGTGCGATCCGTAAGCGGCTGGAGATCGAGGGCGACCGCGTGAGCGACCTGCACCTGTGGCGGCTCGGGCCCGGCCATGCCGGCCTGATCGTCGCGCTGGTCTCGGACCGTCCACAGGCGCCCGCGGTCTACAAGCGCCGCCTCGGCGGCCTTGCCGGCCTGTCGCATGTGACGGTCGAGGTGCACCGCTGCCACGACCATACGCTTCGGGCGGCGTGAACCGCGGCCGCCTCCATTGCAGGGCCGCGCAGCCCTCTGCTATACGCGGCCCGACACCGAAACTGCCTCCGAGGCATTAATGTCCGTCGATTCCCAGACCGTCCGCCGCATCGCGCATCTCGCGCGGATTGCGGTCAAGGAGGAGGAGGTCGAGCACCTCAAGGGCGAGCTCAATGCCATGCTCGCTTTCGTCGAGCAGCTCTCCGAGGTGAATGTCGAGGGCGTCGAGCCGATGACCTCGGTCACGCCGATGGCGATGAAGAAGCGGGAAGACGTGGTCACCGACGGCGAGATCGCCGCCGACATCGTGAAGAACGCGCCGGCGACCGAGGATAATTTCTTCCTGGTCCCGAAGGTGGTCGAATGACGCAGTCATTCGATCATCCCCGGACAAGCGAAGCGCGATCCGGGGATCTCGTGAAACGGATAGTGGACTAGCCATGTGCATGGCCTGCGAAATGTTCTGGATGGTGGCTGAGGAGCCGCCGGCGCCCATGCCGAAGCGGCGCGCGCGCAAGGCCAAGGCTGCGCCGGAAGCCGACTTCGCCTGCGATGCGCCCGTCGAGGGCGAAGCCAAGCCGGCCAATGAAGCCAAGGCCGCCAAGCCGCGCGCGAGCCGCGCCAAGCGGCGAAGCCCGCGTGTTGAGAGTGAGCCGCGGCCGTGAGTGAACTGACGTCGCTGACACTGGCCGAGGCGCGCGATCGCCTGGCTAAGAAAGACATCTCCGCCGCCGAGCTGGCGCAGGCGCATGTCGCCGCCATCGAGCAGGCGCGCACGCTCAATGCCTACGTGCTGGAGACGCCGGAGCGCGCGACCGCAATGGCGAAGGCCGCCGACGCGCGCATCGCGAAAGGCGAGGCGGGACCGCTTGAGGGCATTCCACTCGCGGTCAAGGACATGTTCTGCACCAAGGACGTGCGCACCACCGCCTGCTCGCACATCCTGGACAATTTCGTGCCGACTTATGAATCGACCGTCACCTCGCAGCTATGGCGCGACGGCGCCGTGCTGCTCGGCAAGACCAATAATGACGAGTTCGCCATGGGCTCGTCGAACGAGACCTCCTATTTCGGACCGGTGCATTCGCCATGGCGGCGCAAGGGTTCCAACATCCCGCTGACGCCGGGCGGTTCGTCCGGCGGTTCGGCGGCGGCGGTGGCCGCGCAGCTTTGTCTTGGTGCGACCGGCACCGACACCGGCGGCTCGATCCGCCAGCCGGCGGCCTTCACCGGCACCGTCGGCATCAAACCGACCTATGGCCGCGTGTCGCGCTGGGGGATCGTCGCCTTCGCGTCCTCGCTTGACCAGGCCGGGCCGTTCGCCAAGACCGTGCGCGACGCCGCGATCCTTATGCGCTCGATGGCCGGGCACGATCCGAAGGACACCACCTGCGCCGACCTTCCAGTGCCGGACTATGAAGCCGCGGTCGGCCGATCGGTGAAGGGCCTGCGCATCGGCATTCCGAAGGAATACCGGCTCGACGGCATGCCGGCCGAAATCGAAAAGGTGTGGGAGCAGGGGCGCGAATGGTTGAAGGCGGCCGGCGCCGAGCTGGTCGAGGTCTCGCTGCCGCACACCAAATATGCGCTGCCGGCCTATTACATCGTAGCGCCGGCGGAAGCCTCGTCCAATCTCGCGCGCTATGACGGCGTGCGTTATGGCTTGCGCGTGCCGGGCCGCGACATCACCGACATGTATGAGGCGACGCGCGCGGAAGGCTTCGGCGCGGAAGTGCGCCGGCGCGTGATGATCGGGACTTATGTGCTCTCGGCCGGTTATTACGATGCTTATTATTTGCGCGCGCAGAAGCTGCGCACGCTGATCAAGCGCGACTTCGAGCAATGCTTCGCGGCCGGCGTGCATGCCATGCTGACGCCCGCGACGCCGTCGGCCGCCTTCGGGCTGGGCGAAAAAGGCCAGGCCGATCCGGTCGAGATGTATCTGAACGACGTGTTCACCGTGACGGTGAACATGGCCGGCCTGCCGGGCATTTCCGTGCCGGCGGGCCTGGACGCGCAGGGCCTGCCGCTCGGTCTGCAATTGATCGGCCGCCCGTTCAACGAGGAGACGCTGTTCTCGCTTGCTGAGGTGATCGAGCAGGCGGCGGGACGTTTCACGCCCGCGCCGTGGTGGCGAGTTTAGATCGCCGCCGTTCGGTGATTGCGATAATCAGCGCGACCAGCATCAGTGCGCCCGCGACTCCAAATGTGATGCGCATGCCCTGCGTGATGGCGCCGGGCGCTGCGGTGGCAACATCGCTCGCTGTGCTGGCCAGCGCAAAAACCGCGCCCATCACCGATGAGCCGGTGATCAAGCCGAGATTGCGCGACAGGTTGAGCAAGCCGGAAATGACTCCGCGCTGGTCTTGGGGCGCGTCGGCCATGACCACGGTATTGTTGGCCGCCTGAAAGAGTTGATAGCCCGGGGTCAGCACCGCGATGCCGGCGATGTAGCCAACGACGCCGAAACTCGACGGCACGGCGACAAGCGCCAAAGCGCCGGCCAATAGGAGCGTGAGGCCGACGGCAACCATCGTGGGCGCACCCAAACGGTCGACGATGCGGCCGGAGGGGATGCCGCTGATGATGGAGATCATCGGGCCGACGGCCAGCACAAGACCGACCAGCGCCGCGTTGAGGCCGAGCGCGCGCGCGAGATAGAACGGCCCGACCACGAAGGTCGTCATCATCACCGCGGCGACCAGCGTGCTCATGGCAAGGCTTGCGCTTAGTGCGCGGTTTCCGAACATGCGCATCCGGATCAGCGGTGATGGGACACGGGCCTCGACCCGCAGGAACAGGGCGACGCCGACAACGGCGCTCAACAGCAGCGCCATATTGAGCATCCCGAAGCGGCCGCGCCCCAGCGTCACCGCGAGCGCGTAGGCCGCGAGCGTCAGCGCCAACAGCAGCGTGCCGACCGCGTCGAAGCGCATCGGCTCTCCCGTTGGCCGCCGGCGGTCGGCGGGCAACGAATATTGCGCCAAGAAGAACGTCAGAATCCCGATCGGCACACCGGCGAGGAAGATCGCCCGCCAGCCGAAGGCCGCGATCAACACGCCGCCGAGCGAGGGGCCGAGCGCGGTGCCGACTGCGGACATCGTGCCCAGCAGCCCCATGGCGCCGCCGATCCTGTCCTTCGCCACCGCTTCGCCGACCGAGGCCATCGCGAGCGCCAGCATGATGGCTGCGCCGAGGCCTTGCAGCGCCCGCGCGGCGATCAACAGCCAGAGGGTGGAGGCTGCCCCGCACAGCAGCGAGGACAGCGTGAACATCGCAAGCCCCGTCAGCAGCAGGCGCCTTCGCCCGATCATGTCGCCGAGCCGTCCCGCGCTGACGACCAATGTCGTGGTCGAGAGCAGATAGGCGATGACGACCCATTGCACCTGCTGGAACGGGGCGTTGAACGCCTGCGCCAAAGTCGGCAAGCCGACATTGGCAATGCTGGTGCCGAGCGAGGAGAGCAGCACAGAGAGGGAGAGGCTGGTCAGCGCTAAGCCGGCCGAGGCTCCCGCTTGAGTGGGGCCGGGGTCAGGGTCGGCGCGCGCGGCGGTAATGGACTCCAACATGATCTCAATTCCCCATCATCGGTCATGAAACACCCGGAGACATAGCGCGCGCCCGGACATGGCGGAACGTGCAGCGTTTGCACTCCATTCGTGCGTTTGACGCCATATCAAAATGGCTTAAGGTCAGCGCATGCCGCGGCCTGATCTCAATCTGCTCGTCACCCTCGATGTGCTGCTCGCCGAAGGCAGCGTGGCGCGCGCCGCGCGGCGTTTGGGCTTGAGCCCCTCGGCCATGAGCCGGGCGCTGGCGCGTTTGCGGGAGGCGACGGGCGATCCATTACTGGTGAGGGCAGGGCGCGGCCTGGTACCGACGCCGCGTGCCCTCGATCTGCGCGGGCAGGTCGGTCAGCTCGTCAAGGACGGCGAAACGGTGCTGCGCCCGGTCGAGACGTTTGACCTCAAACACCTGGCCCGGACCTTCACGCTGCGCGCACGCGATGGTTTTGTCGAAAGTTTCGGTCCTGGGCTTCTTGCGCGCGTCGCCAAGGAGGCGCCCGGCGTGTGCCTGCGCTTCGTCGAAAAGCTCGACAAGGACAGCACGCCGCTGCGTGAGGGCAGCGTCGACCTGGAAACCGGCGTCATTGGCGACGCTACCGGTCCGGAGCTGCGCGCTCAGGCCCTCTTTCGCGATCGCTTTGTCGGCGTGGTGCGCAAGGGCCATCCGTTGAGCAAGGGCAGGGTCACGGCCGCGCGCTATGCGGCCGGCAGACACGTCGTGGTCGCGCGGCGCGCGCTCAAAGAGGGGCCACTGGATGAGGCATTGGAGTCGTTCGGGCTGACGCGGCAGGTGGCCGCCATCGTCGGCGGTTTCTCGACCGCGCTGGTGCTGGCGCGTGGCTCCGACTTGGTCGCCACCGTGCCGGAACGGCACACCGTGAATCAGCGCGCGGGCATGCACAGCTTTGCGCTGCCGATCGCCATTCCCCAAATCACAGTGTCGCTGCTGTGGCATCCGCGCATGGACGCCGATCCCGCGCATCGTTGGCTGCGCGGTTGCGTGCGGGATGTGTGCGCGCGGCGCCGCCCGCGTTAAATGGGCCGGTTAACGATCCGTCGTTGCGATCGGCGGCAGGTCTTCGTCGCCTTCGATGGTCTTCTTGCCGCCGAACTCGCCGCCCGAGAAGATGAAAAGAGCCGCGGCCAAGGCAACGATGCCGCCGATGACGACGCTGAAGGTGCCGAAGTCCTTTTTCATGGCGCTTGACTCGATATGTATGCTTGCGAACAGTTTAGGCGATAATCCTTGCGCGCCAATTTCGGCAAAAACCGATGTGGAATTCTGGCCGTTTTGCGGTGAGAAGCGGCTCCTATTGCCATGGTCGCGCAGATATTCCCGCGCGCGAATGTGAGTAAATCGTCGAGGAAATACTTTCCCTCGCATTATGGTAGGGTCATACTACTGGCGTCGACAGGGAGGCCACGCCGTGAGCGAGGGGACAACGCACGCGACCGTGCGCGAGCTCTACGACGCCTATGCGCAACGCGACTTCGACCGCGTCGCGGCCGTTCTCCATGACGACATCGATTGGGTGATCTATGCGCCGATCGCGGTGTTCGGCTTCGCCGGCCCGCGGCACGGCCGCGCGGCCGTGCTCAACGCGTTGGCGGGCATCGCCGGCGCCTATGCGCTCGAGAGCTACCGGCCCGAGATCGTCGTGATCGAGGGCGAGCGCGCCGCGGTGATGTCGGATGTCACCTTCCGCCAGCGCACGACCGAACGCACTTTGCGCTTCCGGGTCGCCAATTTCCTGCGTTTCAAGGACGGGCAGGTGATCGAATTTCGCGAATTCCTGGACAGCTTTGACGCGGTCGAGCAGGCGCTCGGGCGGGAGCTGGAGCTGTAACGCCGGCCTGACGACTTGCCGCCCGCGACGCGTCCCGCTAGGGGTAGCGCATGAACGTCCAGAGCAAGTCCGATAAGCTGATCCGCGGCTCGACCGGCGACTGGGAAGTCGTCATCGGCATGGAAGTGCATGCCCAGGTCGCCTCCAAGTCCAAGCTCTTTTCCGGCGCCTCGACCGAATTCGGGGCTGAGCCCAACAGCCATGTCTCGCTGGTCGATGCCGCCATGCCCGGCATGCTGCCGGTGATCAATGCCGAATGCGTGCGGCAAGCGGTGCGCACCGGGCTTGGCCTGAAGGCGCGGATCAATCTGAAGTCGGTGTTCGATCGCAAGAACTACTTCTATCCGGACCTGCCGCAGGGCTATCAGATCAGCCAGTACAAGCAGCCGGTCGTGGGCGAGGGCGAGGTCGCGGTCGATCTCGACGGCGGCGAGACCGTCACCGTCGGGATCGAGCGCGTTCATCTTGAGCAGGATGCCGGCAAGAGCCTACACGAGCGCCATCCGAGCATGTCGTTTGTCGATCTCAACCGCTCCGGCGTCGCACTGATGGAGATCGTCTCCAAGCCCGATCTGCGCTCGGCCGACGAGGCGAAGGCGTTCCTTTCCAAGCTCCGCTCCATCCTGCGCTACCTCGGCACCTGCGACGGTGACATGGAGAAGGGTTCGTTGCGCGCCGACGTCAACGTCTCGGTGCGCCGTCCGGGCGAGCCGCTCGGCACCCGCTGCGAGATCAAGAACGTCAATTCGATCCGTTTCATCGGTCAGGCCATCGAGCACGAGGCACGCCGGCAGATCGAGATCATCGAGGACGGCGGTTCGATCGAGCAGGAAACCCGGCTGTTCGATCCGGGCAGGGGTGAAACGCGTTCGATGCGCACGAAGGAAGAGGCGCACGACTACCGCTACTTCCCCGATCCGGATTTGTTACCGCTTGAACTATCGGCCGACGAGGTCGCTACGCTCGAGCGCGCTCTGCCGGAACTGCCCGACGCCAAGAAGGCGCGCTTCGAACGCGAGTTCGGTCTGTCGCCCTATGATGCCGGCGTGCTCGTCGCCGAACGCGAGACGGCGGAATACTTCGAAGCCGTCGCCAAGGGGCGCGACGCGAAGGCGGCCGCCAACTGGGTGATCAACGAACTGTTCGGCCGGCTCAACAAGGAAGGCCGCGACATCGCATCCTCGCCGGTATCGTCGGCGCAGCTTGCCAGCGTGCTCGATCTGATCGCGGACGGAACGATTTCCGGCAAGATCGCCAAGGACTTATTCGAGATCCTGTGGACCGAGGGCGGCGACCCGCGCAGCCTTGTGGAAGCCCGCGGCATGAAGCAGGTCACCGATCTGTCCGCCATCGCCAAGGTGGTCGACGAGATCATCGCCAAGAACCCCGACAAGGTCGCCGACGCGAAGACGAACCCGAAAGCGATCGGCTGGTTCGTCGGCCAAGTGATGAAGTCGTCGGGCGGCAAGGCGAGCCCGCAAGCGGTCAACGATCTCCTGAAAGCCAAGCTCGGCGTCTGAGCGCCGGCCCGCGTCGGCCGGCTCGCACCGCCCGCGCGCCGCCATGCGTTCGGACTTCGCATCGTCGAAGCGCGACGCCGACGAGATGGCAAGCGCGCGCACGTGGAGGCGTCAGGCGGTACGTCCAAGGATGCGTTGAACGGTGCGTCCGAGCATCGTGGCGCACCCTGTCACCGCGAATCACTTGGCACTGATTCGGCGGTTTTTGATCGATTCCGATCCGCGCGACCCCTTCGCCACGCGTTTCGCCCAAAAAAATTTTGCAGCGCAAGCGACGTACTTGCGATCACCGTTAACAGGATAAGCGAGCGCGATTTCGATGACGTCGCATCGCGGCGCTTGCGTTTTCGTCGCGTTCGCACTGTCACAAAAAACGCTTATTTCATCGGCGCTTTTTGCAATACCGATAAATTGCGTTTCAATTGCCGCGCATGCATCGCGCGCTTCGTCTTTCACCGCGCGCGGTTAAGCGTCTTGTGCGTCAATGACTTGGCGAGGCGCGACATGTACACACTTCGTTAAGTGGATCACTGTTTTTTTCGTTGTGCTGTAGTAAATGAAATGCAGTGCAGGTCGATTCCCGACCGCACTGATGCGACATCGCCATGATCCATGGCTAGGAGGGCAGCAAATGGCTAAACGTAAGAAGAAGGCGGCGGCGAAGAAGAAGACGGCGAAGAAGGGCCGGAAGAAGAGGCTCTAGTCTTCTGACGCCACTTCCCGATCTTCGCACGTGAACAACGTGCCGGAGATTGCGTCATACGGGCCGGTGTGCGTCATGGAGAAGTCAGCGCGACGCGGCTAATCCGCGGCGCCCCGGTTCCGGATGACGACAGAGGGCGTCGGCGAGACCTGAAAGTCGCGCCGACGCCCGCGGTGCTGTCGAGGTCGGCGCGTTGCCGTCGAACAACCCGTCGATCGGTTTGCCGGCGCGAACGCGCGGCGCTTTCAGCCGCCCGACTTGAGCCGCTTGTTGCAGGCGCTCCAGAACTTCGGCCAGGTCATTTCCTTCCCGACCTTGCCCGCG
>DASZQT010000332.1:0-12093 GCA_035549515.1 Pseudolabrys sp. | reverse complement strand
CGCGAACCGACTAGCGCTTCACCACCGTCATAGCGAACCCTCGGCGGTAATGAAATTATCGCAACCTCCTTCTAGGGGCGGGTCGCCATGACGGAAGATTTTGAGAAGTTGTTCGCGGACGTTCGCGAATTCGGATGGGATCCGAAGAAACGCGAAAGCAATCTGCGCGACAAGAAGATCGACTTCGAAGATGCAAAGGAAGTTTTCGACGGCGACATCTTAATCCGTCGATCGGATCGTCATGACGAAACCAGGTACCAAGTCTTCGGCTATCTCCAAGGCAGACAAGTCACAATCGTCTGCACGCTCCGTGGCTCAGTCTGCTGGATCATCTCCGCGCGGCGGGCGAGCCGGCGCGAGCGAGGAAGGTATTACCCTCGTCTCGCGCGACGCCCCCCGTCGGAAGGGCAAGACTGACTGGGCCGCACTCGATGCGCTGACCGACGCCGAGATCGAGGCACAGATTGCCAACGATCCCGATTGGAGCGACGACTGGAATTGGGGCGAAGCCGTCCTGATCATCCCGCCGAAGAAGAAGGCGATCTCGATCCGCGTCGACGAAGACGTGCTCGACTTCTTCAAGAACGAGGGTGCCGGCTATCAGCGGCGCATGAACGCGGTGCTGCGCTCCTACATGCAGCAGAAGAAAGACAAGGCGAAGAAGCGCGCCTGAACGCGTTTCCGGACCCTCCGCCGTTCCGGACCCGACGCATGCGCCCGGCCGCGGCGCTGAACGAGCACAGCGGCCGGGGCACCGCGATCAACGCTTGGTCACGACGATCTCGAGATATTCGCCCGGCGCAACCAGGGTGCCGTCCTTGGCCCGGTTGAATCGCTCGATCAAACTCAGCAGGTCGGCTTCGAGCGCGTCCTGGCCGGCCGGCGGCAAGGCGCCGAACGTTTTCAGCACCGGACCATAATAGGTCCTGAACACCTCGGCCCAGTGGGCGGGCGAGCGGTAGCGGAACATGAAATCGCGGCTCGTCACCTGGATCGAGGAGGCCTGCGCCTTGAACAGATGCTCGAGATGGGCGGGCGTGCCCCAGAGCGCGGGCGATTTCGCGCCGGCCGGCGGCGGCACGTGTTTGCCGATCGTCTTGAACAACTGGCCGATGAAACCGTCCGGCGTCCAGTTCGCCATGCCGATCTTGCCGCCCGGTTTGCAGACGCGCAGCATTTCGGCTGCGGCCTTGTCGTGGTCGGGGGTAAACATCACGCCGAAGGTCGACACGACGGCGTCGTAGCTCGCATCCGCGAATGGAAGCGCCTCGACATCGGCGTGCCCGAACTCGATCGTCCAGCCTTCCGCCTGGGCGCGCGCGCGGCCGCGCTCGAGCAAAGCCGGCACGTAATCGGTCGAAGTCACGTCGCACCAGCGGCGGGCGGCCGCCAGCGTGACGTTGCCGTTGCCCGCGGCAACGTCGAGCACGCTCTCGCCCGCGCGCAGATCCATGGCTTCGCACAGATCCTCGCCCACGATCTGCAAGGTGGCGCCGACGACGGCATAGTCGCCGGCGGACCACGACGCCTGTTGCTTGGCTTTGATCGCGGCAAGATCGGGCGCGGCGGCAGGCTTGGTGATGGTTGCCGTATGCATAATGATACTCCTCAATCTGATGTGTTGTCCCGGGGCTCGGGCGATCGAAGCGTTTCGTTTGCGACCGGAAGGCCGGCGGACGAAACGATCGAACCGGCGCATTTGTCGCCGAGATCGAGGCCTTCCCTCCAGTTCAGGAAATGGAGCGCGCCAAAACGAGCGCGACGAAAAGCCCTGTCGCGCGCGCATTTTCTCGCTGCCCGATGACGCGGCGCGAACTTTCGTGCTACATTTTCTGTACTTGCCGAGGGCCGAGGGCATTGTCATGAAGACGGCCATGGGCACGAAGGCCGAAGCAACGGGTTACGGGCAGTTCTGCCCCGTCGCGATGGCGGCGGAGATTTTCTGCTCGCGCTGGACCGCGCTGGTGCTGCGCGAATTGATGTCCGGTTCCACGCGCTTCAACGACATCAGGCGTGGCGTGCCGCGCATGTCGCCGACGCTGCTTTCAAAACGTCTGAAGGAGCTCGAACGCGCCGGGCTTCTCAGCTCTCACAAAGCTGACAAGAAAAGCGCACCCGAATATCGGCTTACCGCCGCCGGTGAGGATCTGCGCGGCGTCGTCATGTCGCTCGGCCTGTGGGGCCACCGCTGGATCGAGTCCAGGCTCTCTTTGAAGAATCTCGATCCGACCCTGCTGATGTGGGACATGCGTCGCCATTTGACGGCGAGCCTGTTGCCCAACCATCGCTGCACGGTGAAGTTCGTCTATCCGGAGCTCGGTACTGGGCGAAAGTCGTATTGGCTGGTGGTCGATGGCGGGCAGGTCGACCTCTGCCTGGTCGACCCCGGTTTCGACGTGAATCTCAATGTGCGCTCGTCGCTGCGCAGCATGACATCCGTATGGATGGGGATGACGACGCTGAAGGAGGAAATCGCCGCCGGCAATATCGAAGTCGACGGCGAGAAGGCCATCGCCCGTTCGATGCATGAATGGCTGGGCCTGAGCACCTTCGCGCGCGAGAAGCGGATCGCCGTCTAAAGCGGGATCGTTCGAAATTGAATCATGCGTTGCCGCGGGCTCTCTTCACCTCTCCCATAGGGAGCGGTCGGCGAGCCATAAGCGCGTGTACGCCCGTCTTCGACGCGCTATGGCTCGCCGGGTGAGGGGTTTTAGACTCAGTGCGGCAGGAACCCCCTCACCCCAGCCCTCACCCCGGCCCTCTCCCCCTTCAGGGCGATCACGCCCGTCTTCGACGGGCAATGGCGAAGAGGGAGCCCGTCGTGCCCGTGACGGTGCTTCGATATAAAACGATCGTGCTGTCCCGAACGGCGGACGGCGCACGGTGGACAATCCACCGCGCGCCGCTTGTGTCTCGATCAGCCGTTCGTTCCGCTAACGCAGCGGCAGCCCAGACTCCTTGGCAACCTGCGCGCCGGCGATGCGGTCGGCCTTGATCTCGGCCGCGAACTCCTCCGGCGAATTGATCGCCGGCACTTGGCCGCGTTCGATCACGTATTTCTGGACGAAGTCCTTATCCTGAAACGCGCGCCGCACTTCGGCGTTGACCTTGTCGACAATCGCCTTCGGTGTGCCTGGAGGGGCGAACAACCCGTACCAGGTCTGCGACGGCGCGCCCTTGTAGCCGGTATCGGCCAGCGTCGGCGTGTTCGGCAGCAGAGGCGTGCGGATGTTGTTGACCAGCGCCAGCGGCGCGAGCTTGCCGGCGCGGATCTGCCCCATCACGTTGCCGAGCCCATAAAGGCCGATCGGAGTCGAGCCCGAGAGCAGCGCATTGGTCGCTTCGCCGCCGCCCTTGAACGGTACGCGCACCCAGTCGGCGCCCTTCTCGCGCTTGAGGCTTTCCATGTAGACGTAGCAGGGGATCGAGGCTGTGAGATAGCTCAGCGTCCCCTTCTTCTCCTTCGAACGCGCGACCAGTTCGTCGACATTCTTGACGTTCAGGCCGTTATTGACCACCAGCACCTGGATCAGGTGAAACAGGTTGACGATCGGCGTGAGCTTGTCGGGATCGTAGGGGATCTGCTTGAACAGGTACTGATTGTAGGCCACGACGTCGACATTGATCAGACATAGCGTATAGCCGTCCGGCGTCGCGTCCTGGCAGGCATGCGCGGCGATGCCGCCGGACGCGCCCGGTTTGTTCTCGATGATGAACGGCTGGTTGTTCATGTGCGGGCGCATGGCATCGCCCAAGACGCGCATGAAAATGTCGCTGACACCGCCCGCGCTCGACGTGGTGAGCACGCGGATGGGCCGGCTGGGATAGTCGTCGGCGGACGCCGCCGTTGCGCAGGTTGCGGCCGCCAGCACGGCCAAAGCCGCGACAAATCGCTTCATAGTGTTTCCTCCCCCGAGGTTGGTTTCGTCTGTTGTCGTTTTTTGTTGCGGCGCCGCCCGCACGAAACGGACGGCACCGGCGCAATTCTAGCCCAGCTTTCGCCGTTGTGCGCGCCCTTCGCGCCTGTCGGAGCGAAAATTGGTGAAAATCCCGCCGAGGGTGGCGGCTTTATTGCAGCCGGGCTTTCACCAGGCCGCTCGCCTTGGCCATGTCCATCCGCCCGGCATATTTGGCCCGCAGCACGCCGATGACCTTGCCCATGTCCTTCATGGCGGCCGCGCCGGTTTCGGCCACCGCCGCCTCGATCGCGGCCTTCATTTCATCATCTGACATTTGCTTGGGCAGATAGGCGGAGATGATGGCGATCTCCTCCTGCTCCTGCCTCACCAGGTCGTCGCGGCCGCCCTTTTGGTAGAGCTCGACCGACTCCTGGCGCTGCTTGATCATCTTCTGCAGCAGGCTGAGGACCTCGGCGTCCCCCAGCGGCTTGCCCGTGGTGCGCGCCTCGATGTCGGCGTTCTTGAGCGTGGAATTGACCATGCGCAGGGTGGAAACCGCGCGCTCGTTCTTGGCCTTCATGGCCTCTTTCAAGGCATTATTGATGTCGTCGCGCAGCACGGTCTTTTTCCTTCCCGATGGGCCTTCGACCTCCGCCCGGTGCTTCCCTCGCCCTGCAAGGCAGGGTTGTGGCCGGGCTCAATCGTCAACAGCACTTCTTGCCTTCCCATACATAATACGCAACTAAGAGCCCATGACCCAGACGCAAGCGAACCTGGCCGGGATTTGGGCGGAGCCCAAAGCCACGGCCCTTTTAGTGCTGGCCGACGGAACCGTGCTGGAGGGCTTCGGCTTCGGGGCTAGCGGACACGCCGTCGGCGAGGTGTGCTTCAATACCGCCATGACGGGCTATGAGGAAATCCTCACCGACCCGTCCTATGCCGGGCAGATCATCACCTTCACCTTCCCCCATATCGGCAATGTCGGCACCAACGACGAGGACATCGAGACCGTCAACATGGCGGCCACGCCCGGCGCGCGCGGGGTCATCCTGCACAGCGCCATCACGCAGCCGTCGAACTATCGCGCCTCGCGCCACCTCGACGACTGGCTGAAGGCGCGCGGCATCATTGGCCTCGCCGGCATCGACACCCGTGCGCTCACCGCGCTGATCCGCGAGAAGGGCATGCCCAATGCCGTGATCGCGCACGAGCCCTCCGGCACGTTCGACCTCGCGGCACTCAAAGCGCAAGCGCGCGAATGGCCCGGTCTCGTCGGCATGGACCTGGTGCCGATGGTGACGTCGGGCCAGCGCTTCACCTGGGACGAGACGCCGTGGCAATGGAGCAAGGGTTTCGGCCGCCAAGAGAACCCTGAGTTCCATGTGGTCGCCATCGATTACGGCATCAAGCGCAATATCCTGCGCCTTTTGGCGGGCACCGGCTGCAAGGTGACGGTGGTGCCGGCGACGACGCCGGCGAAGGACATCATGGCACTCAAGCCCGACGGCGTGTTCTTATCCAACGGCCCGGGTGATCCGGCGGCGACCGGCGAATATGCCGTGCCGGTGATTAAGAATATCATCGATTCCGGCACGCCCACCTTCGGCATCTGCCTCGGCCATCAGATGCTCGGCATCGCGGTCGGCGGCAAGACCGCCAAAATGCACCAGGGCCACCATGGCGCCAATCATCCGGTCAAGGATCTCACCACCGGCAAGGTCGAGATCACCTCGATGAACCACGGCTTCGCGCTCGACAAGGAGACGCTGCCGAAGAATGTCGAGCAGACCCATGTCTCGCTGTTCGACGGCTCCAATTGCGGCATCGCGCTCAAGGACAGGCCGGTGTTCTCGGTGCAGTACCATCCCGAGGCTTCGCCCGGTCCGCGCGACAGTCATTACCTGTTCACGCGCTTCGTCGAGATGATGCGACAGGCCAAGCGCAAGAGCGCGTGAGGGCGCGCCCCTCACCCTCGTCAATCATGTCGCTTGCACAGGCCGCTGACCAGCTTCCAGCCTGTGCGCTCGCGATCGAGACCGATCACGTCGAAATAGAGCCGCCCCTCCGCTCCGCTCGTGGCCGTGAAGGTGATCTGGCAGGAATAGGCGTCCGCGCGATCCTGCTGACAATCGGCGTCGCGAATTGTCAGCCCGTCGACATGATTGCCGTCGGCTTCCGCCTTGGCGGCGTCATAGGCCGCCTGGATGGCGGCAAGCGAGGGATTGCCTGACTCCCTGCCCCAACACGGCGACAACGCCACGCAGCCCGCGAGCGCCAAAATGACGGCCGCCCGCACTCGGCCTGTCCCAACGGGCGCGCGCGTCATGGCGAGGCACGCACGCGGATATGCGCCATCATGCCCCCATCCTCATGTTCGAGGATGTGGCAGTGGTAGACATAATCGCCGGCGATGCTGAACGGGATTTCCACCTCGACCGGATGCGCGCGACACTTGCCCGCGCGCCAGTCCGACACCGAGTTGCAGATGCCGTCGGCGTGACGCACCGGCACGTTGTCGTGCAGCACGCCGTTTCCGTTCGGCACCGTGGTGCCCCCGACCACGTCCTGCGAGACGAGCTTGAACTTGGTCTGGTGGATATGGAAGTTGTGATCTTCGCTGGAAATATTGACGAGCTCCCAGTGCTCCGTCACCGGCGTATTATGCGGCCCCAGCGTCAGGCAAAGCTGCGGCGTGGTGAAATCGAACACCGACACATCGACAAAAGTGCCCGGCACGGGCTGGCCGTGCTCGTCGAGCTCTTCATAGCCCAGGCCAAAGCGGCCCTGATCGCCGGCATCGGCCGGATGCGGGGTCGGATCGATCTTGCCCGGAATCGCATTGAAGAAGATTCGCCGGCTGTGGCCCTTCGCCAGCGGCTTGCAACGCGCCGAAGCCGGGAAGGCCGCGTTGGCGGCCGCCAGTTCTTTCGCGATCTGCACCGGATCGCCGAGCGCGGAGGCTTCGCCATTGACGGTGAGCACCGGCGGCACCCGTGACGACGCGGCGCGCGCGCTGGTGTCCGAGGTGAAACGGACGGAGGCGAGATCGACTTGCGGCCAGGAATCGCCCCCCGGACCGGTCTGCATACCGGCCTGCCGGAACACCGCGGCGGCTCCGGCCGGCGGCCGCACCGGCTGGCCGTTGCGGTCGCGATAGGTCACCCAGACTTCCACGCGCGAACTCGGGAACATCACCAGTTCGCGCACGCAGAGCGCGGGATTCGACTTGGCGCCGTGCAACGCCGGGCAGGTCGGCGTCACCGCGTTCGGCCTCACGCTGACGCCGTCGATGGCGACGATCTGCATCAGCATATTGCCGTGCGAGGCGGCATTGGTCAGTTGCAGCTTGTAGGTGACGCTGGCCGAGGCATTGGTGATGCGCCAGATTTCACCGAGCGGCGCGCGCACCGCGATGTCCGGATATTGCTGACCGTTGACGGTGAAGAACCAACGCCCGCGATCGCTGCCGGTGCCGGTGCCATTTACGGACAAACAGTTGCCGTGCCGGAGCGGGTCGTGCGCCGCGCGCTGATAATCGCAGAACGCCGGATCTTCCTGATCCTGCAGCGTATGCGGCGGCACCACCTGCGTATCCTTCAGGATCAGGTGGCGGACCGGAATATTGGCCGGCATGCCGCAGGCGGTGGTGCAGACATAATCGGACGGCTCGCCGACGGTGAGGATGCCCGCCAAGCCGGACGAAATCTGGTTGAGCGTGATGCCATAGGCGTGCGGGTGAAACCAAAACAGGCCGGAGGGATGGCTGCGCGGAATCGCGATCTCGTAATCCGTATAGCCGTAGCGCATGTCGAGCCCATGCAGATACGAGCCGGCCGGCGGCGGACCGTTGGCGCGATTGAGCGTGAACACGAAGACATTGTCGCCATAGGTCGGGTTCTTCACCGTCGGGAAATGCGGCGACACCAGCATGCCGTGCGTGTGCAGATTGGTCGGGTTGAGCACGAGATATTCAAAACCCGGATCGTATTGGTGCTTGGCATCCGGATCGCGCGGAAGCTGGTTCACCAGCCGGATTTTGAGCTTGTCGCCTTTGGCAAGCTGCAGCCGCGTGCCGCCGTAATGGCTCACGGTGCTCGACGGGCAGCTATTGCCGTGCGCCGGACGCCGGCAGACATCGTAGACCCAGCCGGTGAAGCGGAAGGGCGCGAGATTGACCGGCTCCGGCTTGGCGACGATCAGGAGGTCGAGCACATGATCGATGCTGGCGAAGACGGGCGGCTCGGCCAATTCGGTGGCAGAAGCGGCGGCGCCCGCCACCGCCAGGATGAGCGCGGCGAGCAGGCCGCAACGGAACAATTTGTCGAGCATGGTTGCTCCCCGCACTTACCCCGGAAAAGTCGCGCTGCGATCGGACCATCCCGGCCCTGCGGGACGTTGAAAAACATTTCGATGACGCTCTGATGTCGGATCGACGCGAATGCGGCGCGCTGCGCCTGATCCGCATGGTTGCCATTCGTTGTGGCGACGATCCGCTCGGGCTCGGGCGGATTTCCGCCCTGACGGCGCCCTGCTATTTTTTGCCGGGGTCGATGCTATAAGGCAGGCCATTGCCGCTCACGGCGGCGCATCGCCAAAGTCGAAAATTCGTCCGATGGACTGGATCACCTTCTACGATTTCAAGCACTCGGTGATTTATGTGAATGCGCGTCATCGCGACGTGCATTACCGGACCATCGCCGAGGACATCCGCGGCTATGTGCCCTCGCCCACCGCCAGCGTGCTCGACTACGGCTGCGGCGAGGCGACTTCGGCCGATCTCATCGCGCAAGCCGCCGGCCATCTCACGATGGTCGAAGCGGCCCCCAATGTGCGCGCCACCCTCACCCAGCGCTATGCCGGCAATCCGAAGATTTCCGTGCTCACGCCGGACGAGGCTGCGGCGCGGCCGGATGGCTCGTTCGGTCTCATCGTACTGCATTCGGTAGCGCAATATCTGAGCAGCGACGAGCTCGACCGGCTGCTGGCGACATTCCACCGGCTTCTCAAGAGGGATGGCCTGTTCGTGCTCGGCGACATCATCCCACCGCGCCTGGCCGCGCCGGCGGCCGCGCTATCGCTGCTGCGCTTTTCCGCCGCCAACGGCTTCTTCTTCGCCGCCGTGCTCGGGCTGATGCGGATTTTCGTGTCGGACTATCTCAAGCTGAAAAGCACCGTCGGCCTGTCGCAATATGATGAAGCCGCGATGCTGGAGAAACTCAGGCGCGCGGGTTTTGCCGCCGAGCGCGCCAAGCGGAACATCGGCCATAATCAGTGGCGCATGACCTTCCTGTGCCGCCTCGCCTAACGGACCATTAACTGCAACCCGAGCGCGGACGGCGCCTTGATGGCGCGGTTACCATGCGTCAAGACGGCAGCGCCTATGGCTGGCGGTGGCCCGG
Organism: Pseudolabrys sp.; assembly: GCA_035549515.1. Lineage (GTDB taxonomy): Bacteria > Pseudomonadota > Alphaproteobacteria > Rhizobiales > Xanthobacteraceae > Pseudolabrys. The sequence goes on along the minus strand of DASZQT010000332.1, from coordinate 2,795 downwards.
TGGCGGAGTGGCGACGCGAAAACCATGCAAGGCTTTCCAGGCTGGTTCGATTCCAGCCCGGGCCTCCAATTTCCGAACGCTATGCAAGCACGAGGTGACAGGCGGACCCTGGGCCCGCCTGTCGAACGCCGGCCCGTGCCGGCGTCAATGGCTCCCGGCATCACTTCCGGTTCGGGCAAGAGCCCCAATAGCCGTGACCGAATTCCATGTAGGGTCTGTCGTTGGGAACCCAGCACAGACCGTCCGGCGCCGGGCTGGCGATATACGACCAGGTGTCGATGCCGGGGGGCGCCGTCATCGGCACCTCGGCGCGCGCCTGTGCCGCAGCACGCGGCAGCGAACCCGGGCAGGCGCCCCAGTAGCCTTGGCCGAATTGCATGTAGGGCTTGTCGTTCGGGATCCAGCACAGGCCGTAGGGCGTCGGGTTGGCAACGTGCGACCAGGTGTCGAATGGCACTTGCGCCTTCGAAAAGGCCGGCAGCGCCAGGGCCATGGCGGCGGCCATCCCGAGGGTCGCCAGCGGCCTCACAGAGATCGTCATATGGGTGTCCTTTCCTAGGATCGTCTTTCGGCCCCACACCCAAGGTCATGCTACGCAGACCAGCCGACATAACTCGCGCTCTGAAACTTTGTTCCTGCCGCGGACCCTGTCGGCGCGCCGGACGAATCGAGCCAAAATACCGCTGTCCGCGCAGTTGCGCGCTTCCGCAACCGCCGCTGTGAGCAGCGGCTCGCATCCTCTTCCCTGCCCGGCGATTCTGGTCTAAAGACCCCCACGCGCGCGAGGCGTGATGCCCTCGGCGCGGTCCGAGGGACGCGCGGCAGGCGCGCCCTTTTTTTGTGTGTGCCGTCATTCCGGGGCGGCGTGTAACGCGGAACCCGGAATCCAGAAACAAGCCCGTGCCTTGCATCTGGATTCCGGGTCCGCACGCGCGCCAGCGCCCCGTCATGACGCCTAAAACGCGGTATGCATGCCTAAACGCACCGACATAAAATCGATCCTGATTATCGGCGCCGGCCCGATCGTCATCGGCCAGGCCTGCGAGTTCGACTATTCCGGAACGCAAGCCTGCAAGGCGCTGAAGGACGAGGGTTATCGCGTCATCCTGGTCAATTCCAATCCGGCCACCATCATGACCGACCCGGATCTGGCCGACGCCACCTATGTCGAGCCGATCACGCCGGAGATCGTCGCCAAGATCATCGAGAAGGAGCGCCCGGACGCGCTGTTGCCCACCATGGGCGGTCAGACCGCGCTCAACTGCGCGCTGTCGCTCAAGAAGATGGGCACGCTCGACAAGTTCAACGTCAAGATGATCGGCGCCACGGCAGAAGCCATCGACAAGGCCGAGGACCGCGAGCTGTTCCGCGAGGCCATGACCAAGATCGGGCTGGAGACGCCGCGCTCGCATCAGATCAAGACGCTGGCGCAGGCGCTGGAAGCGCTCGACGACATCGGCCTGCCCGCCATCATCCGCCCGTCGTTTACGCTCGGGGGCACCGGCGGCGGCATCGCCTATAACAAGTCGGAGTTCATCGAGATCGTCGAGCGCGGCATCGACGCCTCCCCCACCAGCGAAGTGCTGATCGAGGAATCGGTGCTGGGCTGGAAGGAATTCGAGATGGAGGTGGTGCGCGACAAGCGCGACAACTGCATCATCATCTGCTCGATCGAGAACATCGATCCGATGGGCGTGCATACCGGCGATTCGATCACCATCGCGCCGGCTTTGACGCTTACCGACAAAGAGTACCAGATCATGCGCGACGCCTCGATCGCGGTGTTGCGCGAGATCGGGGTGGAGACCGGCGGCTCCAACGTGCAGTTCGCGGTCAATCCGGCGGACGGCCGCCTTGTGATTATTGAAATGAATCCGCGCGTGTCGCGTTCTTCGGCGCTGGCCTCGAAAGCGACCGGCTTCCCGATCGCCAAGGTCGCCGCCAAGCTCGCGGTCGGCTACACGCTCGACGAGATCGCCAACGACATCACCGGCGGCGCGACGCCGGCCTCGTTCGAGCCGACCATCGATTACGTGGTCACCAAGATTCCTCGGTTTGCCTTCGAGAAGTTCCCCGGCGCGTCGCATACGCTCACCACTTCGATGAAGTCGGTGGGCGAAGCGATGGCGATCGGCCGCTCGTTCCAGGAATCGCTGCAGAAGGCATTGCGCTCGCTCGAGACCGGGCTCGCCGGCCTCGACGAAATCGCCATCGAAGGATTCGACACCACGAAGAGCGTCGAGGACGCCGACAACAAGAACGCCATCCGCGCCGCGCTCGGCACGCCGACGCCCGACCGCTTGTTGAAAGTCGCGCAGGCCATGCGGCTGGGCGCAAACGACGACTTGATCCACAATGCCTGCCGCATCGACCCCTGGTTCCTGGCCGAGATCCGCGGCATCGTCGAAGCCGAGGCCGAGATCAAGGCCAAGGGCCTGCCGACAACGCCGGCGCCATTCCGCCAACTCAAGGCCATGGGCTTCTCCGACCGCCGGCTGGGCCAGCTCACCGGCAGCGATGCCGAGACCGTCACGGCCAAGCGCCGCGCGCTCGATGTGCGCCCGGTATTCAAGCGCATCGACACCTGCGCGGCCGAATTCGCCTCGCCCACCGCCTACATGTATTCGACCTACGAGGCGCCCTTCGCGGGCAAACCCGCCAACGAGGCGCGGCCCTCCGACCGCAACAAGGTCGTCATCCTGGGCGGCGGACCCAACCGCATCGGCCAGGGCATCGAATTCGACTATTGCTGCTGTCACGCCGCCTTCGCGCTGAAGGAGATCGGCTACGAGACC
>DASZQT010000331.1:0-2366 GCA_035549515.1 Pseudolabrys sp. | reverse complement strand
GGACAGCGCTCCATCGCGAGATTGTAGGCCTTGAAGACGACGCGCTGCGCCTGCCATTGCGCGTCGGTCATGCCGTTGCGCTCTTTCAGGTCGCCGCCGACGCAGAACGAACGCTCGCCCGCGCCGGTGATCACCACGCAGCGCGCATCGGCATCGGCGCCGGAATTGATGAAGGTGAAGAAGTCGAGGATTTCCTGGCCGAGCCGGGTGTTGACCGCATTGAGCACATCGGGACGGTTGAGGCGCGCCAGCACGACGCCGGCAACCGGCCGTGTGATCTCCAGATGTTTGAACTCGGAAACTTCCACGTCGATACGCCTATGCAGAAAACTGGACAGCTGTTCGGTCCGGCGGCGGCGCGCGCCGGATCAGGCGGCGCGCAGCTTCGGCTTTGCTTCCGGCACCACCGTGAGCGGCGGGATGGCGCCGGCATCCGGCTCCCTCTCGAGCGCCATCACGCGCGTGCTGATCGCGGCGACCTGCTCGTCCGCGAGCACAAGGCCGGCCGTCGCCAGGAACTTCGCTTCGAGCTGCGCCGCGCTCAGCGGGTTGGCCGGCTCGCCGCGCGGTTCTTCCTGACTTTGGGTCAGCACGCGGCCGTCCTTCAGCGAGAGCGTGATCATGCTCTGGCGTCCGCCCAGGCCGTAAGCCGGATCGGCGATGAGGTTGATCTTCTCCGCCGCCGCATGCACCGATTTGTCCTCGAAGCCGCGCCAATAATCGAGCAGGCCGTTGCTGCCGCGCGCGAGCGCCAGCGCAACGCCGAACTGCGTGCTGCCCATGGCGACATTGAGATTGGACGACTTCGGCTTGGAAGCCTGACGAATCGCGAGCGCGCTCATATGCACGTCGACATTCGCGATCTCCGGGATCCGCACGCCCTCGCGATAGAAATACTGGGCGATGTCGAGCGGCCCATGCGCATAGCGGCAGGCGGAATGCGGCTTGAAGCCGACTTCCATGATGACGAAACGTTCGCCGAGACCGCCAAATTCGGCGCTGTTCACCTGGTCCGTCACGCCGCGCAGGAAGCCCTCGCGCGATTCGAGCGCGGTTTTCGGCCCGGTGAAGCCACGGCTCGCCATCACGCCGGACAGCATGCCGTTGAATGCGGCGCGGCCGGGGCCGAGGGGCTTCGCCATGCAGGGATCGTCGAGATAGGCCTGCAGGCCGGCCGAATGCATCGCGGCAAGGCCGATGGCGCAGGCGATCGTCTCGGCGTCGCAGCCGAGCATTTTCGCCACGATCACAGCGCTGCCGATGGTGCCAACCGAACTCGTGGTGTGATAGCCGCGCTGGCGGTGACCGGGATTGATCGCCTTGGCGATGCGCACCGCGATCTCATAGCCGGCGACGAGCGCCGCCAAAGTGTCCTGCCCGCTTGCGTGGGTGAGCTCGGCCGCGATGAAGGCGCTCGGCACCAGCAACGAGCCGGCCTTGATCAGTCCGCTGCCATGCGCGTCATCGAGCTCGACACCATGGCCGAGCGTACCGTTGCACAGCGCGGCCATCGGCGACGGCAGCTTGGCGCCGAAGCCGATGACGGTGGCTTCCGGCTTGCCGCCCCACTCGGTCGCCTGCTGCACGATCTTGATGCCGGCCTCGCTGATCGCGGAAGCCGCGATCTGGTTGCCGAGGCTGTCGCGCGCGATGAGCTTGGCCTGCTCGCGCACCTCCGCCGGAAGTTTCGCGAAGGTCAGACCAGCGGCGAACTCCGCCAGCCGCATGGTGAGCTTGTTCAGAGCCGGATCGGTGGAAGCATCGCTTGGCATGGCCGCTCCATCCCGTTCAAAAGCAAGCGACCCAGGCAAATCCGCGATGCGATCGCCGGGCGCGTGAATTGTTCTTGCTGACTCGGATGGACCCGGTCCCGGTCGATGTCAAGAAGAGATGATCATAGAAATTTCATGTCAAGAATTACTCGACATACAATATTAATCAGGCCGGCGGCCGCGCAGTTGATTGACTAAAGCTCGACAAGCGCCCGCGGACGAGTTGCGCGACGATCGTGCGCGCCGCGCGGCTCACGGCTTGGCGTTCTTCTCCGCCACCCAGGCCAGTGCTTCATACAGTTCCCGGACGAAGGGCCGCGCCGGATTGACGTGCTTCTGCAGCACGCTGATGGTGCGCGACAGCGGCGGATCGCCGAACGGCGCCGCGCGAATGCCCTGCATGAACGGGCGCGGGATCGGACGGTGCGGGGCAATCGATACGCCGATGCCGTTGGCCACCAGGCTCATGATGCCTTCGAGCGTATCGACTTCCATGGTGGCGTTCACTTCGATGCCGCGCCGCGCGAGCTCCTGATCGATCAATCGGCCGAGCCCCCAGGCGACACGACGCAGGCGGATAAACGGTGCGCCGAC
>DASZQT010000330.1:0-19753 GCA_035549515.1 Pseudolabrys sp. | reverse complement strand
TTGGGCTGCTAACAGGGGTTGCCGCTGTGGAATCAGACAAGTTTATCCCCGCTTCGTCGGCTGACGACGTGTCCGGCCCACGTGGTGATACAGCCCGCACTCGCCGGCCCTATCAGGCGCCGCTGCTGACCTCGGCGGACTGGCCCAACAGCACCAATGTCGCCAAGCCCATCACGTCGATCGAGTACACGACCACGAGTTCGCCCTATCACGCCTCCTGATTTCTTCCTGTTTTTCATTAGCCGCGTCCGGATGCTGACCCCGGGTCCTTGGCAAAACGTCGTAATTGCCGTGCCGGTCCTCGGCCCACCGCCATAGGCCGACCGCCCACCCGGTGCCGGGTGCGGGCAACCGAAAAGCCCGGCTGAGCCGCGGCCCATTGCGTGACGGGCCTTCCGATCGTGGCTCGGGACTTCGGATCGAGCCACGGGCAGCGCCGCCGGCGGCCATATCTTTGCATCCAATGTGCGTTCCGCTAAGAATGGCCGAGAGAAAAATGCGGAAGTGAGTGCCCATGGCTGAAGTGCCCGGTGTCAAACTGATCCGGAACGAAAGGCTCTTTCACGCTCCGGTCGGGACCGACGAAAGCGTGATGCTGGACTCCGAAGGGGGTCGCTATTTCGGCCTCAACGCGGTCGGGACCTACATCTGGGGGCTGCTCGAACAGCCCCATTCGGCGTCCGAACTACAGGCGGCGGTCTGTGCCGAATTCGAGGTCGATCCCGCCACCTGCGAAACGGATTTATCGGCGTTCCTCGATAGCATGATCGCCAACGGGATCGTCCATGAAGCTCAGGCGTAAGGCGAGCACGTTCCTGCGGCTGAGCGGAACCGATCGTTTCCTGATCTGCGAGGCCGCCATCATGCTCGCGGTGGCGCGGCTCTGCGTACTGACGGTGCCGCTGCGTGTCTTGGCGAAGTGGCTGGCGCGCGCACCCGATGCGGGCATCGGCAAGCCCGAACTTGTGGTTCAGGTGCGCCAGGCGGTGGAGACGGCGGCGCGCAATGTGCCGTGGAACGCCGTGTGCCTGCCGCAAGCCATGGCCGCCAAGGCGATGCTGGCGCGGCGCGGCCAGGGCTCGGCCTTTCATCTCGGCGCGACCATTGCGGATGACGGCAAGCTGAGCGCTCATGCGTGGCTGGAATGCGGCGGTCAGATTGTGACCGGCGCGGCGGGCATGCGCGGCTTGTCCCATCTGGCGCGGTTCGGCTGATGATGGACGGCTCGCGGAAAGGAGAGCCATCGCTTCCGAAGGCGGATGGATCGCGCCACAAATGGAGGAAGACAGCGTGTACGAGAGCCGTCCATGCTTGGGCGCGACGTCGTGCTGGTCTTTAGTGTTCTGTCCGCTGCGGGAGCCGATCGCGGCCGCGCCCGGACAGGAGATTCGCATCAGCGGCTCGCACGACCGCCGGCGCATTGCGGTTTGGGTCGATGCATAACTACCTGATCTCGGGCTTGCACGTTTCCTCCGAAATGGAATTGCCGGGTGCCGTTGGGCAATCGAGCCCGCCCCCCGTCGCGGACGTGTCCGTGCGCCGCGCCGCGGTGCCCACCTCGCTCGGCGACGGCGCCGAGCGCGGCCCGAACTGGGAGATGGACGCGAGAACCGTGCTGTTGCGCATCCCTCGCCTGGCGCGCCTTCTCATTGCGCAGGGGCGCGAGATCGTGGTCGAACTGCACCCAGGCGCCACCGAGCAAGATGCCAGCGCCTATGTCCTCGGCACGGCCTTCGGAATTCTCCTGCATCAACGCGGAACGCTGGTCCTGCATGGCGCGGCGGTAGCGCGCAACGGCGAAGCGATCGCCATATGCGGCCAATCCGGCGCCGGAAAATCCACCCTTGCGGCCGCACTGTGCCGTAGCGGCGCGACTTTTGTGACCGACGATATTTGCGCGGTCACTTTTAACAGCGACCGGCGACCGTTGGTGATTCCGGACGGGCGGCGACTGAAACTGTGGCAGGAGAGCATCGAGAAGCTCGATTTCGCCGAACAGCGCGGCGACGCCGTGCGGGCGGGCTTCGAGAAATATTTTGTCGCTCCGCCGTCGATTATGGCACGCGAGCCGCTGCCCCTGCGGGCGATCTACCTGTTGAGGCAGGCGCGCCCGCCGCTGCAGGAAGGCATCGAAGCCATCGACCTGGCCGAGGCGATGGCGGCGCTCGACCGCGAAGCCTACCGCCCCGTTCTGCGCGCAAAGATGGACTCGATCGCGACAGCCGTCGGGCAAGGCGCAATGATGATGGGCCATGTCAAGATATTCCGTTTGATTCGCCCGCGCGGCTTCGAGTCGCTGGCCGACACAGTGTCCGCGCTCCTGCGCCATTGGGATGGGCTTGCGCAATGAACGCACCGGGCCGCATCGTCTGGCTCGCGTCCTATCCGAAATCCGGCAACACTTGGTTTCGGATATTCCTCGCCAATCTTGCCGCCGGCGAGAACGGGCCCACCGACATCAACGACCTGCACGAACGCGGGGGCATGGCCTACAACCGAACCGAGTTCGAACTGGCGACACTTCTGGATTCCGGACTGATCTCTCACGACGACATCGACAATCTGCGCCCCTATGTCTACCGCCGCTTAACGCCGCCCATCGGACAGCGCTGGATCAAGGTCCACGATGCCTACATGGCGGCGCCGAGCGGCGAGCCCATATTTGGCGTCCCCGGCACCTGTGCCGTCTACCTCGTTCGCGACCCCCGCGACGTCGTCGTCTCCTTCGCCTTTCACAACAGCATGACGGTGGACGATACCATCAAGCTGTTGAACTCGACCGACAGCGCGTTTTGTCGTGGCGGCAAGGGCCTGGAGCCGCAGTTGCGGCAACTTTTGCTCGACTGGAGCGGAAACGTCGCCAGTTGGCTCGACCAAACGGATATACCGGTGCACTGCATCCGCTACGAGGACCTGCGCGCCGAACCGGAACGTCACTTCGCGGCCGCGCTCGAATTTGCCGGGCGAATCGTTTCCCAGGCCGATGTCCAGCGTGCGGTCCGCCACTCGGCCTTCGATGAGCTGCGGCGGCAGGAGGCCGAACGAGGATTCGCCGAGCGCATGTCGAGGACGAGCCCCTTCTTCCGCAGCGGACGCGTGGGGGACTGGCGCGGGCAGCTTACGGACGAGCAGGTTGCGTGCATCGAAGAGGCGCATGCCGAGACCATGCTGCGCTTCGGTTACGCGTTGCACACCCGCCCGCACGTTTCATCCGAGAGCTTGGTAAAGGGCTGAAGGGCGCGCCATTGAATGCCGGCACGCGTTTGACGGTGTAACGCTCGCTCCCTAGACTTCGATTTTGTGGCGCCGGAGCGGAGCTTGCGCCATACTGTGGCCAAACGGCAAATATCCGAGCGCAAGCGAGACCGAGCCCGGAACGACTGACCGAGAAGGCGCACCGTGAGTTCTTCCAGCCTCGATTACTCGATTTCCGCCCGCGGCAAGCCCGCTGGGATGCCGGTGGAGGCGTTCATCAAGTTTTTCTTCGATGCGCTTCCGATCAAGAGCGTCTTTGGATTCCGCGAGTACACGCCGCTGTATGGCGGGCGCAATTTTGTCGAACCCGAACTGTCAGATGCCGATATCGCCTGGATGTACGACAACGGCATCGGCTATCGCATCCCGCTGCAGAATTCGATTGCTAACCGGGCCGACTATGAAGACAACAAATGGTTCCTCGAGAAATATCACCGTGCGGGTAACTCGGTCATTCTGGTCAAGCCCGAGATGGCCGGATGGATTCGCGACGATTTCCCGCTGTTCGAATCCGAGGCGTCGGTCATTCTTCAGGCGCGCACGGTCGAAAAGGCCGAGGAGCTTTTGAATTCGTTCGATGTCGTTGTCCTGCATCCGGAACTGAACGACGAAAAAGAAGAGCTTGCGCGGCTCGCGGACAAAGACCGGATTCGATTATTCGCGAATGCGGGCTGCATGTACAAGTGTCCGACGATGGAGTGTTACGCGTCGCTCTCCCGATTGAACAAGCGCATCCCCGGCGCGCAATACAAATGCGCGATGCACCGCGATACCGAATACCTGGCGGAACGAATGCAGGTGACCGGAATGACGGAGTTCGATATCGACGGATTGATCGGGCTCGGGTTCTCGAAATTCAAAAGGCTGCGCAGCAAAGGCAAATCCGGCTATTGAACGGTCGCGGCCTCGGAAGGCGGCGTTTGCGTGGGGGGTGCCGCCCGCGCAACGGCCGATCTCCAACCGAGATATTTGGCGTAGAGCGGCAATCCCGTAACGCGATCGATCCGCATCCCATAGCTGACGACGTTTCGCGGCGCCTTGCCGACGACCGGCGTGGCGGCATGCCAGCACTGGCTGGCCAGGCAGATCCACGCGTCACCGAGATCGATGTCGATCGGCTGCTCGTCGAGCACAGGAACGCAGCCGGCGTCCGGTTTTCGGACCAGAACGTTGATGCGGACGTGCATCTTGTCGCGGGGCGCGTTGTCGCGATGCGTGTGAATCGAACCGCCTTCCGCTATCCACCCGATATAATCGCCGAAGTCCGGCTCCGGCACCCAATCCGGGAGACCGAAACGAGCAATCAGGTCATGCTTTTTCGCGTCGAGGACCGGGTCTTCGCCGAACCGCCACCATTTCCGGCGCTCGGGGTCGAAGCTGTTCGGCATGAATTCACCGGCATGACGCTCGATGCACGCCGCGACATAGTCGAGATAGTCGCGATCGACCGCCGCTTTGATCGTGAACGGATAATCGAGGCTCATGCGCGCTCCGGGGCCGACCGGCTGCATAGCATGAAACACGGGATTTCCGCAAAATCCCCCGCGACCGGCCGGCGGACAGCCTCGACGTTACGGTCGCGCGGCCGGAGCGAGCGCGACCCGGATGCCGTCCAGTTCTTCCGACATCAGCACCTGGCACGACAGCCGCGAATTGGCGCGGCGGTCCTTGAGGATCGCGAGTTGATCGAGCTCGTCGTCGGATAGTTCGGGCAGACGGTCGAGCCAGTCTTCGCCGACATAGACATGGCAGGTGGCGCAGGCGCAGGCGCCGCCGCATTCGGCTTTGATCGGCAGTTCCCAGTCGCGGATGATCTCCATCACGCGCCAGCCGGGCAGCGCCTCGAGTTCGTGCTCGGCGCCGTCATGATCGGTGACGTGGATCTTCATGCGACCTTCAGCCTCTGCTGCAATTGCGTCGACGATGTCGTGTACTGGAAGCGCAGCCGCTCGCCCGGCCGGCAGATCTGGAACGCCGCCTGCGACATCAGCGCCGCCTCGTGGAAGCCGGACAAAATGAGCTTGAGCTTGCCCGGATAGCGGTTGATGTCGCCGATGGCGAAGATGCCGGGCACCGAAGTCTCGAACTTCTCGGTGTCGACCGGGATCAGGTTTTCCGAGAAGTTGAGACCGAATTCGGCGATCGGCCCGAGCTTCATGGTCAGGCCGAAGAAGCAGAGGAAACGATCGGCCGGCAGAACTTTTTGGCCGTCGGCGCCGGTGACGGCGACACCGGACAGCGCGGGCGCTTCGCCCACGAGATTGTCGAGCTTGCCGATCACGAAATCGATGAGCCCGTCGGCGGCCATCTGCTTCATGCGCGCGACCGAATGCGGCGCGGCGCGGAAACCGTCGCGGTGATGCACGAGGCTCACGCGCTCGGCGACCGCTTGCAAATTGAGCGTCCAATCGAGCGCGGAATCGCCGCCGCCTGCGATCACCACGCGCTTGCCGCGAAACGATTCGATCTTGCGCACGGCGTAGAACACGCTCTCGTTCTCATAGGCCTCGATACCGTCGAGCGGCGGCTTCTTCGGCATGAACGAGCCGCCGCCGGCCGCGATCACGATCGCCGGCGCTTCGATGGTGGTACCGGCGTCGGTGGTGATGCGCCAGAGATTATCCGGGGTCTTGATCAGGCTTTCGGCCAGTTCGCCGAAATGGAAGACCGGCGAAAACGGCGCGATCTGCTCCATCAGCCGATCGGTCAGGTCCTGGCCGGAAATCACCGGCCAGGCCGGAATGTCGTAGATCGGCTTCTCAGGGTACAGCTCGGCGCACTGGCCGCCGGGCTTGTCGAGAATGTCGATGAGATGGGTCGAGAGGCCGAGCAGACCCAGTTCGAACACCGCGAACAGGCCGCAGGGGCCGGCGCCGATGATGATTACATCGGTCTTGTGCGCGGCTTTTGTCATCATGATTGTTGTCACGTTCGTCCTCACACGGATTCCTTCGCCGGTTCCGGCGAGAAGTGTTGCTCGAATTTATTGGGTTGGCCGCTGAATGCGTCCGCGTCCGCCGGCGGATCTTTCTTGTCCGCGATGTTCGGCCACAGCAGAGCGTATTTGGCGTTGAGTTCCAGCCAGCGCGCCGCATCGGGCGCGGTGTCGGCGATGATGGCTTCGGCCGGGCATTCCGGTTCGCACACGCCGCAATCGATGCATTCGTCGGGATGAATGACGAGCATGTTCTCGCCTTCGTAGAAGCAGTCGACCGGACAGACTTCGACGCAGTCGGTGTATTTGCAGCGGATACAGGCTTCGGTGACGGCGAATGCCATGGGCGGGCTCTCCAGCGATGGCAGAGAGGAATCCCGGAAATCGCCGGGCTGTCGGTCAACTACTTGCTAGCGGGTGCACGCGGACCTCTGGCACGGTTCGCGCATGAAGGGGGATATCTCCCCTGAAGGATAAGCGATGCAGCCGACCGAAGTCCGACTGAGCCGTGACCGCACCCGTCTCTCGGTGACCTGGGAGAACGGCGTCACGTCCGACTACACGGCCGCGTTGCTGCGTGAAAAGGCACGCGATGCCAATTCGGTGCGCTTTGCGCTCAACGGCTGGGCAGTCCCGGCGCAGTCCGGTCTCACCATTACCGGCGTGGAACCGATGGGGAGCTACGCCTTGCGGCTGTCGTTCTCCGACGGCCACGACCGCGGGATTTTCCCGTTCGCCTACCTCACCGATATCGCGGCGGCGCACACGGGACACTGACTTTCAGGAAGGACGACGACAATGGACGAAATTCGCAGCGGCATATCCGAGGTCCAGTGCGACGTGCTGGTGATCGGCGGCGGCACCGCCGGGCCGATGGCCGCGATCCGCGCGCGCAAGAAGAACCCGAAGGCCAATGTCATTCTGCTCGAGAAGGCGAACGTCAAGCGTTCCGGCGCCATCTCCATGGGCATGGACGGGCTCAACAATACGGTGATCCCCGGCTACGCCACGCCGGAGCAGTACACCAAGGAAATCACCATCGCCAATGACGGCATCGTCGACCAGGCGGCGGTCTATAAATACGCGCAAAACTGCTACGACATCATTCAGGAACTGGATCGCTTTGGCATCCGATTCCAGAAAAATCAGAACGGCGACTACGACGTCAAGAAGGTGCATCACATCGGCACCTATGTGCTGCCGATGCCGAACGGCGAGACGGTCAAGAAGGCGCTCTATCGCCAGCTCAAGCGCGAGCGCGTGCTGATTTCCAACCGCTTCATGGCGACGCGCCTGTTGACCGGCAAGGACGGCCGCGTCGCCGGCGCCATCTGCGTCAACACGCGTTCGGCCGAATTCCTGGTGATCCGCGCCAAGGCCGTGATCCTGTGCATGGGCGCGGCCGGCCGTCTCGGCCTGCCGACCTCGGGCTATCTCTATGGCACCTACGAGAACGCCGCCAATTCCGGCGACGGCTATGCAATGGCCTATCACGCCGGCGCCGGCTTAGCGAACCTCGAATGCTACCAGATCAATCCGCTGATCAAGGACTATAACGGTCCGGCCTGCGCCTATGTCGCCGGTCCGTTCGGCGGCTACACCGCAAACAACGAAGGCCGCCGCTTCATCGAGTGCGATTACTGGTCCGGCCAGATGATGCAGGAATTCTACAACGAACTGCAATCCGGCAAGGGCCCGGTGTTCCTCAAGCTCAATCATCTGGCGCCCGAGACGGTGACCGAGATCGAGCGCGTGCTGCATATCGTCGAGCGGCCGACGCGCGGTCGTTTCCATAGCAATCGCGGCACCGACTACAAGGACGAGATGATCGAGATGCACATCTCGGAGATCGGGTTCTGCTCCGGTCATTCGGCGTCCGGCGTCTATGTCGATGAGAACGCGCGCACCACGGTGGCGGGCCTCTACGCCGCCGGCGACATGGCCAGCGTGCCGCACAATTATATGCTCGGCGCCTTCACCAATGGCGCCTTCGCCGGCGAGGACGCGGTCGATTTCGTGAAAGAGGTCGATTACGCCGACATCGACGCGGAAGCGATCATCAAGGAGCAGGAGCGGGTGCTGGCGCCGACGCAGCGCGCCGACGGCATTCCGCCGAACCAGGTCGAATACAAGGCCCGCCGCCTGGTCAACGACTATCTGCAGCCGCCGAAGGTGACACGCAAGATGCAGCTCGCGCAGCGCCGCTTCGAGGAGGTGCGCGACGACATGAACAACGCCATGGTCGCGCGCGACAGCCACGAACTGATGCGCGCGCTCGAAGTGCAGTCCATTCTGGATTGCGCCGACATGGCGGCGGCAGCCTCGCTCTACCGCACCGAAAGCCGCTGGGGCCTCTACCACAACCGGGTCGAATATCCCGGACGGGATAACGACAACTGGTTCTGCCACACCATCCTCACCAAGGGCCCCGACGGCAAGCCGGCGCATGCCAAGAAGCCGATCGCGCCCTACATCATCGAAATCGAAGAGCACGAGCGCGACGCCTATTACAAGCAGCGCATCGTCGCTTCCGAGGCGGCCGAGTAGCCGTTGCCGCAAGCAGGAGACCTTTCATGCCGCTCGCCAATACCGCCACATCCGTCCCGGTCGTCGTCGACGAAGTCAAATGCATCGCCGACAAGGGCTGCACCGTCTGCGTCGATGTCTGTCCGCTCGACGTGCTGCGCATCTCCGATCTCACCGGCAAGGCCTATATGAAATACGACGAGTGCTGGTACTGCATGCCGTGCGAGGCCGACTGCCCGACCGGCGCGGTCACCGTCAACATTCCTTACCTGTTGAAATAGGGTCGACCGATGAACGCAACCAAGCCGTTCGAGGATTTCGGCGACGTCGAAGAGATCGCCGCCGGGCTCGACGATGCCGATGTCGGCACCCGCCGCGTCACCGTGATGGACCTGGCCGACACCGCGGCGCCGGAGGCGATCCCGCATCTCGCGCGCGCCATCGCGGACGAAGCGCCGGAGGTCCGGCTGCAAGCGGCGATCGCGCTGTCGGGGTTCGATGGGCCCGAAGTTGCCGCCGCTCTCGCCGGCGCGCTCTCTGACACCGAGGATGCCGTCGCGCGCGCGGCCTCCGACAGCCTCACCGAGCTCAAGGATCCCGCGGCGGCCGAGCCTTTGTTGCCCTATGTCAGCGACCCCAAGCCCTTCGTGCGCATGTCGGCCTTCCGCGGGCTCAAGGAACTGCGGCAGCCGGCGGCGCTCAAGCCGGCGATCGAAGCGTTGAACGACGACGATGCCACGGTGCGCGAGCAGGCGGTGCTGGTCATCGGCTGGCTGAAGATGGAGGAGGCGCTGCCGGCGCTCATCGCCGGCGCGCGCGACCCGGAGGCCGCGGTGCGGCGCGCCGCCGTCTCCGCGCTCGGCTTTTCGACCAATGCGCACGCGGTCGCCGCCGTCCTGTCGGCGCTCAACGACGGCGATTGGATGGTGCGCGAGATCGCGGCCGAGACCATGGCGCGCATGGCGGGCCACAATGTCGGCGCGCCGCTTATCGCCGCGCTCGGCGACGAGTATTGGCAGGTGACGCTGAAGGCCGCGCGCAGCCTCGGCAAGCTGCGCGTCGTCGAGGCGGTGCCGTCGCTCGGGCCTTATCTCGAGCACGAGATCAGCAATCTGCGCAAGGAAGTCGCCGCCGCGCTCGGCGAAATCGGTCATCCTTCCGCGCTGCCCTATCTGCAGGACCACGTGGACGACTCCGACCCCGACGTGCGCAAGAATGTGCGCTGGGCAATCGGACGGCTGCGGGGAGACTGAACGGAAAGAAGCGGAAGCAAAAAGGAAGCGCCGATGCCCTCGTCGCGTATCACCTTGCGCCAGGCGGATCCGGAGCGGGCCGGATACGCGGCCATTGACGATGCGCCCAAATATATCCGCATCCGCGACTGGCTGCTCGAACGTATTCTGTCGACCGGGCTGACGCGCGGCGACCGCTTGCCTTCCGAGCATGAGCTGATCCGCCAGTTCGACGTCAGCCGCGTCACCGTGCGGCAGGCCTTGGAGGCGTTGCGCGACGACGGCATCGTCGAAAGTCATCATGGCAAGGGCTGGTTCCTGCGTCGCGTCTGCGCGGTGCAGAATCTGGGCCGGCTGCTTGGCTTCGGCGAAATGCTGGCGCCGATGGGCGTGCGCACGCGTTCGGAAGTGCTGGACGTCGCCGAATGCGACGCCCCGGAAGCAGTGGCCGCCGCGTTCGGGCTCGACCTTGGTACGCGGCTTACGCGCATCGCGCGGCTGCGCATCGCCGGCGGCCGCGTGATGTCCTATGACCTCAGCTACTTTCCGCTCGACATCGGCCGTCGCTTGCAGCAGCAGGATTTGGCGCGCCAGGATATTTTCGTGTTGATCGAGCGCGCGCTCGGCATCCCGCTCGGCTTTGCCGACGTGACGCTGGAAATGGCGCCGGCCGAGGGTGAGATCGCGCAGCGTCTACACGTCGCGGCCGGCACACCGCTGTTCAAGATGACGCGGCTGACGCACGACTGCCGTGGCGTGCCGATCGACTACGAATATGTGCACGGGCTTCCGGAGAGCCACGTCTTCAAGGTACGCGTGCCGCGGCGATGACGATCGACCGCCGCCGCCTGTTGATGCTCGCTGCCACGGCGGCTTTTCCGATGGCATCGCGCGCCGAGGCGCTGGCGCTTGTTCCCTTGCCCGGTGATGTGGGCGCGCCGGACTTCACGCTCGCCGATCTCACCGGACGGCCGCACAGGCTCGCCGATTATCGCGGTCATCCGCTGCTGGTCAGCTTCTGGGCTGTGTGGTGTCCGCCTTGTCGACGCGAACTCGCCGCGCTCGCTGTCTTGCGCCGGCGTCTTGAAGATAGCGGCATCGCCGTGCTTGCGGTCAATCTCGGCGACAGCCGCGAGCGTATCGCGGCGTTCCTGGCCGACCATCCGGCGCCCGATCTCCCGGTGCTGCTCGACAGCGACAAATCGGTCGGCGCTGCCTGGCACGTCGCCGGCTTGCCGACCGCCTATGCGGTATCCTCCAACGGTGTGCTGCGCCTCGGCGCGCTCGGTGAGCGCGACTGGCTGGCGCCGGATATCGAAGCGCAATTGCGCGCCCTCGGTTGACGAATAGCAAAAACGGTCTTGCTCATTTCCTGCGTTCTTTGAACCGAGCGTGCTTTGCGGAGCCGGCAATATAGGCCGCGCGCGGTTTGCCGCGTGCCGTTCTCTCGCTAGCCTTTGCTCGAATTTTGGCGAAGCGGGACCCGCATGACGCAGCCTATCGGATCGGTCGGAAGCGGCACTTGGCATCATGCGCGACGGCGGCGCTCCGCCAACTTGTCTTATCGGTTTTTCGCGCAATGCCTGCTCCTTCCGCGCAACTTGTCCGAACGGCGCACAAGCCCTGAGCAGGCGCTCAATATGGCGGCAGCCGCCGTCCGCCTTGAAACTGGAAAAAGTCAAATCGGAACAGAGGGCTAGCCAAACCGCTCGGCGCAACGAGGCAACTGGCACGCCATTTGCGCCTATTAAGCCCGACCGGAGAACAAGTTGCGGGTCTCCATAAACACGGGGAGTTCGACATGACCCTTACAAAATTCTGGCTCTCGGCGGCGCTGGTGACGGCGCTGGCGATTCCGGCCCAGGCGAAGACCATCGAGATCGGCATCGGTCACCAGAGCATGTGCACCGATACCTACAGCGCCGGCATCGTCATCAAGGAACTCAAGCTGCTCGAAAAGCATCTCCCGCACACCGGCAAGTATGCAGGCGTCGACTACGACATCAAATGGAGCGACTACTCCTCCGGCGGCCCGATCACCAACCAGATGCTGGCGAACAAGCTCGCGATCGGCGTGATGGGCGACTATCCGCTGATCGTGAACGGCGCCAAGTTCCAGGCCACCAACAGCCTGCGCAGTCTCTATGTCGCGGGCACCGGCTATAACCTGAAAGGTTCCGGCAACGGCATCGTCGTGCCGGTGTCCTCGAACATCTATTCGATCGAGGATCTCAAGGGCAAATCGATCTCGACGCCGGTCGGCTCCGCCTCCTGGGGCATGCTCCTGAAGGCGATGCAGGACGCCAAGATCCCGACCAGCGGCTACGAGATGAAGAACCAGGCGCCCGCCGTCGGCGCCGCCAATATCGCGGCGAGCAAGATCGACGCCCATGCCGACTTCTGCCCATGGTCGGAACTGATGGAGTTCCGCGGAACGGGGCGCAAGATCTATGACGGCTCGCAGACCGGCGTGCCGTATCTGCACGGGGTCGTCGTGCGCGAAGACTTCGCCAAGGAATATCCCGAGGTCGTCGTCGCCTTCATCGAAGCGGTTTATGACGCCGGCCAGTGGATCAAGGCCGATCCGATGCACGCGGTCGAGATGATGGAGAAGTGGACGGGGGTCGAGAAGGAAGTGCTCTACCTCTACTTCTCCAAGGGCGGGCTGCTGACGCTCGACCCGACCATCAAGCCGCAGTGGATCGATGCGCTGAAGTTCGACCACACCGTGCTCGCCAAGGAGCAGCAGATTCCGCCGCTCGACTTCAAGGCCTGGATCACCGAGGACTACGTCAAGACCGCTTACAAGGCGCTCGGTGTCGATTACGCCAAGCAGCAGGCGCAAATCGTCGATCCGAAGATCTATGCCGGCTATCCGATGGAGATCTGGCACGCGCGCGATGGCATCAAGACCTACACGGCCATGGCGGATTTCCTGAAAGCCGTCGCCAAGTACAACGCCGAGGGCGCCAAGCTCAACGCCACCTATGTCTACGACAAGGACACCGGCCTGAAGATCTTCGGCAAGTCGGCGTTCTACGTGAAGGGCAAGGACGGCAGCTATTCGCCCTTCCTGCTCAAGCCGGACGCGGCCGCCTACGCCAAGACGGTCGGCGGCACCGTGGTGAGCTTCGATCAAGCCTGGGGCGCATTCCAGTCGTAAACGCGATGACGGCGGGCCCGCGCCGCGCGGGTCCGCCGTCTGTTTGGAAGCTGCAGTACCGGAGGCCGGGCGCGCATGAGCAAGACCAGCAATCTCGCCGTGATCGGCGAGCCCGAGGCGCAGTCGCCGCAGGCGGCCGTGGACCCGCATATCGAGGCGCCGCTGCCGGATGAGCCGGCCGCGGCCGGCTGGTTCGCCGAAATCGAATGGGGCGCGATCGCGCGCATCTGGGCGCTGCGACTGGCCTCGGTCGCGCTCGGCGTGCTGATCTGGCAGCTCGCCTGCGTCACCAAGCTCAATTTCTTCATCCGCTTCGACAATATCCCGACCCCGATGGTCGTGCTGACGGCCTTCCTCAAGCATCTGCACGAGACCAAGTTCTATCTGCACATCGGCGTCAGCATGCGGCGCATCGCCATCGGCTTCGCGCTCGCTTCGGCCGCCGGCATCCTCACCGGCGTGTTGATGGGCCGCTCGAAGCTGCTGCGCGAGCTGATCGTGCCCTATATCGAAATCCTGCGGCCGATCCCGGCGGTGGCCTG
The DNA here is from genome assembly GCA_035549515.1 of Pseudolabrys sp. GTDB lineage: Bacteria > Pseudomonadota > Alphaproteobacteria > Rhizobiales > Xanthobacteraceae > Pseudolabrys. The sequence continues at coordinate 6,100 of DASZQT010000330.1, read as the reverse complement.
GATTCCGCTCGCGATCCTGATGTGGCCGACCGAGGAATCCTCGATCATCTACATCACCTTCCTGGGCGCGCTGTTCCCGATCGTGCTCAACACCGTGCATGGCGTCGAGCAGACGCCGGCGGTGTTGGTGCGCGCGGCTCAGTCGCTCGGGGCATCGCCCTTGCATATCTTCTGGCACGTCGTGATGCCGGCGGCGCTGCCCTCGATTGCCACTGGCCTCGCCATCGGCATGGGCGTGTCCTGGTTCTCGCTGCTCGCCGGCGAAATCATCTCCGGCCAATACGGCATCGGCTATTTCACCTGGAACGCCTACTCGCTGATCAACTACCCCGACATCATCGTCGGCATGCTGATGATCGGCGCGCTCGGCACGCTGTCGACGCTCGCCGTGCGCAAGCTCACCCAGCCCATGCTCTCTTGGCAGAGGAAATCGCGATGACCACCTTGGCCCTGGATCGGACTTGGCACGAAACCGCCACCCTGCGGACCGCGGTCACCGGCGTGAAGCGCTGGCGCCGGCTGGTGCTCGGCTGCGCGCTCGGATTCCCCATTGTGTTTTATTTCGTGCTGCTCGCCATTCCGGTCCTGCGCTACGGCCATCTGCCGAACTACGTCACGCCCTACGACTGGTTCGGCAATGTCGCGCGCATTATCGCGAGCACCGGCTCGGTCAGCGACATGGTGCCGATCATCCTCAACGAATGGCTTTTGGAAATCGGCTACATGGACATGAATTGGGGCCACGGCATCGCCGAATGGAGCCTCTCGCTGCAGCCGCACAAGATTTTGCTGGTGGCGCTCACCGGTGGGCTGATCGGGCTCAATCTCGGCCTGATGCTCGAACGTCTGGAGGCGCATGCGACGCCGCAGGAATGCCTGCGCGCCGGCGCTTCCGGTGTGCTCACCAGCGCCGGCGCGCTGTTCACCGGACTCACCAACGCGACCCTGTTCTCGATCGCTTGTTGTTCGACCCCATCTTGGGTCGGCAGCTTCGCGATCCTCGGCGTCGAAAGCTCTTCCGCCTTTGCGCTGGAACCCTACGGCACCGCCGGGTCGATTCTTGGCCTCGTCATGCTCGTGGGCTCGGCGCTCTGGCTGGCGCGCGGCCGGCGCGGCCAGGACGTCCCCTGGACCTCTTCGACGGAAGGAGCCATCACATGCTGAACAGCGTGATCTCGATGCCCTTCCGCAGCACGGGCCGCGCTGGTGCACGCACCGCACCCAGCCACTCGGTCGACACCGGTCTGGTCGAGATCGACAGTGTCGAAATCGTGTTCGGCAAGGGCAAGAAGGCGCACAAGGCGGTCGAGGAGACATCGATCCGCATCGAGCCGGGCGAATTTGTCTGCATCCTCGGCCCGTCGGGATGCGGCAAGTCGACCTTGCTCAACACCGTCGCCGGCTATGTGATGCCGGACAAAGGCAGCGTGCGCGTTGACGGCGAAGTGGTCACCCGTCCGGGCCCGGACCGCGGCATGGTGTTCCAGCAATATTCGCTGTTTCCCTGGAAGACGGTGAAGGAGAATGTCGCCTTCGGCCCGAAGATGGCGGGGCAATCCTCGGCCGGCGCCGAATCGATCGCCAACACTTTCCTCGACATGGTGGGGCTCGCGCGTTTCGCCAACCGTTATCCCGCCGAATTGTCGGGCGGCATGCAGCAGCGCGTCGGCATCGCCCGCGCGCTCGCCAATTATCCGCGCGTGCTGTTGATGGACGAACCGTTCGGCGCGCTCGACGCGCAGACACGGCTGATGATGCAGGAGAGCCTGCTCAACATCTGGAACGAATTCGGCACCACGGTGCTGTTCATCACCCACGATGTCGATGAGGCGATCTTCCTGGCCGACCGCGTGCTGATCATGAGCGCGAGTCCGGGCCGCATCATCGCCGATCTTACCGTCGATCTGCCGCGGCCGCGCGTGTCGGAGATCACGGCCGATGCCCGCTTTGCCGAGCTCAAGCGCCGCTGCATTGCGTATATCCGCGCCGAGAGCCTGAAGGCGTTCGAGCAGCAGAACCGGTGAGGGCGGTGCGGAAGCCCGGCGCAGCATCGACGTTCGCGCTGGCGGCGCTCGCGCTACTCGCCATCGCCGCGCTCGGCGTCACGAGCCGCGCCGATTCGTGGGACGATCCGGGCGGCGACCCTTGGGATCATTGCGCGGAATGCCACGGCCTCGACGGCGCCGGCAACCACATCAAGTTTCCCCGGCTTGCCGGGCAGAAGCCCGACTACATCGTCAAGCAGCTTTATGAATTTCGCGACGGCAAGCGCGCGAATGACGGCGGGCAGATGCACAAGACCGCGACCGAGGTGGCGACCGCCGATTACGCTCGCGTCGCCGACTGGTTCGCGCAGCAGGCGCCGCCGTGGCCGAAGCCGACCATCGAAGGCGAGGGCGATCTCGCCCGTGCGCGCGAACTGGCGAACAAGGGCGATGGGCAGTCGGACGGCTGCCTCTCCTGCCATAGCGCCGCCGGGTTCAACGCCGACAATCCCAAGCTGACGCCGCGCATCGCCGGTCAGCGCGACTGGTATCTCGCCAAGGAACTTGCCGACTACCGGGATGGCCGCCGCGGCGGACCCAATGATACCATGGTCAAAATCGCCAAACGCTTGAGCGACAGCGACATCCGTGACCTCGCCGTGCTCCTGTCGCAAAATCCGAACATGGATTGACGGCCATGAACCAGCCTTTGCGCAACACGGAGACCGAAGGCGGCTCGGCGCTGTTCCTGGCGGAGTCGGTCGAGGAGCTCAACGCCGGCGCCAACTTCCTGTCGCGGCTCACCCATGAGGAATGGCGCGAACTGCGCCGCGCCGGCTCGGAGACCAGTCTCGATGCCGGGGCCGCCGTGTTCATGCAGGGCGACGCGCACGAAGGCATCTGGCTGATCGAGCGCGGCCTCGTGCGCACCTTCTATGCTGCGCCATCCGGCCGTCAGATCACGCTGGCCTATTGGCCGGCCGGCCATTTTGTCGGTGGTCCGGAACTGTTCGGCGGCGGCCAGCACGTCTGGTCGGCGGACGTGGTGCAGCCGTGCAAATTGCTTTATCTGCCGGCGCGCGTCATCCGCGGGTTGATCCAGCGTCAGCCCGCCTTCGCGCTCTGCCTGATCGAGGGCCTGGTCGCCAAGGGCAAGTGCTATTCGGCGCTGGTGCAGATGCTCGGCACCCGCTCGGTGGTCGAGCGGTTGACGCAACTGCTGGTCATTCTCGCCGAGAACCACGGTCGGCGCGAGGGCAACCGGCTCTTTATCGATCGCAAGCTCACGCACGACCAGATCGCCACCATCGTCGGCTCGACTCGGCAATGGGTGACGATGACGCTCGACAAGCTGCAGAAGAAAGGCATCATCTCGGTCGCGCGCCAGCAGATCGTGATCGAGCGCTACGATCTGCTGATGACCGAGCTTGACGCCTGATCCGGCCGCGCCTCGTCGGCGCATCACTGGATGGTGATATGCCGCGCCTTGATCACCTTGGCCCACATCTCGGTTTCGCGCTTGATGCGCGCGCCGAAGACGTCCGGCGTCTCGGTCTGCACGGTCAGGCCCTGCGCCGTGAGCTTGTCCTGGATCGCCGGCTGCTCCAGCACCGACTTGGTCACGGTGTAGATGGCGTCGCGCACGTCGTTCGGCACGGCTTTCGGCGCCAGCATGCCGTACCACGAGGTTACGTCGATCCCGGCGATGCCGGATTCGGCCAGCGTCGGCACCTCGGGCACCAGCGAACTGCGCTGCGCGGTGGTCATCGCCAGCGGCACGATCAGCCTGGCTTTGATCGCAGATAGGACCGCCGGCAGATTGGTCGACAGGATGTCGATGTGGTCGCCGAGCAGGTCCTGAAGCGCCTGCGACGAGCCGCGATAGGGCACGTGCTGGATGTCGATGCCGGCCTTCTCCTTGAACAATTCCATGGCGAGATGAAGCTGGCTGCCGACGCCGGGCGAGCCATAGCTCAGCTTCTGGCTCTTCGCCTTCGCGATCAATTGCGCGATGCTGGTCACGCCGAGCTTGGGCGACACCACGAACACATTGGGCGCGCTCGCGAGCATGGTCACCGGCGCGAAATCGCGCTCGACGTCGAAGGTCAGGTTCGTCATCAAGGTCGGATTGATGGTGAGATTGCCGGCCGGGATCAGCAGCAGCGTGGCGCCGTCGGGCGCCGCCTTGTGCACATATTCGATGCCGATATTGCCGGCGCCGCCGGTCTTGTTCTCGACAATGGCGGGGATGCCCGAGCGCGCCTGATATTCCTGCGCCAGCAGGCGGCCGAGCACGTCGACCGGCCCACCGGCGCTGAACGGCACGATCAGCGTCATCTGCCGCTGCGGGAAGGCGGGCGGCACCTGCGATGCGCCGGCCGCGAAGGCGGGCGCCGCCGCGGCGGAGGCAAGAAGCGCGAGCGCGCCGCGCCGAGTGAGGCCGGCTTTCGGACGAACAATAATCGTTTTCACTGTCAGAGTTTCCCTGCTGCCATGAGATCCGCGAGCTGCTTGCGCGCCTGCTGCGCCAGATAGCGGCGCAGCCGGATCACGCCGGCATCGTGCTGATAGAGCATCTCGTATTTTTCCAGCCCCGGCTTGAGGCCGGCGAGGATCTCGCGGTCCTGCTCCAGCACGTGCCAGTGCCGCTTCTCGAGATTGGTCTTGTAGAGAAAGCGCCAGGTGTCGCGCTGCCAGCCCGAAACCTTGCGCGTGCGCCAGAAGAATACGCACATATTGTTCTCGTCGATCGGCGTGCCGAAGCCGGTGATGCCGAAATTGCCGCCCGGGCCGCCGGAAGGCGGATAGGGAATTTCCAGCCGCACATAGAGCGCGCCGTTGTCGACCAGCTCGCTCCAGTCGAAATTGACGTCGCGTTGGCCGGTCTTCTCGAAGAAGAAGCCATGCGGCGTGTCGCGCGTGGCGAAATGCGCCTGCGTGTCGCCCTGATACATCGTGTGCGAATTGGCATGCAGGAAGGTGCCGTGCATGGGGTCCATGAGATTGTCGAACGCGTAGCGCCACGGCATTTCCCAATCGGCATAGCAGAGGAAGCTCGAATATTCCGGCGCCGTGATCTCCGGCGGCGGCTCGAAGGCGGCGGCCTCCTCGTGCAGCGCGTCGCCGAACCAGACGAAGATCGCACCGTTGATTTCCTGCGACGGATAGGTCTTCACCGCCTTCTTGCCTTCGAGCGGGCAGCCGGGCTGACCTGGCACGCTCAACACCTTGCCGTCGGGACCGACCTCGACGCCGTGATAATTGCAGCGCAGGCGGTCGCCTTCATTGATGCCGCGCGAGAGCGGCACGGCGCGATGCGGGCAGCGATCGGCCTGCACATGGACGACGCCCTGATGATCGCGCCACAGCACCAGCGGCTCGCCGAGCCTTGTGATGCCGAGCGGCTTGCCGGCGGGCGCGACGAAGCGCGAGGGCAGGATCGGCCACCAGCGATTGCGCAGGCCGGTGCGCAGATAGGCCTGCACCTGCTGATCGGTCGGCGCCGGCGCGGTCGTGGCGGCGGCGGTGCGGGGTTCGAGCGTGGCGACTGACATGGTTCAAGCTCCCAGTTCGCGCATCAATGCGGTGAAGTTCTCGCGGGTCCAGTCGGCGCCGTCCGGCGGCCGCACGCGCGTGCCGTTCAAGCCAGCCACCACGTCGTCGAGCTCGCGCGCGCCCTTGGTGAACACGCTCTCGATCGCGTTGGCGAGTTCCTGCTGCCATTGCGACGGCTCATGCGTGCGGCTCTGGTGCGGATCGAGATAGGGGAACTTGTATTGGTTCATGGGGAACCTCTCGGGTTTCAAATATCGAGCACAAGGCGCGCGCCACGACAGCGCGACACGCAGATCATCATGGTTGCGCTGGCGGCGCGCTCGGCCGTCGACAGGATGCTGTCGCGGTGGTCGATCTCGCCGGAGATCACACGGCATTCGCACGTGCCGCAGATGCCCTGCTCGCAGGAACGTGGCACTTCGATGCCGTTCTCGCCGAGCACTTCCAGGATCGATTTGTCGGCCGGCACGGTGAGCGTCTTGGCCGAAGCCTGGCACACGACCTCGAAGCTGCCGCTCACCTCGCCCTCGGGACGCGAGCGCGGCGCGAACCATTCGAAA